>JACOUA010000097.1 GCA_016178075.1 Acidobacteriota bacterium
GGCACGAACTGCACGGGCGCGATGCTACGGCGCGAGATCGTGCCCTTCGCATCTTTCTCGAGGAGGAGCAGCTCTTGCGTTGCGCCAGTCGGGCCGACCGGAATCACGAGGCGGCCGCCGGCCTTGAGCTGATCGAGCAGCGGCTGCGGCACCTCTTCGGGTGCCGCTGTGACGACGATGACGTCGAACGGCGCCTGCTCGGGCCAGCCCTGATACCCGTCGCCCACCCGAACGGTGACGTTGCGGTGGCCAAGCCTGGCCAGCCGCTCCGCAGCCTGCTTCCCAAGTGGCTCGATCAGCTCAATCGTGTAGACCTGGGCCACCACGTACGACAGCACCGCCGCCTGATAGCCGGATCCTGTCCCCACCTCGAACGCGCGATCCGTCGGCTGCGGCCGTGCCGTCTCGGTCATCAGCGCGACGATGTACGGCTGGGAGATCGTCTGGTCGTGGCCAATCGGCAACGGGTGATCGTCGTACGCGCGATTCAGGAAATCGGCGCTGACGAAGAGATGACGGGGGACCGTGACCATGGCCTCGAGCACACGCCGATCCCGAATGCCGCGGGCAGCAATCTGCTCGTCGACCATGCGGCGGCGCGCCGCCGCGAATCGATCGGTGTCACCGGACGGCTGGGCCCGCGGTGCGGTGTCGCAGCCAATCACAAGCCAGCAACAGACGAGATAGCGGAGACACCCCTTGCACGGCATGACCAACGAATCCGGACCCTTGAATCCCGAACCCCGACTCCCGACCCCGACTCCCGACCCCGACTCCCGGGCCTTCCACCGCATCGCCGCGAGGATGCGGGTACGGCCGCTGGGGTGATCGAAGAAGATCCATTCCTCGACCGGCCCGGGGGCGAGCTTGCGGTACTCGCCGAGCTTCAGAGAGATCTCGGCGAAGCCGTCCGGCTCGCGCGCCGCGTTCAACCCGAAGAGGTCAGCCTCGTACTCGTTCGATCGGGCGAACGTATTCTGAAGCGGGGTGAGCGCAAAAGAATAGATGGAAAAGAGCAGGGCGATGAGCGGCAGGCCAGCGACGTCGCCGATGTCGCGGACGCCCCAGCCGGCCCCCCAGCGCCGCAGCGACCGATCGAACCCCCATCTGAGGAACCCGAAGCCCACGACGATCACGATAGCGTCGAAGAGCACGATTTCGTACATGTGGTTCAGAACGTAGTGGCCGAGCTCGTGGCCCATGACCGCCTTGATTTCGGCGGGCGACCCGCGCCTGAGCAGGTTGTCGTTGAGGGTGATCCGTTCGGTTCCGAGGAATCCACTGACGTTCGCGCTGATCCTGGTCGTCTGCCGCGAGGCGTCGACCTGGTACACGTCGCTCACGCCCACGCCGTGGGCCCTTGCCATTTCCAGAATCGGATCGCGGACGCGCGGGTCTTGGAGCGGGGTGTAGGTGTTGAAGAGCGGCGCGATAAAGACGGGGCCGATCAGCAACGAGACGACCGTGAACCCGATCATCACCATCGAGCCCCAGAGCCACCAGGTGCGGGCCATCCGCCGCAAGACGCCGTATAACGTCACGACCGCGAGGCCGCCGAGCACCAGACCGACGCCGAGGCCCTTCGCCTGATCGCCCAGCCACACGGCGAACGTCTGCGTGGCGAGCCCGTACTGGTGTTCGCGGATGAAGCCCGCGTAGACGCTGAGGGGGAAGAGCAGCAGGCTGGTCACGATCAGGTATTGGACCCAGTACGCCGCGGTCTGGAGAGGTCGAGCGCGAACCAACCGGGCGGCCCGGTCACGCATGCCCGCCGACCATCCACGCTGCAAGAACAGCCACTGGACGACGGCGCCCAGCAGAAAGCTCCACACGTCCAGCCAGTATCCGCCCTCGACGTAGGCGTCCGATCGGGCGCGCTTGTCCGGCGGGACCGTGGCGAGATACCGGTCGGTTGCGGCGACGGGGTCGACCTTCGCGGCGGTGGTCGATTGTGGAAGCTGCTGAAGGTCGGCTCGTACAGGCGTCGCGAGGATCACGAGCCATGACGTGCCGAGAAGACAAACGAGCCGACCTGATGTAGTCACTTCCCGATCCCTACTGCGTCGTCTTGTTGCTGTCCTCCTCGCCCGGCGCCTTTTCCCACTCGTATGGGCGCTTGGTCACCCAGCGCTCGAACCAGTCCAATTCAACGTTCATCTTGAACAGCTCGTGGCGCAGCTCCTGCCAGCCGTGCGGCTCGCGCGGCGCGACGTAGAGGTGCGTCGGGACGCCGTTCGACTTCAACGCGCGGTACATCTCGACCGACTGCGGCATCGGGACGCGCGGATCCTCTTTGCCCACGAGGAAGATCGTTGGCGTCGTGACGTTCGACACGTATTTGAGCGGCGAATGATCCCAGTAGAGGTCGATTGGCGCGTTTTTCTGCCACGGCGTGCCGCCGAACCAGGGCGTCCGGTAGGTACGGACGTCGCTCTGCGCGTACATCGAGACCCAGTTCGCCGCGCCGGCGCCGCTCGACGCCGCCTTGAACCGGCTCGTGAACGTGATGATCTTGTTCGTCATGTGGCCGCCGGCGCTCCAGCCCATCTTGCCCATCCGATCGCCGTCGGCGACGCCCATCTTGATCACGTGATCGACGCCGGCCATGACGTCGAGGTGCGAGTTCTTGAAGTAGCTCCCGACCATGTCGCGGAGAAACGCGTCGCCATAGCCGGTGCTCCCGCGGTAGTTCGGCTGCAGCACGCAGTATCCCCTGGCGGCCAGCACCGTCTGGTACTCGCTCCAACTGGTGAAGCCGAACTTGTCGGAGGACTGCGGCCCGCCGTGCGTCTGGACGATGAGCGGGCAGCGGACGCCTTCCTTGTAGTCGAGCGGGTAGGTGAGCAGCCCTTCGACGTCGGCGCCGTCGGCGCCTTTCCACGTGACTCTTTCGAGGCGCGGCAGCCGGAAGTCGCGCGCGAGGTAGTCGAAGACGTGCGTCACACGGGTCGGCGCACCCGCGCCCGTCTGCACCCAGATGTCACCCGGGTTCGTCGCGTCATCCAGTGTAAAGACCTGACGATCGAGCTCCGGCACGTACGACCAGTTGCCGATGGAGTGGTTGCCTTTGGTGAGCTGGCGCGGCTCCTTTGTCGTCAGGTCGAGCTGAAACAGCTCCGAATGCACGCCCATGTTCGCCACGAAATAGAGCGACTTGCCGTCCTTCGACCAGGCGACGCTCGACATCTCGTAGGGGAATTCCTTCGTGAGGTCACGGGCGGCGCCGCCGCCGGCCGGAACCAGGAAGATGTTGTCGTTGTAATACGTTTCGAAGCGCTCGTTCGCGTTGGCCACGAACACGAGCTCGGTGCCGTCGGGAGAGAGCGTCGCGCTGCTCTCCGGAATCGTATTCTTCGTGATTTGCGCCGCGTTGCGGCCGTCGGCGTCCATCACCCAGACCTCGCCCCGATCGGAGTACCCGAACAGCGGATTCGGCGCCCGGTGATGGGCGATTCGCTTGCCGTCGCGAGAGAGCTCGTAGCTGGAGATGGTGTAGTCGCCCTGCGTGATGCGCGCCTCACGCTCGTTCTTCACGTCGATCTTCCAGAGATGGCGGAGCTGATAGTCCTCGTCGAACGCATACACGTCGTCGTTGGCCTTCTCCCGCGCCTTTTGCTCGGTGGACTTCGGATCGGGTGATACGAAGACGATCGATGTGCTGTCGGGCGACCAGGTGATATCCGCCACCGCGCCGTCGTGCGCGGTCAGCCGTTTGCCCTCGCCGCCGTCGGCCGGCATCAGATAGATCTGGATGGCCTCGTCGCCGCTCCGCTTGGCGAGGAACGCGATCCATTTCCCGTCCGGCGACCAGCGGGGGCTCGATTCGCCGTCCGGGCCGCTTGTGACCTGCGCGGCGCCGCTGCCGTCCGATTTGACGCGCCAGATGTGACTGATCCGTTTGTTCGTCTTCCAGTCTGCGTCGGCGCGCACGTAGAGGATCTGGGAGCCGTCCGGTGAGAGCTGGGGCGAGCTGACGCGCGGGACGTTCAGCAGATCGACGAGCGTCATGTTCCGCGGCTGCGCCACGGCGGCCACCGGGAACAGCACGAGGACGATGCAGGAGGCGATGGCAACGAGCGGCAGGCGTTTCATGACAGTCCTCTCATCAGCGGTCGGGGGTCAGGGGACGGGGATCGGTTGATGTCGGATTCCGGACGACTTGGATTGTACGCGTCTCGCGCCCTGTCGAGCTCGTCGCGAATCTGGCGAGCCAGTGTCTCGGGTGCCATGACCCGGGCGGATCGCCCGAAGCTCAGGATCCAGCTCCTGAGCGTCGGATCGTTGCAGACGCTCAGCGACATGGTCATGGATCCGTCCGGCTCCTCCTTGATCGTCTGCGTCGGGTGCCACACGCGCTCGCGGACGTACGGGGCAGCCTCTGGTGTGAACAAGATCTCGATCGATTCAGGCGGCGCGTCGTGGATCCCCATCGAGTGCGCGTAGAGATCGCTCGCGACATCCTCGACCGGCTCGAAGCGGGACTCGAGCAGCGTGAGCTCGCTGATGCGTTCCGACGCGAACGTGCGGATCGCCCCGTAGGCCGGCACGTACGCCGTCAGGTACAGGCCGCCCTGACCATAGACCAATTGATACGGATCGACGAGGTACGTCTTCACGCGGCGGCTCGAGAGCGAATGGTACTGCATCGACGCGCGCCGGTGCTCGAGCGTGGCCTCGAGCAGGCGGGCGACAATCTCGCGCTGCTTGGGATGCTCCGGTGTGCGCCACGCGCCGCCCTTGACCGCCACGACCGTGGGGAGCCGGTCGAGGAATTGGCGCATGCGGGGCGTCAGCACTCCTTCGAGCTTGTCGAACGCGCTCCGGAGATCGCTCTGGAACGGCGTGCCCGCCAGGCATTCGACGAGTGTCCGGCTGAAGTAGAGCGCCGACAGCTCGGCCAGGCTGAAGGTCGTTTCGAGACGTTTCAGCGCCTGACCGTTCAACTTCCAGCGCGTCTTGTGATCCGAGTGGTCGTCGTAGAGCGGAAAGCCGGCTTCCTGGAGGGCGTCGAGATCCCGCCGGATCGTCCTCGTCGTCACCTTGCACAGCCTGGCGAGCGTGTCGATCGTGACCCCCTCGAGGCGCGCGGCTTCGATCTCCTTGAGGATGGTCCATTGGCGAACGACTTCAGCGTTGCGCGGCATGGGGCAGTGATCGCCTCATTGACTCGGAATGCAGACGCGGCCGGGCGCCCGAGACATAGCGTGCGCGGATTATAGATCCCAGCCCCCCCGACCCCTGGTCCCCGGCCCCTGATCCCCGACCTCCGTTGTGACCTCCCCTGTCACACCACCTCTTTATAGTGCGGGATATGCCAAAGACACGCCCGAACGCGACGGTCTGCCCGGTCTGTGCCCGGCTCGCGCGCGCCTGGGCGGGGATCCCGCAGTTCGAACGACCGCAGTGCCTCCGCTGTTATCGATCCGAGCGTGGCCGACCGCTGCTCGTGCCGCCGGCGCGGCCGCTGGTCGAGCTGCTCCAGCCGCCTGCCCTGAGCGCGCCGTTCACCCTTCGCGAAGGGGATGAACGGCGAGTCGAAGGGCGGATGCTCCGGGCGGGGTATTCGCTCACGTCGCGTCAGGTCGATCATCGCTACCGGATGCTCGATCATCTGCGTCGTCAGGCACAGAGCGCCGCGCGACGGGTCCTGGAGGCGGCGGGGTAAGGGCCCGGAAAGGAATAAAGGTGTCATCTTGGGCGTCGAGGCGCCCGCCCGGCAAGGCGCGAGGAGCGCGCATACCGGGTGTATGTAAGCGACGAGCAACGCAGCCCGGCGGGATGCATCGGCGTCCAAGATGGCACTTTTATTCCTTTCCGGGCCCTAAGACAAGGCGGCGCCGGGTGCTGTACTCGCCTCCCGCCGAGGGAGGCGCATGAAACACCAGCTGCTCGACGTCTGGTCCATCAACAACCGCGTCAACCTGATGGTGATTGACGAGCTGAGCGACGAAGCGCTCGGGGCCATCTGCTGCTCACCGCCAAACAGTGCGGCTTCCCCCTGAGCGACACGCTGAAATGGGGGATCTGGGACTGGGGCAAGATGCCGAAGGAGTGATAGTGATCATGAAGCCGAAGATCGTGTTCGCGTCGTTGGCGGCCGCGGTCGCGTTCGCATCGTTTGCGAGCGCACAGACGAGGGATGCCCACCCGACCTTCACCGTCGGCAGCGCCACGGCGTCCCGGGGACAGACCGCGACCGGTGTGATCGCCGTGCCGGCCGGGAGCGACGCGGCGCTCAACATCGCCGTCGCGGTGGTGCACGGCGCCAGGCCGGGCCCCGTGCTCGCCCTCGTCGCGGGATCGCATGGGACGGAATACACGTCGATCATCGGGCTCGAGCGGTTGATCGGCCTCGTCGACCCTGCCCAGGTGTCGGGCACCGTCATCATCGTGCCGCTCGTCAACGTGCCATCGTTCGAGCGCGTGGTGCCGCATCTCAATCCGGTCGACGGGAAGAACATGAACCGCTTCTATCCAGGCAAGGCCGACGGCACGCAAACCGAGCGCGCCTCCCTCCTCATCACGCGCCAGGTCATCGAGCCCGCCGATCACGTGATCGATTTCCACGGCGGCGATCTCGACGAGAGCCTTCGACCGTACAGCTATTGGACCAGGAGCGGGAACGAGAAGCAGGATGCTCTCTCGCGCGGCATGGTGCTGGCCTTCGGCCTCGACCACATCATCATCTCCGCCGATCGTCCGAAGGATCCGGCCGCGTCGCGCTATCTCGAGAACACGGCGACGACCCGCGGGAAGCCGTCGTTGACGGTCGAAGCCGGCCACGCCGGGACGGTCGAGACCGACGATGTGATGGTGTTGGTGAACGGATCGCTGAGCGTCATGCGGCATCTCAAGATGCTGCCGGGCACCGTGACGCCGGTCCAGAATCCTGTCTGGTTCGACGCCGTCCCCTCGGTCACGAGCGATGTCTCGGGCATCTTCTATCCGCTCGTGCGCCGCGGCGCATTCGTGACGAAAGGGATGAAGATCGGATACGTGACCGACTACATCGGCAAGACGATCTTCGAGGCGCGCGCGCCGGCGGACGGTGTCGTGCTGTTCATTCGCGCGATTCCGTCCAGCGTCAAGGGGGATACGCTCGCCAGCGTGGGGACGGTGGCCAAAACCCCGTAAGGGATCGGGATTCGGGGATCGGGGTTCGGGATTCGTGGGTCGCGCTTGGCCGATGGTCTTTCGCGAATCCCGAATCCCCAATCCCGAATCCCGGCGCGTATCCGCGATCAATCCAGATACTTCACGAAGACGACCTCGTTCCGTCTCTCGTTGTAGATGAGCTCGTCGACCTTGGCCCGCACCATCAGCAGACCGAAGCCGCCGGGCCGGAGCCCCTTTTCCTCGCGAATCGTCATGTGATCGATCGGGCGGTCGGCCGGGTGCGCGATCGCAGCGTGCGACAGCTCTTCCAGCTTGAAGCCCGGCCCGGGATCGGTGATCCGATAGAGCACCATGCGCCGGGCCCGAAGGTACGAGATCCTGACCCGGCGCGACGGATCCAGCCGACCTCCCCATTCGACCGCGTTGAGGAGCAGCTCGCGAAAGGCGTACCCGACCGCCTCGCGCACCTCCGGCGCAAGATCGGTGTCCAGATGGGTCATGAACTCGTGAAGCCGCCCGGCCGCTTCGCGCGTGCACGGCACCTCGAGCTCGACCCATTCGGGCTTCGCGGAGAGGATTGCGATCGGCGAGGTGCTCGCGGGCGTCTTCAGCACACGGTGGACGATCTGGAGGAGCGCCGCCGGTTGGATCGGTTTCCTGATGTATTCCACCGCCTGATCGCGCACCGCCTTCAGGAGCGTCGCGGGCGTGTCATCGGAGGTGACGACGATCACGCGGGCTTTCGACTTCCGCTTCTTGAGCTGCGCCAGCACCTCGAGCCCGGTCATCTTCGGCATCCAGACGTCCAGCAGGATGAGATGCGCTCGTCTGGTCCGCAGCGACTTCAACGCCGCGGAGCCGTCCGACGCAACCGCCACGCGGAAGCCGGCGGCCAGCAGCACCTTTCTCAGCAGGTGGCGCGTCGCCCGGTCATCGTCGACGACGAGAATGCGGTGCTTCACGATAGCTTTCGGTGCCGACAACACGATTTCAACCGCAGGGGCCGCAAACTCCGCTGAGAAGAATTCTCAAGGTTTTCCGCGTGCTCTGCGTGCTCTGCGGTGGATTTTGGCGCTCCTTCCAGCGGAGGCCCGTGATTTGATCGCGGCCCCGAGAGCCTTCCGGAGCGCTTCGAGCTCGCCCTCCAACGCGCGGCAGGCGTCGCTCGCCCCCGCCAGCTCGTCGGTGCTTCCCATCGTCTCGAGCCGCCGCGCGACGGCCAGCGCCCGCTCGGCGCCCAGGGTCGCGAGTGTGCCCTTGAGCGCGTGAGCGGCCCGATGCACCAACGGCCCTTCCACGCCGTGGACGGCCCGACGAAGGTCGTCGACCTGCTTTGGGCAGTTTGACAAGAAGAGCTGGACGACTTCGCGGAGCAGCTTGCGGTCGCCGCCGGTGTACGCCAGGGCCGTGGCCTCGTTGAAAACCCCGGCGCCGGCCTGTTCGGTCAGCCGGCCGGGCGTTCGTTGAGACCCGGTCGCGGCAGGTGTGGCGTCAGGCGAACGGCGAGACGCGCGCGCGCGCGGCGGACCAGGCATGGCCGATCGAGGCGCATTCTAGCAGCCCGCGGGACCGTCATCGCCGGCCTGAACTTGCGTGCAGTTGCGCTGCCGGGATCGGCAGTCCCACTCTATAATTCCTGAACGGCTCGAACATGAACATCACCGAGCGAATCGTCGGCGAGGTGACGGTCCTGGATCTCGACGGACGGCTCGTGTTCGGCGAAGGCGACCAGGCCTTCAAAAGCCGGATCGACTCGTTGACCCGGTACGGCCGGAAGTACATCGTGTTGAACATGCGGAACGTCTCGTACCTCGACAGCGCCGGGGTCGGCGTGTTGGTGTGGAAATTCGTCACGACCCGAAAGCAGGGCGGCGTGATCAAGCTCGCGAACCTGTCGCCCCGCAGCCACAACGTAATGCACATCGCGAAGCTGCTGCAGGTGTTCGAGACGTTCGATACCGAGGAGGCCGCCCTCGAGAGCTTCGACCCTGAGCTCGGCGAGACCGGTGCCTTCAGGCTGCCCACGCGCTCGTAGCCTGCTTCTTCGAGCCAGAGACCACGATCACCACAGAGCTCGCGGAGCACACAGAGAGACCTGAAGGTTGTCTCCGTGGTCCCTGTGGGCTCCGTGGTTCAACGTGGCGCGCTCGTGCCTTGGCGGAGGCGATCAGGTCGGTCGGGAACCAAGCAGCGCGGTGATGATGCGGGTCCACTCCGCCTCGAGCGAATCCCGGGCCTCCGGCTGCCCCGCCCGCTCATACCAGTAGCGCGCGTTGCTCGCATCGCCTTCCTTGCGATGCAGGTACGCGTGGACCCACGCGGCGGATCGATCGCCGACGTCTTGGGCGACCTCGTGCGCCTTCTGCCAGTCACCGCGCGCGTCGTGCCACAACGCGAGCAGCGGCGGCGGCACGTCTGGCGGTCCCGATCCGATCAGAGTGGATTTGAAGTCCGCGAGAGTCACGATTAAGAATACCGCATGCCAAAACCAGTCTGGGTGGCCCTGTCGGCATGTGCTGTTGTGACAGCGGCGTCCTGTGGTCCGAAGTACGACCTGATCATCCGTCACGGCCAGGTGATCGATGGAACCGGTGGTCCCGCGCGATCCGCCGACCTTGGCATCAAAGCCGACCGTATCGTCGCCATCGGGGCCGTGGATGGGAGCGCCCGAGAAGAGATCGACGCTCGACGCCACGGGACGCGTCGTGGCGCCAGGCTTCATCGACGTCCAGGGCCAGTCGGGCGTGACGCTTCTGGCAGACGGCAACGGCCAGAGCCACGTTCGACAGGGCATCACCAGCGAGGTCATCGGAGAGGGCGGCACACCGGCACTGTGGACGAAAGACACCGCCGACGAAGTTTCGATCAAGCGTTACGGCCTCACGTTTGATTGGACCGGATTCGATGGCTATCTACGCGCGCTTGAAAAGAAGGGGACGTCCCTCAATCTCGGGTCGTTCGCGCCCGTTGCCGTGCTCCGCGAACAGGTCCTCGGGATGGCCGACCGTGCGCCGACACCGGACGAATTGAAGAAGGAAGAAGACATCCTCGAGGGGGCGATGCAACAGGGCGCGTTCGGGTTCGCCTCCGCGCTCATTTATCCGCCAGCCCTGTATACGACGACCGATGAGCTCATCGCGCTCGCGAAGGTGGCCGCGAAGTATGGCGGCGTCTATATCTCGCACGTGCGCGGCGAGAGCTTCCGTGTCAAGGACGCGATCGGCGAAGCCATTCAGATCGGCGAGCGCGCCGGCCTTCCCGTCGTCATCTATCACCTCAAGATCGGCGCCAAGTCGAACTGGGGCCATATGGCGGAGATCCGACAGCTCGTCGAGCAGGCGCGCGCGCGGGGCCTGAACGTGACGGCGTGTCAGTACCCGTATACGGCCGGCGGCACGGGCCTGCAGGCGACGCTGCCCGGATGGGCGCAGGAAGGTGGTCGCGAGAAGATGCTCGAGCGGCTGCGCGATCCGGCGCTGCGCGCCAGGATGCGGCAGGACATCGAAGCAAACACCGAAGTCGAAAACCTGCTGGCCGGCGCGACGTTCGATGGCGTCCAGATCGCGTCGGTGCCGCCTGACAAGGATCAGTCGATTGTCGGCAAACGCCTGTCGCAGATTGCGCGGTCGCGAGGCCAGGACAACTGGGACACCCTGTTCGCGATTTTGACCGAGAACGAAGGCCGTGTCGGCGCGCTGTACCACATGATGTCGGAAGACGATGTGAAGGCCGCGATGCAGTTTCCGTGGGTGAGCGTCGGGACCGATTCATCCGCGATTAAACCCGATGGCGAGCTCGGACGTGGGCAGCCACATCCTCGATCCTACGGCACGTTTCCACGCATTCTCGGCCACTACGTTCGTGGTGAGCACGTGCTGCCGCTTCCGGAAGCCATTCGGAAGATGACGAGCCTTGCGGCGGCACAGTTGAAGATCGCCGAGCGAGGAACGTTGAAAGAAGGCTACTTCGCCGACATCGTGGTGTTCGATCCGGCCAAAGTCGCCGATACGGCCACCTTCGAGAACCCGCACCAATACCCGGTGGGGATCGAGACCGTGATCGTCAACGGGGTCATCACGGTCCGGAATGGGCAGCACACCGGTGCACGCGCGGGGCGCGCCCTATGGGGGCCCGGATCCAATCAACGCTACCAACCAGCTCAAACCGGGGAATAAGCGTGGTCGGCACCACTCCGGGCCACTTCGGAGCGACCCGAAGTCGCTGCACCTCGACCGACCTTATGCCACACTGTCCCGCGCTTGACAGGGTCACGCGGTCGGGCGTATAAGCGCCTCTATCCGTTAGTGTTACGAGAGACCGCTCACCGGAAGGGACGGGCGATGCGGAAGGTCGCCGCCGTGGTGCTTGTCGCGTGGTGCTTCCCCGCGGCGCCCGTTGTGGCGCAGGAGCCGGTGATCAGCCGGGGCGCGCCCACGACCCTCCGGGGAGAAGTCGTCGATATTGCCTGCTACAAGCAGAAGTCGGTGGCGGGCGGCACCGGTGCCGCCCACATCGCATGCGCGAAGGAGTGCGTCGCGAAGAAGGAAGCCGCGCTCGGAATCTTGACCGACGGCGATGGGCTGTTCAGGCTCTGGGGCAACTTCGCCAAGGACAAGTACGCCAAGCTCGTGCCGTATATCGGCCAGACGGTCGAGATCACCGGCGCCGAAGTGAGGCTGTCCAACAATTACGACGTCCGCTCGTTCGACGTGCAGAAGATCACGGCCATCAAGAAGAAAGAGTAGGGCGAGCCCCGAGGCTTGCCGCAGGAGGTTCACGATGAAGGCGCTGTGGAACCCCTTTGGCGTCAGTACCGCCGGCGCTCTGATGCTGGCGGCGATCCTGGCACAGTCGGCGGCACCCGGGGCCGCGGATCAGGCGAGCGCGGGCGCTGCTACCGGACAGACGGTCACGTTCACCAAGGACGTCGCGCCCATCCTGCAGCGCTCCTGTCAGACGTGCCACCGCCCCGGCACCAATGCGCCGATGTCGCTCCTGACGTACGAGGACGTCCGGCCCTGGGCGCGCGCGATCAAGACGAGGGTATCCGCGCGCATCATGCCGCCCTGGCACATCGAGCGGAACGTCGGCATTCAGCAGTTCAAGGACGACCCGTCGCTGTCCGACGAGCAGATCGCGACGATCGCGGCCTGGGCCGACGCCGGCGCCCCGCGCGGCAATCCGGAGGATCTGCCCCCGCCTCCCACCTTCCCCGACGACGAGCAGTGGCATATCGGCACGCCTGACTTGATCGTCGAGATCCCGAAAACACACGTCGTCCCGGTGGAAGGCGGCGACCTGTGGATTGACTACATCGCGAGCTCCGGCCTGACCGAGGACCGTTACCTCAAAGCGGTGGAATCGAAGCCTGGGCCCGGCGCCCGCGGTGTCGTGCATCATCTCCTCACCTACCTGATTCAGCAGGTCGACGAGGACGAGGTCCTGGTCGGACGGCTCGACGACCGCGGCACGAATAACGAGAGCTTCCTGAACGAGTACGCGGTCGGAAAAAACGGGGACATCCTCCCGGAGGGCACCGGCAAGCTGGTGAAGGCCGGCGCCCAGATCCGGTTCAACCTGCACTATCACGCGACTGGCAAGGAAACGAGGGACCGCTCGCGGGTGGGCTTGAAGTTCTACCCGAAAGGGTACGTGCCGAAGTACCACCAGATTTCGCTGCAGATCGCCCGGGCCCAGGACATCGACATCCCGCCCAACTCCGTCACGCGCCATGACGGCTACTACCGTTTCTCGAAGCCCGCGCGCGTCTCGGCGATTCAGCCGCACATGCACAATCGCGGCAAGCGGATGTGTGTCGAGGCCATCCTGCCCACCGGTCAGGTCGAGCAGCTCAACTGCCTCGGGTTCCAGTTCGCCTGGCACAAGGTCTACAACTACGCCGACGAGGTAACGCCGCTCCTGCCGGCCGGCACCATGCTGCACACGATCCTGTGGCACGACAATACCGTCGCCAACAGGAGCAACCCGGATCCGCGCAACTGGGTCGGCTACGGCCAGCGGACGATCGACGAGATGGCGTTCGCCTGGGTCACCTGGACGTACCTCGAGGACGAAGACTTCAAGAAGATGGTCGAGGAGCGGAGGAAGCGTCGCACCAACGAATGACCAAAAGGAAATGCCGCACCAAGCGGAAGGTGATGCAATCACGATCCGGAGTGTAAGCGACGGCAGCGCGGTGGGGCCAACGGGGATCCAGGGGGCCCCGGATCAAACAATGAGCCGCCGCGGAGCCCATTGTCGTTCTTTGCCCGGGCGGAGCGGCCGCCCCACCGCACATCAAGGAATGATGGCTCGTGCGCTCTCGGGTTTCGCGGTCGCCCTCCTGCTCGGTGGCGCATCGGTCGCGCGCGCGCAGGAAATCGAGACGACGACCATCAGATACCTGCGCGGGCAGAGCATTCAGCCCGTCTTCGAAGGATGGTCGCGAAACGCCGATGGGTCCTACGCCCTGTGGTTTGGGTACCTCAACCGCAACTTCGAGGAGCGCCCCAACATCCCGGCCGGCCCCGACAACGGGTTTCTGGGAGGTGAAGACCTCGGGCAGCCGGAGTATTTTCAGACCAGGCGGCAGCAGTTCGTCTTTAAGGTGACGGTGCCGGCAAACTGGCCGCGCGACAAAGACCTGATCTGGACCGTGAAAGCCAACGGGACAACGCTGAAGGCCTTTGGCTCGCTCTGGCCCGTCTGGGAGATCGACGAGCACACGATTTCGGCGAATCGAGGGAGCCGCACCGCCATCGATTTCGACGAGCCGCCGAACGAAGCCCCGAAGATCGTCGGCGCGCCGCCGGATCAGACGGCGTCGCTCGGCTCGCCTCTCACGCTGACGCTGTCGGTGACCGACGATGGAAATCCCAAGCGGCGCACCGATCGCGGTGCGCGCGTCGCCGGAATCAAGCCGGGCGCGGGCCGCGGCGGCGCGGACGCCGATCAGCCGCCGCTGAGAGAATCGCTGAGAGTGAGCTGGGTCCAGTGGAAAGGACCCGGCACGGTGAGGTTCGATCCGGACGTCGTGCGTGTCGCCGACGGGAAAGCGACCACCACTGCCAAGTTCGACAAGCCCGGCAGCTACGTCCTGCGCGCCTACGCGGAAGACGCCGCCATTCACTCCTACCGCGACATCAACGTCACCGTCACGGCAAGCGGATCCGCCGAGGGCAGACGGTAGATCCGTCTCGTTGACACCCGTTCCGGCCGGATAGTGGATGCAGTCGGTGCGCCGCTGCAGATCTGATCAGCGAGAGACGATCCCTACAGCGTTTTTCACTTCGCTGTAGCGTAGTTCTCAGTTATCAGTCATCAGTCATCAGTTTTCAGTTATTTGCGGGCGAGATCCGAACTGAAAACTGACTACTGAGAACTGAAAACTGCACTAACACGTCACGCATTTGTGGTTGTTCTTCGAGCCGAGCTTCTCGAGCAGCGCGACCGTCGCCGGGAACGGGGACACGCGCTGCACGGGGCCGTTGGCCATGTCCGCGGTCGTCTGTCCGCGGCGGCTCACGGCAGTCACGTCGGCGCCCTTCGACACCAGGTAGAGGATCAGCGCGTCGTCTCCTCGGGCCGCGGCGTGGTGCAGCGCGGTGTAGCCATCGTTGTCCCGCGCGTTGACGTCGGCGCCGAGCTCTTCGACCAGGTACTTCACGACCGGCAGCCAGCCGTCGGGCGCATGGCGGTGTGCGTTGCCCGCGAAGCCTTCGCCGTATTCGACACCCGACGCGGCATGGATTGCAAAGACGCCCGGGCCGCCGGGCGGAATCGGCGGCAGCGGTGAGACATAGGCATCAGGGGCCGCGGAAACACGTGGAACCGCACCGCCAGCCCCCTGATTCGCGGGAGCGCCGGTGCCGTCGGCGCCCGGAGCTCCACCCTGCGGCGGCCCCCCTCGGCCCCCTCCGAACCGCGGGGCGGCCGGCGCCATCGTCGGGATATTCGGATCAGCGCCGTATTTCACGAGCAGGCGCATCGCCTCGATGTCGGTCCCGTACGCGGCGCGCCAGAATGCCGTCGAGCCCGCGGTGTCCGACAGGCCGCAGTTCCGATTTCCACAGCCGCTGTACACCATGTACCAGGGATGCACTTTGATCCGCGCGTTCGGATCCGCTCCCGCGTCGAGCAGCAACTTCATCACATCGAGGTAGGTGGCCTTCTGCAGCTCCATCTGCTGCGGCTGCGGAAAGCGCGTTCGCGGCTGCCACTCCGTGTTGATGGTCGCCCAGAGCGGCGTCACGCCGTTGAGGCTCGCCGCCAGGTTCGGGTCGGCGCCTCGCTTGACGAGGAGCGTCGCCATGTCGAACTGGCCGTTGATCACGGCCATCAGCAGCGGGCTGGTCGCGTCGCCCGCCCCGACCTGATTGATCGGCGCACCGCCATCGAGGAGCGCCGTCGCCGCTTCGAGATGACCTTGCCGGGCCGCGTGCAAGAGGGCCGTCAGGCCTCCCTTCGTGGCGATGGCGATCGGTCCGTCTTCATTCAGGGGATCCGCGCCTGCTGCGCCCGCATTGCCGCCACGGCCTGGGGCGTTCCCACCCCTGCCGCCCCCCCGTCCACCCCGGCCCCCACCGTCCGCAGGCTCCGGCGGCGGAATCTTCCCGGACAGGACCAGCTCGCGCGCGGCCTGGACGGCCGCCTGCACCTGGCTTGGCGTGACCGTGGTCTGAGGGTCCACCTTGAACGACTCCAGGACCCTGCGCTGGCGGTCCGCCGCCGCGCGATCCAGCGCGCCCTGCTTGGCGAGGTCGATCGTCTTCGTCGCGATGGTGGCGTCCGCCCCACGCGCGAGCAGCAGGTGAATGACGTCCGCGCGGTTCTGCGCCGCCGCAAAGATCAGCGGCGTCTGTCCCCACTCGGCTTCCCGGGCGTTCACATCCGCTCCATGGTTCAGCAGCTTCACGACCACGTCGGGGTTGCCCGAGGTGGCCGCCAGGTGGAGCGGCGTCACGCCGCTGGTGGTCGAGCGGGCGGCCACGTCGCCGCCGGCCTTCAGCAGCGCCTCGACGACCGGCGCGCTGCCCGACTTGCTGGCCAGATGAAGCGGCGTGTAATGACCGATCCGCGTCACCGCGGCGGCGTTCGCGCCGGCATAGAGGAGCATCGCCGCCGTGTCGGCGTCGCCGCGCTCGGCGGCCCAATGCAGGGCGGTCATGCCGTCCGCCTGGGGCGCGTTCACGTCGGCGCCCTGCTGGAGCAGGGCCCGCACGCTGTCGCGGTCTCCTCGCATGACCGCATCCGCCACCGGCGAGCCGGAAGGAGCGGCCCCGACGAGCGCCGACATGCACAGCGCAGCCGCCAGGCACACATTCAAGCCAAGTCGTCTCATGGCTGTTCTCTTTTCACGCCACGGTGGTCGTCACCGGCATCGACAGCGAGAACTCGCCCGTGCTGTCGCCGAAGCGCTCGATGTCGTCGAGTCCGAGCTGGTGCATCAGGGTCAGCATCACGTTCGCCATCGGCGTATCGTCCGGCGCCTTCAGATGGACGTTGCCCTTCAGAGAGCCATTCGCATGGCCCAGCAGGATGAGGGGGCACCGCCGGTGGTTGTGGATGTTCGGGTCCGCCATCGGGGATCCCCAGATGATCAGCGTCTTCTCCAGCAGGCTGGCGTTCCCGTCCATCGTGCTCTTCATCTTCTCGAGGAAGTACGCGAGCTGACCGACGCGGAACTTGCAGATCTTGTTGAATTCCAAGATCCGCTCCTCGCGATTCCCGTGGTGTGAAGTTGGATGGAACGGCTGTTTCGACTCGCACTCCGGGAAGACGCGGTTCTGCGCGTCGCGCCCGGTTTTGAACGAGATGATCCGGGTCGTATCGGTCTGGAGCGCCAGCACCTGGAGGTCGAACATCAGCTTCATGTGCTCCGTGAAGGAGTCGGGCACGCCCGCCGGCGCGTCGGGCAAGGCCCTGGCCTCGCCGCTGCGGTTCTGCGCCTCGACCGCCTGGATCCGGCGTTCGAGCTCGCGGACGTTCTCGAGATACCGGTCCAGTCGGACACGATCCACCGCGCCCAAATCCTTCCGCACGGCCGTCACCTCGCCCGCGATCCAGTCGAGGATGCTGCGGCGGGTTTCCCGCCGCGCCGCGCGATCCGCCGGGCTGCTGCCCGCGCCGAACAGCAGATCGAAGGCGATCCGCGGGTCCCGAATCATCGGTAGCGGCTCGTTTGGGGACGCCCAGGTGATCGAGTCGGTGTAGGCGCACGAATAGTTGTAGGTGCAACCGCCCGCCTGATCCAGGTTCTCGATGCAGAACTGCATCGACGGCATCGGCGTGGCCTGACCGAAGCGCTTGGCGTACAGCTGATCCATCGACGTCCCGGCCCACAGGTCCGAGCCCTGGGTCTGCTTCGGGTGGGACTGGGTCAGGAAGACCGCGCTCGAGCGGAAATGGTCGCCGCCAATCTCCGGGAGCGCGAACGCCTCCGCGTTCCTCACGTCGGTGTTGCTGACGATGGTGAGGGAGTCGCGGAAGCCTTCCAGCGTGGTCAGCGGGTTGTCCGGCACCAGCGTGAAGTCGCGTCCCGTCGTCGCGGGGGCGAAGAGGAATTTGCTCGCGCCCCAGTTGTTGCAGCCGGCGAGGCCGTGCACCTCCTCGATGCACACCAGCCTCGTCCGCTCGGTCGCGGACGCTTTGACGCCAACACGTCCGGCGGACACCATCGCGTCGAGAAACGGCAGCGCCACCGTGGCGCCCATGCCACGGAGAAACGTGCGGCGGGGCATGTGCTTTCCCGTAATGAACGGCATCGTCCTGATCTCCTCACTTGCCGCTTCGCGGCCTGGTGTCCCTAATTACTGCCGACTGACTGCTTTCGTTTCCCCAGTGGTCTCCGATTCCGCGCGCTTCATTTGAAACGCGGGGCTCTTCACGACGCCCAGGATGAACGACGACAAGCGGTACTCATTCGCTTCGGCCTGCCTGGCAATCGCCCGAACGGTGGGCTGGTCGAAATATTCGACCCGCCGGCCCAGCGCGTAGGCCAGCAGATTCTCGGTGAAGGTCCGGACGAGCGGCACGGGACGCTTCATGAGCGCGCCCGTCAGCTCGGCCAGATTGGTCACTGGCGTCCCATCGTAGTAGTCGCCGCGCGTATCAAGCGGGTTGCCGTTTTCGCGCTCGCGCCACCTCGCCGTCACGTCGAAGTTGTCGAGCGCGAGACCGATGGGGTCCATGAACCGATGGCAGGCGTTGCAGGTTGGAGTCGAGCGATGCATCTCCATCCGCTCGCGCGTGGTGAGCATCCGCCCGTTGCTGGCCTCAGCGGTCTTGTCGAACGGCGGCACCGATCCATCCATCGGCGGTGGCGGTGGCGGCGTGCCCATGAGCACTTCCATCACCCACTTGCCTCGGAGCACCGGAGACGTGCGGTTGGCGAACGATGTCTGGACAAGCACGCTGCCGTGACCCAGAAGGCCCCGTCTCGTGCGGTCCGGGTATTCGACGCGGCGGAATTCGTTTCCGGTAATCCCACGGAACCCGTAGTGTCGGGCCAGCCGCTCGTTGACGAACGTGTAGTTGGCGCGGTACAGGTCGAGCAGGCTCCGGTCTTCGCGGACGAGATTGTAGAAGAACAGCTCTGTCTCGCGTCGCATCGCAGCGGCGACGTTCTCGTCGAAGTCTGGAAAAAAGTTCGGATCAGGACGAACCTTGTCCACGTCCTGGAGCCGGAACCACTGCGCGGCGAATCGCGTGCCCAAGGCTTCGGCGCGAGGATCCGCCAGCATTCGCCGCGTCTGCCGCTCGAGGGCCGCCGGATTGGACACCTCGCCCCGACTCGCGGCCGTCAGCAGCTCCTGGTCCGGCGAAGTTCCCCACAGAAAGAACGACAGGCGCGACGCGAGGTCCAGGTCGCCGACGCGGTACGTCCCGCCGGGCTTGACGACGTCCTGCACGCGCTCGAGTCGAAAGATGAAGTACGGGCTCGCCAGAACCGCTTCGAGCGCCGCCCTGACCCCGCCCTCGAACCCGCCCTGCACGGCGGCCTTCTCGTAGAACGGCATCAGGCGATCCAGCTCGGGAGCCGCGACGGGCCGCCGATACGCGTCGCCGGCAAGCCTCGAGATGATCGTGCGGGCGCAGGGCCGCTCTTCGGTCGGCAACGTCGGGCGACAGGTGAAGATCTTCTGACGGCTGGAGGTTTCGGAGATCCCGGTGACGTTGTAGGGCCCGCTGAGGATCAGATCTCTCAAATGAGGCAGCGTCGTGATCCCGTTGCCTCCGGACCCGCCGCCCGCGAAGGACCAGTCGTGCGGCCGGATCAGATCCTCGTACGGGCCCTCGAGCCGCCGGACGAACGCGGCGGCGACACGATGCTGTCCCGCGCGAACGAGGATCGGCTCGGTCCGCATGCGCTGGCCACCGCGGCCGTCCGCGCCGCCCGCCGGGCCGTTCTCGTACTGCAGCAGGGCCACCCGCTCGCCGTTGATGGAGACGTCGATGTCCTCGAACCGCGAATTCGCGCCGGAGTTCAACGTCATCTCGAACACGTACTCGGCGTCGGCCGGGAACACGTGATCGACGACGACCCCGCCGCGCGTGCCGTACGGGGCGCCCTCGACGTGGTCCCACGGGTGCTGCGAGCCATAGATCGAGCTGGTGTAAGTCTGATCGATGGCGGGCGCGTTTCGGTCCCCGACCGCCATGCGGCTGATCGCGCTGGCCGCGTTGAGGTAGGCATCGAGCAGCGTCGGAGACAGCGCCTGCGCGTCTGCGATGTTGTCGAAGTTCGCGCTCTTCTGGTCGAGCGGCAGCCAGCTTCCAGCGTCGACGTCGAGCGCCAGCAGCTCGTGAATCGCGCGCACGTACTCGGCGCGGTTGAGCCGCTGGAAGGTGCGGCCGCCGGGGTTCGGCTTCGCGGCAGCGGCGGCGTCCACCGTCGTTTCGAGCGCGTTGATGAGCGCGGCGTACGCCTGAGCGTCGGGACGCGGCGACCCGGCCGGCGGCATCATCTCCGCCCGCAGCTTGCGGATCATCTTCTCCGCCGTTTCCGCGTGCCGCGCGGCCTGCGCGACGTCGAACGCCTCGAGCGACAAGACATTCAGGTCAGCTGCCTTCCGCTTGTCGTTGTGACAGCCGACGCAATAGCGCTTGACGATGGCGTTCTGCTCGGCCGACGCGGGGGCCGCATGGGCAGTCATCAGCGCTGGTGCCGCGCCGCGAACGCTCTGCGACGCGTCAGGCGCGCGCCCTTCGACGCGCTCAGGACGGCCCGAGGCACTCGACGGCCGCTCGGCCACCGTCATGGCCGTGGCCAGCGCGACGCACAGGATCACCATCCCGAGGCAGGCGGCATTCACACGCTTCATCCCAGGGCTCCCGCGCCAATCCTTCAGCTGATCTGGGTGATTTTAGC
>JACOUA010000273.1 GCA_016178075.1 Acidobacteriota bacterium
AAATCGAGATCGAACGAGACGCCCCGCGCCAGGCCGAGCCGGGTCACCGCGTCGAACCACCCCTGCATCAACTGCGGGTAACTCCCAGTGGAGGGTAAGCCACTGGTTCGACCAGTGAGACTTGAAAAGCTTTGAGCGATCAGGGAGTAGAGTTCTCCCCTCGGGGGCTTGATGAGGGTCGACCGAAAGGAGAACTCAATGAACGAAGCGTATCAGAGCTTGTCGCATTCGCGGTGGGATTGCAAGGATCACGTGGTGTTCGTGCCCAAACGGCGGCGCAAGGCGCTGTCTGGAAACATCCGGCAGAAGCTGGGCGCGGTGTTCCACGAGCTGGCCCGCCAGAAGGAGTGTCGGATCGTGCAGGGGCATCTGCTGTCGGATCACGTGCACATGTGCATTGAGATCCCGCCGAAGTACGCCGTCGCCTCAGTAGTCGGGTTTCTGAAAGGGAAGAGCGCCATTGCGATCGCCCGGGAGTTTGCGGGGAAGGAGCGAAACTTCACCCGGGAGCACTTCTGGGCACGCGGCTGTGCGGTGTCGACGGTCGGCTTCAATCTCGAGCAGGTGAAGGCTTACATTCGAGCCCAGGAGGCGGACGATGAGCAGGGGCGCTTCTAGTCTCAGAACTCCGTTAACGAAAACTGGCGTGTCCGTAAGGTGCTGACGACACTGATGATCGGATCGTGTCGCCTTTACATTATTTAGTTTAACAATTAACGGGCTTTAGTGATATGCTGACGGGCCATGAACACCGATCTGGCCAGCCACGAGCCGTCGTTCCGCCTGCCTCCACCACTGGATGTGACGCGCGTGGGCGACGTCGAAGTCGTGCACGTGGGTGCGACGCCGATCGCGCAGTATCACGTCTCCGATGTGACCGCCCGGCGCCACGTGATGGTGCAACTGGCCGAGGCGGGGCATGTGGCGGGCCAGGAGGTGGCCCGACGCTTCGGGGTGACGCCCGTGTATGTGAGCCAGCTCCGGGGCCGCTACCGGTCCGCAGGGTCGGCGGTCTTGACCGCGCGGCGGACCGGCCCGAAGGGCCCGAGCAAAGTGACGCCGGACCTCGAAGCGCGGGTCCACGCGCTGCGGGCGGACGGCCTGTCGTATCAGGCGATCGCGGACGCGGTGGCCGGCAGGGTCGCCCTGTCCTATCAGACGGTGCGACGCATCGTGTTGCAGGCGCCCGAGACGCAACCGGCCCTGCTCGAGGCCGAGGCCGAGAGGCCCGTCGAGCCGCCGCCCCCCCGTGTGCCGGACGAAGGAGAGACGCCGGCGGCGCTGGCGGTGGCCGACGTGCCCGAGGGCGAGACCCGGTACGCGGGGGCCATGTTGTTGCACGTCGCCTTGACCCAGTTGGAGTTGTGGTCGGTCTTTCAGTCGCTGGGGGCCTCGGTCGGGCGCACGGCGCTGCGGGTGACCCAGGTGGTGGGTCTCGTCGCCTTGGGCTTTGCCCTCCGCTTGCGGTCCATTGAGGGATTCAAGACCGCGATGCGGCGCGACTTCGGCCGCCTGCTCGGCCTCCGGGTGGCGCCCGGAGTGCAGACCCTGCGCACCCGGCTGCGGGCCTTGGCCGAAAGCGTGGATCCGGCGCAGGTGATGCGCACGCTGGCGAAGGCCTGGATCCAACTCGAGCCGGTCTGGGAGGGAGCGTACTACATCGATGGGCACTTCTGTCCATACAGCGGCGGTCAGCCCCTGCCGAAGGCGTGGAACGCGAAGCGGCGCCTCGTCGAACCGGGACAAAGCGATCTCTACGTCCACGATGCGACCGGGCGGGCCCTGTTCTTCGTGAATCGCCCGTTCAACGACCAGCTGGCCAAGGCGGTGCCACAGCTGCTCGCGGACATTCGCGCCCTCGTCCCCCCTGATCAGCCGGTGCTGCTCGTCTTCGACCGGGGCGGCTACTCGGGACAGCTGTTCCATGACCTCAGCCACCAGCACGTCGGCTTCATCACCTATCTCAAGGGCCGGGCGGCACGCCGACGCTTCCCCACCGACCGCTTTAAGCGGCGCTGGTGGTATCTCGCGGATCCGGCCGGCATCCAGCGCGCGCGCCGGGTGGTCTATCGGATCTTCGAGAAGGGCACGCGTCTTCGCCACGCCGGCGTGATCCGGACCCTGGTGGTCGAGGACGGGGACGCGCAGATTCCGGTGTTGACCAACTGCGTCGAGATGAGGGCCGCCAAGGTGGTGCACCTGCTCAAGATGCGGTGGCGGCAGGAAAACAGCTTCAAATACTTGTCCGCGCACTATGGGGTCGAGCAGTTGATTCAATACGACGCGACGGCCCACCCGGATGAGCGGCTGGTGGCCAATCCCCGACGGAAGCAGGTCCGTCAGCAGATCGCCGCGGTGCGGGCGGACGTGGTCTTCACGGAAGCCGCACTGGGGCGGACCCTGACCGAGGACCGCGCCCCGGCGCAGGCCACGCGGCTGCGCCGAGAGGTGGCGACCCTCGACGCGCGCCTCACCCGCCTGGAACACCGGCTTGCGCGCACGCCCGCACGGGTCCCCGCCTCGGCCCTGACGGGGTCGCCGACCCGGGCCACGATGAACAGCGACCGCCGCAACCTGGTGAACGCCATCAAGATCGCGACGTACAACGCCGAGCGGCTCCTGGCGCGGCAGTTCTTCCGGCACTATCAAAACCCCCGCGATTGGCTGACGGTCTTCCGTGCCGTGCTCCAACTCCCCGGGACCGTCACCCGCGACGGCGACGCGCTGCGAGTCGTCCTCAAGGCTCCCGACCAGCCACGGGTCCGCCGAGCCCTGGCGGCCATGCTCGACGAGATCAACCAACAGAGTCCGCGCCTCTTCGGCACAGGTCCCAACGTCACGTTCGGTTTGGCAGCTTGACTTAAACTGAAAGCCGCCATGATCAACGACCAGTTAACGGAGTTCTGAGGCTAGTACCAGAACCGCAGGGAAGGACAGGTTATGGCCAAGAAGTTGAAGAAACCCAAGCGGCCGGGCGCTGGTGGTCGCATTCCGAAGCCCAAGAATATGACGCTCCGGGGCCGGGACGCGGTTGTCGAGTGGCAGGACCGCCCACCCACCCGGTCGACTGCGCCAAGGCAGATCCACGGCAGGCGACCGATGCCGCCCGTTCCCAAGGGGCAGCCGGTGGCTGACGCTGCCGCCTCGCCACCGGTCGACATCGAGGATGGGAATCAC
>JACOUA010000274.1 GCA_016178075.1 Acidobacteriota bacterium
GGCCTGCCCTGAGCCCTGTCGAAGGGCCTGCCCTGAGCTTCGTCGAGGGGCCGCCGTCCTCGGGCGCCTGTTCGAGCAGCATGCGGAACACGCCGTGCGTCAGCTCGCGGTTCTCCGACAGCAGGGTGAGAAGCTCGTCGGGCGGAATCGCCAGCGTCACGAGCGGTTCAGCGGCGCGGGCCGTCGCCCGAAGCGGCGCGTCTTCGAGTGTCTCCTCGAACCCCAGCGCCCCTGGCGGCTCGACGAGGCGGCTCGAGCCGTCGCGCGCCTTGAGCGTGACGCTGCCGTCGAGGAGGAAGTGGATGGCGTCTGGGCGCGTCCCCGAATGCTGCAAGACGGCGCCGCGCTCGGACCGGACCTGCCGCGCGAGGCTGGCGATGCGAAACAGCTCGTCGATCGATGCGAACCTGAAGAGCGGCTGGTGCCGCATCCGGTCCACGACCTCGACGCCGGGCAAGGGCTTCCCCCACGCGTCTCGACGCTGCCCCTCGGTGACGCGGAAGATCTCGACCGCCCAGTTCGCCGCTTCGTGCACGTACCAGTCCGCCCGGTCCCGGTGCGCGAGCACGTGCTGCACGTCGCTCGTGAGCTGCCACATCTTGCGCTGCGCTACCAGATGGACCGCGGCGGCGGCGATCACCTGGTCGTCGTCGTGCACCAGGTGCAGCACCGTCTCGTCCACGTCCCGCACGCGAGTCCGCAGCACCACGTTTGCGTGCCGGACTTTCTCCGCGAGCGGGACCTCTTCGAGCACCGGCAGGATCAGCTTCCGCGTCGGTCCCTTGAGCGTGTTGTCGAGGTACTCCGCCGCCGCGGCTCTCGCCTTCGGATCGCCCCGCTCCAACGCCCACCTGACGGCGTCCACGTCCTTCCACGGGTAGAGCACGCAAAGGAGCCGGTAGATCCGGTCCACCGTACGTCGCAGCTTCTCTTCGATCGCTCGGCCGACGAGCGTCTGCGTCAGCGAGCCATCGCCGGCCGCCAGGTTGAACTGGAGGCTCAGATACGTCAGATAGTGGCGGGCCTCGCGCCGCGCGAGCTCCTCGATGACCTCACGATCGAAGGTGAATCCCGCGCGGTCGCGGCAAAGCCGGTCGATCGCCTCCACGGCTTTGAACCGGAGAAAACCGTCTGGATCCTTCACTGCGCGCATCAGCAGATCGATCGACTTCTGGGATGGAATGAGCGCGAGCGTCGCGGGCGCGTGACGGCGCACCCACACGTCTTCCTCCTGGTCGTTCATGAAGTAGCCGAGCGCGTCGAGCACCTCGTCGCCCATGGCCACGAGCACGTGACGCGCCTCGGACTTGAGCAGCCGATGTCTCAGCAGCGAGATGAGCGGCGGAATGACGAGGGGATCGATCGGGTGGATCTTGCCCGCGCTCTTGATCGCCTCGCGCGCGACTGAGGGGTCCGGATCGAAGATCAGCGACACCAGGAGCGTCCGGAGGCGCGGATTCTCGATCTGGACGAGCGCCGCGGCGACGTCCCGGCGCTGGGGCGCCGCCTCCTGCCCGAGGTCGGCGCACAGCCGCTGCAGGGCCGCCTCCGCCTTGGCGACATCCCCTGCGTCGGCGCTCCCCGCCAGCGACACCGCGGCCGTGACGACGACGCGAGGGTTCGAGTCACGAAGATGTGCGCGCATCAGCGCCGCCGCGTCCTGCTGGCGGATCGCGGCGAGCGCCGCCACGGCTGCCGCCCGCACGTCCGTGTCCGGGTCTTTCAGCATCCGCTCGACGGCGGGCAGCCAGCGCTCCGCGACGTCCGGCCGCGCAGCCTGGATCGCGACGAGCGCGCGCGCCCGGACCCGAGGCGACTCGTGATAGAGGAGGAGCGGCGTGATCAGGTTCCGCTTGTCGAGCGATTCCAGGAGATCGATCGCATACAGCACACGCCGCTCGTCCGCGACCGCCAGCTCTTCGATGAGCGTCTCGATCGTCGTGAGATCGGCGACATCGAGCCGGATCTCGGCCGGCTTCATATCGCGCCGCTCGATGCTGCGGCGGAAGCCGACGAGGTACTCCCGGCGCGCCCGAAGCGCCACGAACACCCAGACGATCGTCATCGTGAGGCTGAGATAACTGAGCTGCCACCAGGTCAGGTGGAAGACCTTGATCGCAACGAGCAGGGCGAGGCCCGCCCCGACGCCTTTGGCGAAGCGATCGACGGCGACGTCCACGAACGGCTTCGCGCGGTACTTCAGATCGGTCGCGAGCGGCAGGAACAGGATCTCGCGGGTCGTCTTGTCGATGGTGTAGCGGAGCGAGCCATCGAGCACCCGCGCCACCGTGGTGGCCCAGAGCACGGGGAGCGACAAGATCAGCATCGCGCTCGAGCCGAGGCTGACCGGCAGGATCATCAGCGCGAAGCCGACGCCCAGGAAGCGATGAATGCGGCTCGTCAGGCCGACCTGGATGACGAAGCCCAGGGCCGACACGTAGAACCCGACGAGCGCCAGGTATCGGGTGACGGCGTCCTCGCTCGGGATGAGCTCGTCGACCGCCATGTTGAGTTGCTGCTCGATGATGGCCGCGCCGAGCGCCGCGAAACTGACGACCAGCGCGATGATCCGAAGATGCCTGGAGCTGGCGAGCAGCCTCAGCGCCTCGCCGCTCGACGCCCCTTGGTCCTCTGTCGTCCCGACGGCCCCACCGGTCTTCTCGCGAGAGACGATCGCCGCCGACGTGCCGACGCAGAGCCCGAGGATGACGCTGCTCACCACGAGCAGGTTCGTCGTCCCGATGCGTTGGGCGTACCCGCTCGCGATGGCGAAACCGGCCGTGCCGCCCAGGGTCGACCCCGCGCCGATGAAGCCGAAAATCCGTTTGGCCTGGCGCGCGTCGTACACGTCGTTGGCCAGCGTCCAGAACTGGCTGATGAGCAGGCTGCCTTCGAGCAGGCCGAAGAAGAAGAACGCGGCCGAGACCCATTCCTGATTCGTCTGGAACAGCGCCCAGAAGGCCATCGTGATGGCGACGATGACCGCCTGAGTCAGGGGGATGGCCCACCGGCGAGGCAGGTGCCGGATGGCATGGCTGTACCCCTGCATCACGAAGCCCATCGCGAGCCCTGCCGCGATCATGATGAACGGCAGGTTGTCCGCCCCGAGGTCCTTGATGAACTTGGAGCGCGTCGCCGGCTTGATGACGTTGTAGCCGGCCATCGCCAGGAACGAGTAGCCGAACATCAGGAGCGCCGTGACGCTCTCCCGATCCCGAAGCTCGGCGACAGGCGACAACAGGCGCGTCAGGCGGGAAGACATCGGGAGCTTCGCGTGTAGTTTACAGTTCTCAGTTGTCAGTTCTCAGTTCTTGAGCACAAACTGATAACTGAAAACTGATAACTCAAAACTGATAGCTTATAGCAGCATGCCTGTCCCGCGTTCCCGCGAGACGACGCGCGGGCTCTTCCTTTTCCTGTATTTGCTGCTCGTGATCGCGGCCTACACCGCCGGCAAGGCGAGCCGCGACGCGATGTTTCTCGCGCGTTTCCACGCGGTCCAGCTTCCGTACGCCGACCTGGCCGTCACCGCGCTCGTCGGGGTCGTCGTGTCGCTCTACATTCGCATCGGCCGGCACCTCTCGATGGCGGCTCTGCAGGCCGCGACCCTGTTGCTCTTCGCCGCGTGCAGCGTCGCGTTCTGGACGCTGACACATTTCTCCGATCAACCGTGGCTCCTCCCCGCGATCTACATCTGGGTCGGCGTCTTCGGCGTGCTCGCCCCGGCACAGGTCTGGACGCTGGCCGACGTCGTGATGACCACGCGGCAGGCCAAACGGTTGTTCGGAATGATCGGGGGCGGCGCCATCGCCGGCTGGATCATCGGCGGGCTGCTGACCACGACCATGGTCGAGCGATTCGAGACCGAATACCTGCTGCTCGTCATGGCCGTCGCGCTCGCGTTGTCGGCGGCGCTGGTCGCGGCGATCTGGCGGGATCGCGAGGGCGGCGCCGGGGCCCGGGGACGGGCGGCGCTCGACGGCGAGACGAGCGTGGGGCTCCGGCGCGGCCTGCGGGTGGTCGCCGCGTCGCCGTACCTCCGGACGATTGCGCTCGTCATCGGGCTCTCGTCGCTCGCGACGTCGGTGGCCGCCTGGCAGTTCAAGGCGGTCGTCCAGCAGTCGATGACGGAGAAAGACGCGCTGGCGCATTTTTTCGGCATGTTCAACTTCTACGCCGGGCTGGCCGCGCTGGCAGTGGCCGCCCTGACCGGCCGGCTGCTCCGGCGATTCGGCCTCGGCTTCGCGCTCTTCGTGGTGCCGGCCGCGCTGGCGTTCGGGTCGGCCGGCCTCCTCGTATGGGGAAGCCTCGCCGCCGCGGTCATGTTGCGGGCGAGCGATCAGGTGCTGCGGTATTCAATTGACAAGCCGACCGTCGAGCTGCTCTACGTGCCGGTGCCGCAGGGCCAGACCTTTCAGGCCAAAGCGGTGATCGACACCGTCATCTGGCGCGCCGCCGAGGGTCTGGCGGCAGGCGTGGTCCTGCTGTTCGCCAAGATGTTCGGCTGGACGCCCGTCCAGATCAGTTGGATCGTCCTGGCGCTTCTCGCGCTCTGGCTGGCGACGGCGTACAACGTGCGGCGCCGATACTTCGTCCATCTCGGCGAGAGCGTGGCGCAAAGCCGACACGAGTTCGAGCTGTTGTCCACGGCGCATTCATATCACCCCGATCTCAATGGCGAGCTCGCGACGCAAAGCGAGGAGGAGGTGCTGGCCGCGCTGGACACGTTCGCGGCAAGGCTGGCGGGGCGCAGCCATCCGACGCTGCATGCGCTCCTGCGGCACTCGTCTCCCAGGGTCCGGCAGCGGACCCTGGTCATGCTGACCGACGCGCGCGACGAGGCCCCCAGACACGCGGTCGAGGCGCTGCTGCGCGATCCGGACCTCATCGTGAGGACTGAGGCGTTGTTGTATCTGACCCACCTGGCACCTCTGAACGGGCAGGCGGCGCCCGTCGATCCGCTGAAGCTGATCGAAGAGCTCGGCGATTTCGTCGACTTCTCCGTTCGGTCCGCGATGGTGGCGTTTCTGGCGGGTCCCGGCGGGCATCAGAATCGCGACGCGGCGCGGATGATCCTGTCGCGCATGGTCGAGGAGGCGGGCGAGAAGGGGAAGCGGACGCGCCTCGAAGCGGCGCGACTGCTCGGACATCTGCCCGACATGTTCGAGCACGAGCTCGACGCGCTGCTTGCGGATCTCGATCCCGAGGTGGTCGCGGCCGCGATTCGATCAGCTGGGGCGCTGCAGAAGCGCGCGCTCGTGCCTCGGCTGCTCGAAGCGCTCGAGACCCCGGCGCTCGCCGGCGCGGCATCCGATGCGCTGGCCGTCTTCGGCTCCCGCATCGTCGCCCAGCTGCGTGACGGGCTGCTGGATCCCGACCTCCCGCTCGAATCCCGTCGCCAGGTTCCGGGCGTACTGCAGCAGATCGGGACCCCGGAGGCCGAGATCGTGCTCACCGAAAGCCTCTTCACGAGCGATACGGCGCTGCGCTTCAACATCATCGCCGCGCTCAACAAGCTGCGGCAGCAGCATCCGTTCCGGACGTTCGATACCCGCCTGGTCGAGACGGTCCTGGCGGCCGAGATTCGCGGCCATTACCGCTCGCACCAGATCCTGTCGCGGCTCGAAGCGTCACGGCCGGCGCCGGACGGATTGGTGTCCACGCTGCGGGAGGCAATGGCTCAGGAAGTCGAGCGGATCTTCCGGCTCCTCCACCTGCTCTATCCGACCGAGGATCTGCACAGCGCGTACTTTGGCGTGCAGTCCGGCGACCGCGCGGTGCACGACAACGCCCTGGAGCTGCTCGAGAACGTGCTGTCGCCGAAGCTGCGAGACCTGCTCGTGCCGGTCCTCGACAGCGAGGTGCCGGAATCGGAGCGGCTCGCGCGCGCGCGGCGGATCCTGGACGTCGATGTTCCCTCGATCGAAGAGGCGATGCGAGCCGTGAAGGAGCTCGTGGGACAAAACAGCTGAATCGAAGGGCATGCCGGCGTTCAGGTCGCGCAGAGCATTGGAGCTTGTGAAACAACCCGCTTTACCACGGAGCCCACAGTGACCACAGAGAGAACCCTATTGATCTCTGTGTGCTCTGTGAGCTCTGTGGTGATCGTGGGCATTTTTCGTCAGGCTCATTGGCTCTGCGACGTTCGTACGGGTCGCGAGAGGTGATGACGTGATCGACGATTTCGAGAAGCTCGCGGACAAGATCAGCCGATGGCTCGCGGCCTACATGGACGCGGCCCGGGCGCAGGGGCTCGTCGTTGGGATGAGCGGCGGCGTGGATTCGGCGGTCGTGGCCAGGCTGTCGCAGATGGCCGCTTCGGACCGCGTCCTGGGCGTCATCCTGCCGTGTCACAGCGATCCGCGCGACGAACGCGACGCGATGACGGTCGCCGCCCATTTCGGCCTGGCGACAATCAAGGTGGATCTGGCGGACCCGTACGACGCGCTCCTCGCGCGGGCGAGCGTCGCCCTTCAGACGACGCCACCGCGCCTTGGCCCCGAAACACCGCCCCACGATCCGCGGTCGCGGTTGGGCAGCGCGAACCTGAAGCCACGACTCCGGATGGCCACGCTGTACCTCGTGGCCAACTCGCGCAACTGCCTCGTGGTCGGGACGGGGAACCGCAGCGAGCTCGCCGCCGGCTACTTCACCAAGTACGGCGACGGCGGCGTCGACCTGCTTCCGCTCGGCAGCCTGGTCAAGAGCGAAGTCCGGGGATTGGCGCGCGCCCTTGGGGTGCCGGCGCCGATTATCGAAAAGCCACCGAGCGCCGGCCTGTGGCAGGGGCAGGCTGATGAGGCCGAGATGGGCTTCACCTATGACGAGCTCGAGGCGTATCTCGCGGGCGGCACCTCCAAGGTCAGCTCTGAGGTGGCGGCGCGAGTCGATCGTCTCGCCGCAGCCAGCGAGCACAAACGAAGCCTGCCGCCCGTGTTCGAAAGGCCATGAACGGCCGATAAGCTTAACGAAAGTGCACGGGTCGTATACGGCCCGAGCTCCCCCCAGTTGAGCTGTCTGCCTATGGCCTTCGGTAAAAGGCGACGTCTTCTCCTGACCGCGGGCGGCGCGCTGACCCTCGGCGCCATCATCTATGTGATCGCGGCAGGCAGCCACACCTCCTCCAACTCCAAGGAAATCGCCTTCTCCGACTTTCTCCGGCTGATCGAGACCGGCGCGGTTGCCGAAGTGGCCGTCGCCGACCAGGCCATCGAGGCGACGCTGGGAAACGGTGCGCACGTCTTGACGGTGCCGCCGTCCGGCTATGTCGCCGCCAATCCGACCTTCGTCCCCGACCTGGTCCGGCGTCAGGTGCGAGTGAGCGTGCGGCACCAGGCCGAGCGCGGCCCCTACAGCATCAGCACCCTCCTGCTCGCCGCCGCGCTTCTCGGGGTCGTGGGCTTCGCGCTCTACCGCGTGACGTCGGGACGCATCCCGTCGCTCGAAAACCGGACGCGCGTGGCCGAGCACAATAGCTCGCCGATCACCTTCGCGGATGTCGCCGGCGTGGACGAGGCCAAGGACGAGGTGAAGGAGATCATCGACTTCCTGCGCGAGCCGGAAAAGTTCGCGGCGATCGGCGGCCGCATTCCGAAAGGCGTGCTGCTCGTCGGCCCGCCGGGAACCGGGAAGACCCTGCTGGCGCGATCGATGGCCGGCGAGGCGGGCGTCCCGTTCCTGCTGGCGAGCGGCGCGGACTTCGTGGAGATGTACGCCGGCGTCGGCGCCTCCCGCGTTCGGCGGCTCTTTCGTGACGCCGGTCGCCACAAGTCCTGCATCATCTTCATCGACGAGCTCGACGCCGTCGGCCGCCGTCGCGGCGGCAATTCGCTCAGCCATGAAGAACGCGAGCAGACGCTCAATCAACTGCTCGTCGAGCTGGACGGGTTCGCGACGCGCCCGGGCATTGTCGTGGTCGCGGCCACCAATCGCCCGGACATCCTCGATCCCGCGCTCCTCCGGCCGGGCCGGTTCGATCGTCAGGTCACGGTGGGATGTCCCGACCTCAAGGGCCGCGAGGCGATCCTCGCCGTGCACTGCAAGAAGGTCGCGCTGGATCAGGCGGCCGAGCTCCGCTCGATCGCGCGGGGGACGCCTGGCTTCTCGGGCGCCGACCTCGCCAATCTGGTGAACGAGGCGGCCCTCATCGCCGCGCGCGGCGGCCGATCGACGGTCACGAACGCGGATCTGGAAGCGGCGCGCGACAAGGTCCTGATGGGCGTCGAGCGCCGGTCGCTCGCGATGAGCGAGACCGAGCGCGTCAACTGCGCGTATCACGAGGCGGGCCACGCCCTCGTGGCGGCGCTCGTTCCGCACGCCGATCCGCTGCACAAGGTCACGATCATCCCGCGCGGTCGCGCGCTGGGCGTGACGATGCAGCTGCCGGAGGCCGATCGTCACACCCACACGAAGGATTATCTTCAGGCGCAGATCGCGATCCTGATGGGTGGGCGCGTCGCCGAGGAGCTCTTCATGAACCACATGACGAGCGGGGCGTCGAACGACATCGAGCGCGCGACCGACATCGCCCAGAAGATGGTCTGCGAGCTCGGCATGTCGCCGCTCGGACCGATGGCGTTCCGCCACGGCGACGAGGAACGCCCCTTCACACTCAGCGAGGACTCGGCGCGTCGCGTCGACGCGGAAGTGCGGGAAATCGTGATGCGCGGCTACACCGTCGCGCACGATCTGCTCGGGACCTACCGTCAGGCTGCCCGGGCGCTGGCCCAGGAACTGCTCGAGGTCGAATCGCTCGACGGCGCCGAGATCCTCGCCATCCTGCAGGCTAACGGCGCGCCGTCAGAAACCGCCCCGGTCCGGGCCTAGCCAGCCACGCTCCTCGCCTCAAGCCTCCAGGTCCCTTGAGCTGGGACTGCCCCAGATCCCGGACTCTGAGCAATAATCTCCAGGCTGCTAGGGCCGCAGGCCGGTTGCCCGGCCCAATGCCCTTTTCCGTGAGGCATCACGCATGAACCGCTTCCGGAGTCACAACCTGTTGTTCGGCGCGCTGGCCGCGGCGCTGGTGTCCTCCGTACCCCTTGCCCAGCAGGGCGGAGGACCTCCACCGGATCAGGCGCAAGAAGTCCTGCGCTTCCAGTACATGGGTCCGCCCAGCTCCGGGCGCATCTCGGCGGTCGTCGGCGCGCCGGGTGACACGAACACGTACTACGCCGGCGCCGCCTCGGGCGGTGTCTGGAAGACCACCGACGGCGGCAGGACGTTCACGCCCGTCTTCGACGATCAGCCCGTGCAGGCGATCGGGACGCTCGCCCTCGCGCCGTCCGA
>JACOUA010000275.1 GCA_016178075.1 Acidobacteriota bacterium
AGTTCGGATCTCGCCCGCAAATAACTGAAAACTGATGACTGACAACTGAGAACTACGCTACAGCGAAGTGAAAAACGCTGTAGAAGCTGTACCGCAGCGAGAACTGCATCCGGCGCTCGTTGCGGGCAGAGGTCACCTTGCCGAAGTTCGTGTCCACCTGTCTGCCGGTCGCGTCGAACGAAGCCGACGTATCGACGTCCTGGAACTGCAGCGAGTTCAGCAGGTTGTAGATCTCCCAGCGGAACTGCACGATCTGGTTCCCCTTCAGTCGGAAGTCCTTGAAGACCGAGAGATCGTGGTTGTGGAATCCGGGAAGCGTGATCTTGTCGTTGGAGCAGTTGTTCCCGGTGTCGCCGCGCCCGCTTGGCCGCTGGAAGACGCTCGTGTTGAAGCACCGATCGATCGTCCGCTCGCTGCGCGGGAGCCGCGCGGCCGGGGAACTTCCGGCTGCCGTTCGGGATCTCGACCGTGTAGCTCGCCACGACGACGTGCTCCTGGATATCCCTGCGGGTGTCGGTATAGCTCGCCGGCAATGGGTTGTCCTGGTTCACGCCGGTGGCAAAGCCTTTCGCCCAGGTGTAGCTGCCTGCCAGCTCGACGCCGCCAGTGAACCGTCGCGTGAGCTGCAGACCTCAGTTGTTGTGGTGGAGCTCGTACTCGCGCTGCGCGCGATTGTTCTCGGCCGCCTGCTTCGAATCGCGCCGTTTCGCGGCCTTCATGGCGAGCGCGTGCGTGCCCTCCGACTTCACGGCGGGCACCGACAAGAGGCGCTCGAGATCCCCGCTCGAGCAGCCAGGACAGGTTGGCGTCGTGGCCTTGAGGGCGAGCGCCTCGAACTGGCGGCCGCATCCTCGACACTTGTATTCGTAGATCGGCACCCTTCGGTCTCCCTCGAGTGGTCACGAGATTACCACTTCTCACTCATCCAGATGTTCCGCCGTAAAGACCCAGCGGTCGATCTACAATGTCCGGAAAAACCGTCTCAGAAAGAGGGTGCGGGATGGCGGGTCGAACGCAAATCGCCTGGGGGCTGACCATCGGGATCGCGGTGCTCATCCCTTCTGTGATTGGCCTTGCCCGGCCGGTCACGCTGAAGGCCGAACAGGCCGTCAGTCCCGGTGAAGTGACCTTCACCAAAGACATCGCGCCGATTCTGCAGCGGAGTTGTCAGAACTGCCATCGGCCCGACGGGGTGGCGCCGATGTCGCTCGTCACCTACGAAGACGTGCGACCCTGGGCCCGCGCGATGAAACACCGGACCAGTATCGGGCCCAAGGCCGGCGTCATGCCTCCGTGGTACGTCGAGAAGAACATCGGGATTCAGAAGTACAAGGACGACCCCTCCCTGAGCGACGACGAGATCGCTCGGGTCGCGACATGGGCCGACAGCGGCGCGCCTCGAGGGAATCCGGCCGACATGCCGCCGCCGCGCCACTTCGACGACGGGTCCGCCTGGAGGATCGGAAAGCCCGACCTGGTGGTCTCGACCAAAGAGCTGGTGGTCAAGGCGAACGCGGCCGACTGGTGGGGCGAGATCGACAGCGTCCCGACGGGGCTCACGGAAGATCGGTACGTGGCGGCCGTCGAGGTCAAGGAAGTGAACGACATCCCGAAGGTTGGGAGCGGCCGGGACACCGTCGGCGGCCGGTATGTGGTTCACCACATGATCTGGAGCACGCGCATTCTGGGTGAAGTCTCGGAGCGGGAGGAGCTGACCGAGCAGCTCGCAGCGGACGAGAACGTGACGCCGTGGCCCGTCCACGAGGTCGGTCGCAACGCGGATATCTTCGACCCGAAGGCCGGACGGCTCCTGAAGGCCGGGTCGAGCATCGTGTCCAACTCCGTCCATCTCCACTCGAACGGTCGCGACACCAAAGCGCACCTCGAGGTCGGCTTCAAGCTGCATCCGAAAGGTTACGTGCCAACGCTGAAGCGTTCGCCGAGCCGGAGCTTCGGCAACGGCGTCGACATCGACATCCGCCCGATGGAAGCGAATCAACAGCTTCACGCCTACACCGTGCTGCAGGAGCACACCAAGCTCATCTCGTTCGAGCCGCACCTGCACGCGCCCGGCGCGCGGATGTGCCTGGAAGCGATCTGGGGCTACAACATCCAGACGCTCACCTGCGCTGGATACGACCACAACTGGGTTCGCGGCTACGACTACGAGGACGACGCCGCGCCGCTCCTGCCGAGGGGCACCATCCTGCACATTGTCGGCTACATGGACAACTCGCCCACGAACAAGAACGTTCCCGACCCGAGAAACTGGCAGGGATCGGGTAACCGGTCGGTGGCGAACATGTTCATTGATCTCGGGCAAGGCGTCGCGCTCAACGACGAGCAGTTCCAGCAGGAAATGGCCAAGCGGCGCGAGCACATGCGCCTGACACAGACCGACGTCATCATCGGCTGCCCGTTGTGCAACATCGCGCCACGGACACCGGCACCAACGGCGCCCACACCTGGGATCCCCAGACCGTCGGGCGGCCCCAAACGGTAGCGACCTCGATGGCAAACGACCTGCGCGGACGGATTCTGCTCGTCGCTCTGGCGCTCCTGCTGACCTGTCCGCCGTCTCCGCCGAAGGCCTCCGCCTTCGCTGAAGCTTCGGCGGACCGTCGTAGGCCTGGCGGAGGCTGGTCGGCGCGCCTCGACGCAGCGCGAACGCGCGACGCCGGCGGCATCGGCGCCCAGTCATACTCGAAGGGTCAGAACGTGTCGCCGGGATACGAAGGATGGGAGCAGAACGCGGATGGCTCTTTCAACTTCCTGTTCGGATACATGAACCGCAACTGGGAAGAGGAGATCGAGGTCCCGATCGGCCCCGAAAACAGCATCGAGCCAGGCGGCCCCGATCAGGGGCAGCCGACGCACCTGCTCCCGCGCCGCAACCGGTTCGTCTTTCGCGTCCGCGTGCCCAATGATTGGGGCCAGAAAGAGCTCGTCTGGACGCTGACGACCAAAGGGAAAACGGAGAAAGCGTTCGCCACGCTCAGGCCCGATTATTTCGTCGATGACGTGGTGATGGCGTCGGAAACCGGCGCGCTCGGAGCCGGCACCAGCAGTCCGGAGGTTCGGGCGAACAAGCGTCCCGCGGTCAGGATCGACGGCGACAAGACACGAAGCGTCCGCATGGGCCAGCCGTTGCAGTTGGTCGCGTGGGTCACCGACGACGGCGTCCCGAAGCCTCGGGGGGCGGGCCAGTCGGCCCGCCAGGCGGCGGCAGGCCGCGGCGAGGACACGGGACGGGGACGAAATCCGGCGTTGATTCCTCCATCGCGCGTGACCGTCGGCAAACGAACGGGACTGCACCTCTCCTGGTTCATGTACCGCGGCGCCGGCAAGGTGACCTTCGATCCCGCGCAGATCAAGGTGTGGGAGGATACGCGGACGGGCGCGAACTCCCCATGGGCGCCGCTCTGGGTTCCACCTCCCGTGCCACCGGATGGAAAGCATGTGGTTCAGGCTACGTTCGACGCGCCGGGCACCTACGTGCTCCGGGCCCGCGCGGATGATGGAGCCCTGGTGGAAGACGACGAGCTGACGATTACAGTGACCCGCTGACGCGATGGAATCGACTATGAAGAAACTTGCGATGCTGACGGCGCTGACGCTTCTCGTGCTGCCTCTGGTCGTGGTGTCAGCCCAACGGCCGGCAACCGCGCCGCCGACCGCGGCGGCGGCGAAGCCTCCCGACACCGTGTTTCTCGAAGAGCTGACCTGGGCCGAGGTCCGGGATCTGATCAAGGCCGGGACGACCACCGTCATCATCG
>JACOUA010000276.1 GCA_016178075.1 Acidobacteriota bacterium
ATGCCGCGTTCACGGAATCCGCGGGAGTCAGCCGCCGCGACGGCGGCCATCGCGAGGAGACACGCCAGCCAGGCGGGCGCCAGCTCCCGGATCTCCTTGACGACGCGCAACAGCAGCCGCGCGGTGCGCGTCATACAAGGACTCCTCCAGGCTGCAGCGTGGTGATGAAAATCTCTTCGAGGGTCAGGGCCTCGGTCGTCATCGCCTCCGGCGACCGCGCCCTCAGGCGCTCCAGGACTTCGGCCGCCTTGCCGTTGACGACGACCTCGACCTCGCGGCCTCGCTGGCGCAGCAGGTGCGCGCCGGCCAGATCCAGCGTCCCAGGTTCTTCGGCGAAGCGGGCGGAGATCTTCTGGTAGCGCTCGCGCGCGGTGTCGGCGTCCAGCGTAAGGACGTCGCGTCCGCGCTCGATGATGGTGAACTCGTCGATCAGTCCTTCGAACTCCGAGATCAGGTGGGTCGAGACGAACACCGTTCGCCGCCCCGGTTCCCCTTCCTGGTAGGCGCCGATGACCGTCTGGATGAACTCGCGGCGGACGATGGGATCGAGCCCGGAGGTGGGTTCATCCAACACCAGCAGATCGGGCTCCGGACAGATGGCCGTGATGAGCGCCAACTGCGTGCGCTGGCCTTTTGAGAGATGGCTGGTCTTCTGGCGAAGGTCGAGTCGGAACTGGTCCAAGAGCGCCCCTTCGATGTGCTGATTCCAGTGCGCGCGAAATGACGCGAAGTAGTCGAGCGTGTCGCGCACGGTCATCCACGGATAGAACGCCACGGCGTCCGGCACGTAGGCGAGCCGCGACTTGACGGCCACTTCGTGGCGCGCCGGATCCAGGCCGAAGACCTTCACCCGGCCGCTCGTCGGCCGCAGCAGATTCAAGAGGCACTTGATCGTCGTGGTCTTGCCGGCGCCGTTGCGGCCAAAGAAGCCGTAGCAGCGTCCCGGTTGCACGCGCAGGGTGAGGCCATCTACGGCGTCGGTGCGGCCGTAGCGGCGAACCAGATGGTCGACCTCGATGACGGGAGTGTCGGGATTCATAGGCCTCATGAATGTGCGGCGCGGTCGCGCCGGTGTTGGAACGCGTCGAATCGATCTTCGGTCAGTCGCAGAAACTCGGCTTTGCCCACCTGAAAGTGGTGAGCCTGGATCACCGCGTCATCAATCTCCTGGGTCAGGAGCTCGAGACGCACGGCCTTCTTGAACGGCGAGTTGTTCGCGCGGACAAAACAGCCCTTGCCCGCGATGGTCTCGATGACGCCCTGGCTTTCGAGCTCCCCGTACGCTTTGGCGACGGTGTTGCGGTTGACGCGCAGCTCCTCGGCCAACGGGCGGATGGACGGGAGCGGCTCGCCGGGCCGGACAGCCCCTGAGGCGGCGGCGGCTTTCACCTGATCGACCACCTGCAGATAGACCGGCTTGCCGGACTTGAAGTTCAGCTGAAACCGCATCACGGGGATCTATCGTCATATGACAGTAGGACAGTTAGGGCCAGGGTGTCTCGCGGTTGCACGCCCCGGCGCACTTACCTCGAGCGCGCCGTCAGAAGCTCCCCCGCCCACGCCGGCCGGACCTTGTCACGCCTGGCGAGTGTCCCGGCCGTGTACTCCTCCACGATTCGGTACGGCCAACGAAGATCGGAAAGACCGTGTACCCCTTGGCGCGCTATGATTCGCGCAGGAGGTCTCACTGTGGCGGCACGTGCGCTGATCCTCATCCTGGCGTTCCCTTCCCTGACCCTGGCGCAGACGGTCACCGGAACCCTGCAGGGCACCGTGACGGACGCGAGCGGCGGCGTGCTGCCAGGGGCCGCCGTGGTCGCCCGCAGCCTGGACACGGCCCAGGCCCGCGAGACCGTCACCAACGAGCTCGGCTACTACGTTCTGCCGTATCTCCCGATCGGCGGCTACACCGTCGAGGCCAGATTGTCCGGGTTTCGCACCATCGCGCGCCAGCAGGTCGCCATCGCGCTGAACGATACCCGCGTCGAGAACTTCGTGCTGGAGCCCGCCTCGGTGCAGCAGAGTGTGACCGTGACGGCGGCGGCCGCGCCGATCAACACGACCACCGGGGAAATCAAGGGGTCGCTGACCGACCAGCAGCTCGAGGATCGGCCGACGCAGAACCGCGGGAGCTTCCTGGACTTCGCCCGGGACTTCCCGGGCTTTGCCGAGAACCCGACCAGCGGACAGAACAACCCCACGGCCTCGTCGGGATCGTCGATCAACTTCAACGGCGCCGGCACGCGGGGCGCGACCTTTCAGATCAACGGCGTGAACAACGACGACTCCTCGGAGAACCAGAATCGGCAGGGGGCGGCCACCTCCACGATCAAGGAGTTCCAGGTCATCACGAACGCCTATTCGGCCGAGTTCGGCCGCGGCTACGGCGCCGTCGTGCTGGTGCAGACCAAGTCGGGCACGAACCAGTGGCACGGCGACGCGTACGAATTCCGCCAGGACAGCGCCTGGAATGCGCGCAGCGCGTTCTCGCTCACCAAGCCGAACAACCAGCGCGACCAGTTCGGGTTCACGGCGGGGTTCCCGGTCCGGCGCAATGAGCTGTTTGCCTTCGTGAGCGGCGATCAGAAGCGCTTCGAAGGGTTCCAGACCTACACGCGCGATCTGTTCCTCGCGAGCGAGCTGACGTTGCCGCGCCTGACGCGCAACAACGACACGCCCGCCAACCGCGCGTTCATCGATTCGGTCTTGGCGCGCTTCCCGGCTGTCACGCCGAACGATCCCCGGAGCCCGCGCACGTATCAGACGCGACAACGCGTCAATCAGCCGGCCGGGGACCACTCGTTCCGCCTCGACTGGACCCCAAACGGCACGCACACGCTGTGGGGCCGCTACCATTACACGAAGCAGATCTTCGAATCCGACGATGTCATCGTCGGCGAGCAGGCGCGGCAGAACAACCGGCAAGGGAACCTGGGGATCACCTGGACGCACGTGCTTCGGCCGGCGACGGTCGGTGAATTCCGCTACGGCCTCGGTCTCAGAAAGACCCGGGTCGGGATCGCCGCCGGGGACGACACGCCCATCATCCGCTTTGCCGCGTCACCAGTGTCGGGGTCGATCATCGGCAACGCCGGCAACTTTCCGATCAACCGCGACCAGACCGACCAACAGTTGGTCTACAACCTGTCGACGGTGATCGGACGAAAGCACCAGCTGAAGACCGGCCTGGATCTCCGGCGATCGAAGCTCGACGACCTTGCCGACAACTTCGGGCGTGGTTTCTGGAGCTTCAACGCCAGTTGCGGAGGCGTCGTGTACCCCTCGTCCTACCAGGCGTTCCTCGACGGCTGCGTGACGAGCTATCAGAAAGCCTGGGGGCCGTTCTTCTTGGAGAACCGAATCCACGAACACAACCTCTACGCAGAGGACCAGTGGCGACTGCAGCCGAACCTCACGCTGAGCCTCGGGGTCCGCTACGAGTTCGTTCAGGCGCCAACCGAGGCCGCCAATCGGCTCGACTACGGCTTTACCAACGACGCCGACAACCTCCAGCCTCGGCTGGCGGCGGCCTGGTCGCCGGCGTGGTCCCGCGGGCTGCTCGGGAAGCTTGCGGGCGGCGGCAGCGGGAACTTCTCGGTCCGCGGCGGTTTCGGGCTTTACGACGGACGTATCTTTCAGTCGGTGTTCTCGCAGACCGGTGCGAGCCTCCGCACGAACCCGCCGAATGCGTTGTCGCGGACGTTCACGGCGCTGCCGGACATCCTGAACCTCTCCGATCCCACGGGCGGATTCACGTTCGTCCCCGGACCGCAGACGGTCCGGCACTCCATCACGATCGCGGATGGGAAGCTGGAGATGCCGCGGACGCGGCAGTGGAACGTGACGGTCGAACGTCGGATGCCGTTCAACTCGACTTTGCGTATCTCGTATGCCGGCACCCGCGGCGTCGGGCTTCTGAAATATGCGCTCGCCAACTTGCCGCTGTCGCCTCTGAACGGCCCCGTGCGCGTCGCCGATCACCCGAACAACGCCCCGGCCGCCGGGTTTCCCGACCTGCGGGGTCGCGTCATCGACAGCATCGCGCGCGACGTGCTGTGCGCGGGAACCGGACTGCCCGGCATTCCGGTGAACGCGCCATGCCCGGCCCCGGTGTCGATTGCGGACAACGAGATCAGCTTCCGCGTGCCGCGCACGAACGAGCGCCGGCCGGACCCGCGCTACACGACGAACCTGGTCGTGTCCAACGCCGCCCAGAGCTGGTACGACGGCCTGCAGGTGGAATGGATCCGCCGGCTTGCCCGGGGGCTGTGGTTCCAGGCCAGCTACACGTGGAGCCTCGCGGAAGACACCACATCGGAGGCGACGTTCGTCGGGGCCGGCGACAGCAACCAGCTCGGCCCCGACTCGAAGTACGCCCGCGGCTACTCGCGGTTCCACACGCCACACCGCTTCACGTTCAACGGCAGCTATCGCCTGCCGTTCTGGCGCGATCGATCGGATCTCGCGGGATCGCTCGTGGGCGGCTGGAC
>JACOUA010000277.1 GCA_016178075.1 Acidobacteriota bacterium
ATCTCGTGATTTGAAATCTTGTAATTGATTGATCAATTGACAAATCTCGTAATTGCTCAATCATTTACCAGATTTCAAATTACCAAATCTTGAAATGCAGGTTTCTACTTCCAGCCCTCACCTTGCCCGCCAGCTCGGCCCGTGGAGCTCCATCGGTCTCGTCATCGGCATCACGATTGGCTCGGGCATCTTCCGCACGCCGGCCGGCATCGCGGCGCGAGTGCCGGATCCGCAGCTCATGCTGTTCGCCTGGATTCTCGGCGGCATCATCACGCTGTGCGGCGCGCTGTCGATCGCCGAGCTGGCCGCCTCGCTACCGCAGACCGGGGGCCTCTACGTTTATCTCCGCGAGGGGTGGGGCCGCATGCCGGCGTTTCTCTTCGGATGGGCGCAGCTCGTCTTGATTCGAGCGGCGGCCGTGGGCAGCATCGCCACGGTCTTCGGCGAGTATCTGCTGCGATCGATCGGTATCGATCCGATCGTGCACGCGCAGGCCGCCGACGACGTGGCAGCGGGCGCCATCGTCTTTGCGTCGATCGTCAACATCCGGGGCGCGCTCTGGGGCGCCGCGATTGCCGGCCTGTCGACGGTCGCGAAGTATGGCGCCCTGATGGTCCTGGTGCTGGCCTCGTTCATGCTGGGTTCCGGTCACGGCGGCAGCTTCTCTCACCTTGTTGCGGCCGGCGGTGACGTTCAGATCGGACTCTTCGGACTGGCGCTGGTGTCGGTGCTCTGGGCCTACGACGGCTTCGCGGACCTGTCGTTCGCGGGAGGAGAGGTCAGCGAGCCGCAGCGCAACCTGCCGCGGGCGCTCGTCCTCGGCACGCTGGCCATCATTGCGATCTACGTGCTGGCCAACGCGGCCTATCTCTATCTCATCCCCATCGACGGCATCTCCACATCGCCGCTCGTCGCCGCCGACACGATGAACATCCTGTTCGGCCAATTCGGCGTGGCGCTCGTGTCGGTGGTGGTGATGATCTCGACGTTCGGATCGCTCAACGGCTCGATGCTCGTCCAGCCCCGCATCTTCTTCGCGATGGCGGATGACAAGCTGTTCTTCGAGCCGATCGCGCGCGTCCACCCGCGCTTCAAGACGCCGCATGTCGCCATCTCGCTGGCAGGGCTGCTCGGGGTGGTTTTCGTGCTCGCAGGGACATTCGAGCAGCTCATCGACGCGTTCGTAAAGGCCATGCTGCCGTTCTATGGCCTCAGTGTGGCGGCGATCTTCACGCTCAGGACACGCCGCCCCGATCTTGCCCGTCCCTATCGCGTCGTCGGCTACCCGGTCGTGCCGATCGTCTACATCCTCGGCGTGATCTACCTGATTGCGAACGCGCTCGTGACCGACACGTTCTGGACGCTCGTCGTCTTCGGCGTCGTCCTGGCGGGGATTCCGGTGTATTACGTGGCGTTCGGCCGACAGCCACGGTAAGAGTCACCGCAGAGCCCACAGAGGACGCAGAGAAGAAAGGTCAAAACCCTTCCCGGTCGGAGGCTCTAAGCTTTCTCAAAGTATTCTCTGCGTCCTCCGCGACCTCTGCGGTTGCTTTTAGATCAGCGATCGCGACTGACAGCCGTCCACGGCGACGCAGGCGCCGCTCATCCAGCTCGCGCGCGCGGAAGCCAGGAATGCGACCACGTCGCCAACCTCCTCGGCGCGGCCGAAGCGCCCGAACGGCAGCTCCTGGCGGATGAATTCGGCGATGCCGTCCGGATCGGCCTGCATGCGGCGATGCCACGAGCCGCCCTCGAAGAGGATCGACCCGGGCGCAACGCTGTTCACGCGGATGTTGTCGCGCGCCAGCTGCTGCGCGAGCGATTTGGCCAGGCTAATCTCGGCCGCCTTGACGGCGTTGTAGGTCATCCGGCCGCCCGACTCGCGGCCCCAGATCGAGGCGATCATGATGATGGCGCCTCCGCCTCGACGCCGCATGTGGGGCACGGCCAGGCGCGACGCCCGGATGGCGGGCCACAAGGTCTTATCGAGCGCTTCCTTCCACTCGGCGTCGGTGGCCTCGAGGATGCCGCCGCCGCGCGCCAGCCCGACGTTGTTCACCAGGATATCCAGCCCTCCGAACGTCTCGGCCGTCCGGGTCACGATGGCGGTGATCCCCTCGTCGGTCGCGGCATCCGCCACGACCGCCAAGACGCGATCGGCGGCCGGCGCCGTCCGCCGTAGCTCGTCGGCGGCCGCACTCAGGCGTTCGGAGCCGCGCGCCGACAGGCAGACGCAACAGCCCTCGGCGACGAGCGCGCGCGCGCTCGCGAGGCCGAGCCCGCGGCTCGATCCAGTGACCACGGCGACTTTGCCGTTAAGTTCGAGGTCCATGCGTGTGTATTGACGATTGCCGAATGCGGATTGGAGATTGATTGATGATTGTTGATCGCCGATTGGCGAATCAAGGACGATTGTTCGGAATTTCGCGGGGAATTCAGTCGATTCGTCCTTCCTTCAACGAATCCGCAATCGACAATCGCCAATCAATCCGCAATCCCCAATCCGCAATCCCCAATCCGCAATTCTCACCGGCCCGTCAAATCATTGAGGTGCCAGTCAAGATCCAGGTACTTCACGCTGAACTGGTTCTCGGCGATGAAGTCTCGCTCGTTGGGCATGAGGTGCGGCCCAACGAACGCCAGAATCGCCCGCTCGATTGGGCTGCGGGATTCGAGCCGGGCCTCGTTCGATCCGTAGGCGGAGACGAACTCGGCTTCGTGCCACCCGACGATCGGCGTGACCGCGATCTCCCGCGTGAGCGTGTCGATGCGAAAGACCTCCCGCCGCTGCACCATCTCGCCGCGCACGAGCTGAAGCTGATCCTCGAGACGCTCGCCGCGATACGCCTCGCTCAACAGCCGCCCGCTGCCGACCGCCCCGCGGCCCAAGGCGAGATAGACACGCGGGTCCTGGTACGCCGGCAGGATGGTCTTCTCGATCGCGTCGAGCGTGACGGTCCGGCCGCCCGCCTTGTGCGCAAGGCGCTCGAACGCGCCCGGCACCTGTCGCAGGCTGTCCGGGGGGTACTGGTCGAACTTGCCGCGAATCGGATAGTGATCGATGACGGTCTGGAGGACGAACGCGTTGTAGGCGTTGATCCAGAACGCGAGCTCGTGGGCTTTCGATCCTCGTCCGGCCTCGAGCCCTGCGGCCTGGCCCAGGTTCGCGACGTACCGATCGAGTTTCCCGCGCTCCTTCCGCAGCGCCGCATAGTACACGAGGCCGTCCCGCACGTACAAGTCGAGGATCTCGTCGAAGCTGTCGTGAATGCCGCGCGGAGCCGCGGGCTGTGGAGAGGACACGCCGCTCGCGGCGGAGACGATCGCCAGCCCAACACAGACGGCCAGGACCGATCGAGTCATCACGCCCGAAGACACGAAGCTCGGCAGCGTCAGACGACGACACGAAGACCTGTCCGAATCGTTTCTCGTGGCTTCCTGGGCGCGTATCCTGCTTCGTGGCATCGTGTTGACTCGTGTTGTCGTGGGCGCTGCTGTTCCTTCGTATCATCGCGTGATCGAGGCAAGAAAGCGCGACAGCGCCACGTTGAACGCCTCCGGCTGCTCGAGGTTCGGCACGTGCCCCGCCGCCTCGATGATCTCGAGCCGGGCCCTCGGAATCTGCCGCTGCATCTCGCGGGCGACCTGCGGCGGCGTCAGGACATCCTCAGATCCAACGACGACGAGGGTGGGACAGGCGATCGTGCCAAGGAGCGGCGTCGAGTCCGGGCGCCGCATCATCCGCTGGAGCGCGCCGGCCAGACCATCGGGCGTGTTCGCCGCTGCCATCGATCGTAGGCGATTCTCGAGATCGAGCCGGCGATTTTGGGGACCGATCAGCTTGGGCAGCATCTGGTCGGCAATCGCCCGAGGCCCTTCACGATGCGCGAGCTCGATCATCCTCAGGCGGCCCGCCCTGGCGTCCTCGGAGTCGGGTTGCGGCCGGGTATCGGCCAGGATCATGCCGCGGAACCGGGCAGCCGCGCGACGAAACAGCGCAAAGGCCGCGTACCCGCCCATCGACAGTCCGCCGATCACCGCGCGGTGCACGTGAAGCGCGTCGAGCAGCGCCTCGACATCCGCGGCGTAGTCGTCCATCGACCGCTGGTCCTCTGGTGTCGTGTCGGGGACGCCGGTCGAGCCGCCGAACCCCCGGAAGTGCGGTGCGATGAGCCGCCACCCGCCGGGAAGCGCGCCGGGCGTTTTCTGCACGGGCTCCCACATGTCCGCGTTGAGCGGAAAGCCGTGGAGCAGCACCAGGGTGCCGCCCGGCGCGTGCTCGACCCCGGATTCAACGTAGCTGAGCTCGGCGGGCATCGGAGAGAATAGGCGTCAGTGTCCTATCGGCCTCGCCGTCTCGCGCTGTCGCTGGCCACGCTCGGCATGTCGGGCTACGGTCTGTACGCGGCGGCGCGCGGCCTGATCGATCTCGCCGCGCAGCACGACTTCGAGATCATCATCGGCCTCGCCCTCGTGGTTTTCGGTCTCATCCTGATCGTCGCCGCGGCGCTCGTGCGGGTCGTGATTCCGGGAGGACTCGCGCTGGCGATTGGCGCGATGCTCGGCTTGCAGGCGGTGGCGATCCACAACGCGGTGCATCTGTACGGCGACGCCGCGATTCTGCCACAAGTGGCACTCGGATGCGCCGCCGCCGCGCTCGTCACGCTGGCGGTCTACGGGTCGCGCGGCATCACCGAAGACACGCGACGGGGGTAGAGTCAAGTCCACGATCACCACAGAGCTCACAGAGCACACAAAGAAACCTTGAGAGTTTTCTCTCTGTGGTCTCTGTGGGCTCCGTGGTTGAGCGTGGTTTCTTCGCGGGCGTACATCAAAAAAGGCCGAGCGCCGGCTCGACCTCGTTCGATCTCGCGACCGACCCTGAGCACCATGCCCGCACATGGTGCTCAGTGCCAGTGTTCAGTGTGCTCCCCCTTCGGTTCGGTCACGTTTTCGGAGGCTACTCCGAATCCGCAACAGGGCGCAGCCGAGATGCGGGAGGCGCGCCGTCTAAGGTCAAATTGTAACCGATCGCGAAATGGACGCAAGAGATTTTGTAGCTGAGCGAAGGATCTACACAAAATGTAGGGATCAGGGACCAGGGATCAGGGACTATGAATTGGGCGCTCAGCCGCCATGCGAAGGTTCGGGGTTCGAATTCCAGGCCGACCTCGCACCTCTCGGTCCCTGATCCCTGACCCCTGATCCCTGATCCCTACCGAAGTGACGCTGAGGTTAGGCGCACCCGCTGGTGCTGCCGCAATTGACACATTTGTAACAGCTGCCGCTTCGCACCATGATGGCGCCGCAGGTCGAGCACGGCGGCGCATCCTGCTGTGTCTGAATCGCGGCGAACGGCGAGGCTGGACCGGACGCGCCGCTCCGGCCCCACGCCGCGAGCGTCATCTGTTCCGGCGTCGCGCCCTCGGCGTCGCCCTCCGCCGGTTCCGGCCGATTCACGCCCACCTCGTATTGCGCGTCGGGTGTGAGGAACTTCGTCGCCATCCAGCGGAAGACGTAATCCACAATCGACTTGGCGATCCGCACCTGCGGGTTCTTCGTCAGGCCGGCCGGCTCGAATCGCACGTGGCTGAACTTGTCGACCAGGACCTTGAGCGGCACGCCGTACTGCAGCGCATACGAGATCGCCTGCGCGAAGGCGTCCGCAAAGCCGGAGATCGTCGAGCCCTCCTTCGCCATCACAAGGAAGATCTCACCCGGCGTGCCGTCCTCGAACAGCCCCACCGTGATGTAGCCCTCGTGGCCGGCGATGTCGAACTTGTGGGTGATGGCCCTCCGCTCGTCGGGCAGCTTGCGCCGCACCGGCTCCGGCTTGGCCGCCACGGTGGCACGAATGGGCCGAGCGGAGTCGAAGGGCCTGCCCTGAGCGGAGTCGAAGGGTTCGGCCACCTCCGCGGTCACATTGTCCTTCGACGTGTTGAGCGGCTGCGTCCGCTTGCTGCCGTCGCGATAGATGGAGATGGCCTTGACCCCCACCCGCCACGACTCGATGTAGGCCTGCATGATCTCGTCGACGGTCGCCTCGGTCGGCACGTTCACCGTCTTCGAGATCGCGCCGGAGATGAACGGTTGTACGGCGCCCATCATCTTGATGTGGCCCATGTAGTGGATGGACCGGGAGCCTTTCGCCGGCTTGAACGCGCAGTCGAAGACGGCCAGGTCCGCCTCCTCGAGGTGCGGCGCGCCTTCGATCGTCTCGTGGCGATCGATGTACTCCACGATGTCGCGGATCTCCTCGTCGCCGTAGCCCAGACGCCGCAGCGCGAGCGGTACCGTGTTGTTCACGATCTTCATCAGGCCGCCGCCCACGAGCTTCTTGTACTTGACGAGCGCAATGTCGGGCTCGACGCCCGTCGTATCGCAGTCCATCATGAAGCCGATCGTGCCGGTCGGCGCCAGCACCGTGGCCTGGGCGTTCCGATAGCCGTGCGCATCGCCGAGCTCGACCGCCTCATCCCATGACTGCCGCGCCCCGTTGTACAGGGTCACGGGGACACTCGCCTGGTCGACGCTCTTGAGCGCATCCCGGTGCTTGCGCATGACCCGGAGGAACGGCTCCCGGTTCTGCTCGTACCCCGCGAACGCTCCCCCGTGATCGCGCGCGATTCGCGCCGACTGCGCGTAGGCTTCGCCCGTCATGAGCGCCGTGATCGCGGCGGAATAATCGCGGCCGGCGTCGCTGTCGTACGGGAGCCCGCGCGACATCAGCAGCGCGCCCAGGTTCGCATAGCCGAGTCCCAGCGGCCGGTAGTCGTGGCTGTTCCGCCCGATCGCGGGCGTCGGATAGCTCGCGTTGTCGACGATGATCTCCTGCGCGGTGATGAGGGTCCGGACCGCCGCCTTGAACGCCTCGACGTCGAACTCGGCGTGATCGGCTTCGTTCAGGAACTTCATCAGGTTGATCGACGCCAGGTTGCACGCCGAATCATCCAGGAACATGTACTCGGAGCATGGATTCGACGCGTTGATCCGCGCCGTGTTCGGGCTCGTGTGCCACTCGTTCACCGTCGTGTCGAACTGCATGCCCGGATCGCCGCACGCGTGGGTCGCGTCGGCGATCATCCGCATCAGGTCCCGCGCCTTGTAGCGCCCCATGACCCGGCCGTCCAGCACGGCGTGGGTCTCCCATGCCTGATCGTCCAGCACCGCGCGCATGAACTCGTCGGGCACCCGCACGCTGTTGTTGGAGTTCTGGAAGAAGACCGACGCGTACGCCGGCCCGGTGAACGACCCGTCGTAGCCGGCGTCGATGAGCGCCCACGCCTTCTTCTCTTCCTCCACCTTGCAGGTGATGAAATCGACCACGTCCGGGTGATCGACGTTGAGGATCACCATCTTGGCCGCGCGACGTGTCTTGCCGCCCGACTTGATCACGCCCGCGAACGCGTCGTAGCCCTTCATGAACGACACCGGCCCAGACGCCGTGCCGCCGCCGGCGAGCGCCTCGCGCGAGGAACGAATCGCCGAGAGGTTCGTCCCGGTCCCCGACCCATACTTGAACAGCATCCCTTCGGTTCTGGCCAGCGTCAGGATGGCATCCAGCGTGTCGCCGACCGAGTTGATGAAGCAGGCCGAACACTGGGGGGCTGCCTCGATGCCGCAGTTGAACCACACCGGACTGTTGAACGAGGCTTTCTGGTACACCAGCAGGTGCTTGAGATCGTCGCTGAACGCCTGCACGTCGGCCTCGGACGCAAAGTACTTCTGCGCGCGCCCCCACCCCGTCATCGTCGTCACGACGCGGCCGATGAGCTGCCGCACGCTGCGCTCGCGCTCGGGCGTGCCGATCTGCCCGCGGAAGTACTTCGACACCACGATGTTCGTGGCCTGCTGCGACCAGGCGCGAGGCACTTCCACGTCGCGCTGCTCGAAGACCGCCTCGCCCCGCTCGTTCGCGATCACCGCGTCGCGCGTCTCCCATTCGACCTCGTCGAAGGGATCGCGACCGGCCGTCGTGAAGGAGCGTGGGAAGCGCAGGCCCGGAGCGGCCACCAGCGATTTCGAAGACGGCTTCGTCGCGCGCGGTGCGTCTTGAACAGGATTCTCGAGACCTTGCTGGCTGGCGATCGTCACGTTCTGCATGCCCGTTCCTCCCACGCTGAGCCGGCGGCTCTGTCGGTCGAAAGGTGGTTGATGAGTCGAGCCCGGGACCGTCTGTGAGGCGCTTCTCGAGCGGCTGGGAACCCTCGACCTGTTTCGCGCTTCGGTGGCCAAATATGCGCCACTCGTCTGGCGATGTCAAGCGCGATCTACTACATATTGTGGCGCGGAATTAGGGCGGACGCAAGATGTGATGTACTGACGGGCTTCGGGATTCGGGGTTCGGGATTCGGGAACGAGCCGAAAACCTCCGTTATCTGACCGGCAGACTGCGGGCCAGCTCGGCCGCTTTGTCGGCCAGCTTCAATGCAAAAGGGAAGTCCTTGACCTTCACGGCGTCCTCGGCCTGCTGCATGAAACGTTTCGCGGTGTCGTACTGGGCGCGGGCGTCCGGCTTGAGCGCCCGGTAGTCGACTCGGGCCAAGCTCTGTCCCGTTGTGGTGAGGAGCGCCCGGATGGCCTTCTCGGCCTCAGCCTGGTTTCCGGGCGGCGTGGTCTGCAGAAGGCCGACCGCCGGCTCGGGCCGGGGCGGCTCGACTCTCTCGGCGACCGGCTCCGGTTTCGCCGTCTCGGGCTTGACGTCTTTTGCGTCGGGGCGCGGCGTCGTGGCTCCACCGGACCGGGCCGTCGACGGCGGACGCGCCGTCGTGGGTCCCGGCGCCCCGGCGGCCGGTTTCTCGACGGATTCGGTGGCGGCTTCAGCCGGCGCTGACGTGATGACGTGCGGAGGCGGAGGCGGCGCGTCGAGCGGCGGCCGATCGGTCGGTGTGCGAGCTTGGGCTTTCGCGGCGCAACCAGCTGATCCAATAAGGAGGAGACCCGCGAGCGCGCACACAAACAAAGAAGGCCAGCGATGCGAGACGTGGTGAAGCATCGTGGCCCTCTATTATAGCTCTCAGCTTTTCAGCCATCAGCCATCAGCCCTCAGCCCTCAGCCAAACCTGACCCGAACGGCAAGCTCTTCTTGGAATGACCGGAGCCTGAGCACCGGCGATCGCGAATGCGCAAGACAACAGGCATAAGAGAGCTTTCCCGGGGAGTCTCATGAGCACTCTCAATCCAACCCGAGTGGTGGGGGTGATTGGTCCAACCGATGTGGCCGGTAACGCGACGTTCAGGTAGATCGTTGCGCTACCGGCCTCTTGTTTCGAACGCGATTACCTCAGTTGAAGGTAAACCGCAGACTGAACTGAATCGTGTACACATCGCTGATGAAGGTCGTCGGCTGTAAAGACGTGGTCAACAGCTGATTATTAACGACTCTCAGCCTGTACGTTGATCGTCCCTGAGCATCGACACCAGGGTTTGTCAATGGCTGATTGCTGATAAGCCGCTGGCCCACCCCCCAGTCGCTGTTCAGGAGGTTGCCGAAATTCGTGATGTCAACCCTGACCTGAAAAGCATTGCGCTTGCCGGCAATGCTCGCAAACAGATCCTGGGCGACGCTCAGATCCATCCTGCGAACCATCGGAAGGAACACGGCGCCACGCTCGGCGTATTGGCCCCTCCTCTTGCTCAAGTAGCTGTCCTGCTCGATGTAGGCGTTCCAGGCCTGCGCCTGTTCGGCCGCGGTGAAAGTCCGGCCGCCCGCCGTGAACGCCTGGAAGTTCATCTCGGACACGTCACGATGAATGTAGAGCAGATCGCTGTTCGAGGCGCCATCGCCGTTCATGTCGCCGGCGAACGCGTAGCTGGTGTTGCCAATTGTCCGGCCTTCCCAGAACATCGAGACCGTCGTCTTGCCAAAGCTGAAGTATTCCCTGGTGTACGACGCCGCGACGAACACTCTATGGCCGGGGGAGGCGCCGGAGAATGCCAGGCCCGGATTGTTGGGATCGCCCGCGTGGGGGTTGCCACTCCAGGAACCAAAGGCGATGGAACCGGGGTCCACGGTGTTCTTGGCTTCACCGTAGCTGTAGGCCCCTTGGATATCAAAGCCGTGCCTGAAGGCCCTCTTCAAGGATCCTGAGATGTTCCAAGAGCGGCCCACACTCTGGTTCTTCAGGACGGTGGCATTCGAGACGTGCGTGTTTCCAGGCAATCTGTTCGACGTCCATCGTGGGCGCGCATCCGCGCCAACGAAGGCTGTTTGAGCCGCCGGCAGGTTCGCGTTGATGTAGTAGATGCCGTTGACGTCGCGGTTGTAGATGAACTCGGCCGTCCCGGTCAGATCGAAGGGGAGCCGGCGGTCAACGGCGATGTTGTTTCTCCACGTCTGGGGAAACTTGAAATCACGATCGGTGAGCGCCAATTCGTAGCTGGATGCCGGCGCACCGGTCACATTGGTGGGCTTGTAGCGATTGGGATCCGGATTGAAGGGTCGTGCCGTCGTGTTCGTCAGTTGCTCAAAACCCGTGAGCACACCGGTGTTGCCGATCTGGTTAGAAATCCAGACATACGCCGGAGGACCCGTGAAGACCCCTGTGCCGCCCCGAACTTGCGTCCGGCGATCGCGCGCCACATCCCAGTTGAAGCCCACTCTTGGTGACCAGAGAACATTGGGATCGGGGAGCTTCGCCGTCGAGAATTGAACGGCGCTGCCGTCTTCGTTCCTGAACGTAAGTCCATCGGCGTTGCTATTGGCAAACCCCGTGTCGCCGAAAAACGGCACATCGACCCTCAGGCCGGCGGTCAGTGTCAGATTGCTCTTCGGCCGCCACTCATCCTGGAGGTAGGCACCGCCGTACCAGACCCTGAGCGGCTGCACCGGCTTGTCCAAGCCCGGGATGTTCATCCAACGCACCTGGAAGGTACGCAGCGTCACGGGAGAGGTGGTTCGGTTCGGGTTGGCCAGGAAGCCGTTGGCGTCCGTGAGGAAGTCAGCGAGCGAGTTGTAGACGTAGACACTTTGAGAGCCGGGAAAAAACACGTTCTCGGATTCGTACCGCTGGAGTGTCCCTCCAAAGGTCAGGCTATGTCTCGCGCCAAACTTCGTGAAGTTGTCTTGCACCTGGAAGGTCTTATACCGCAGCTCGTTGTTCGGGGTGAACAGCTCGAAGCCAAATGACGTATAGACCGAACCGGCCTCGAGGATGTCCACGAAGGGGAAGAACGTGCCTCTCGAAGCGCGGCTCTCGTCCCGCGTGTCGTAACCCACGAGGAGCGAATTGGCCATGGTTTTGCCGATGATCGAGTTCCACTCGCCGACGCCGGAACGGATGTTTTCCAGAATCTGATAGTTCGAGTTCTGGAAGTTCAATCCGAACGTGCTCGTTCGTCGATTGCCAAAACCCAAAGAGGCGGAATTCGACACCAACACATCCGTGAAGGAATCCAGATACTGATACCGGAACGTCACCTTGTTGTTGTTATTGATGTTGTAGTCCCCCTTGATGAGGAACCGCCGGACTGGAGTCTCGTGGTCGTATCCCTGGAAAGGACCCGTCTCGTACTTGAAGCTCGATCCCAGGAAGGAGCCGAGTCGCTCCAGATCTGACGCCAGGACTCTGGTGACGCTCCCCCCAACGGTCTGCCCGCCGGTATTGGCGATGAAAGTCGTTCCCGGCTGCGTGAAGGCCTCGTCTTCGAAGTTGCCGAAGGCGAAGAGCTTGTTCTTCAGGACCGGGCCGGAGCCCCAACCGCCAGTCGTGCGGAAGTTGAAGGTCCCCGGATTGAACGCCAACCCTTTCGCCTCGGTGCCTACCAGGCCGTCGTCGCGGAATCGATGGTAGAAGGACCCGCGGTATTCGTTGGTGCCACTCCGGGTGACGGTGTTGACGGCCGCGCCGACGAAGTTCCCCTGACGGACGTCGAACGGCGCGATGCTGACCTGTATCTGTTCGATGGCGTCCAGGGAGATCGGAGCCACGCCGGTTCTGTCACCTGGCGTGTTGCCCAGCCCAAAGGAGTTGTTGAAATACGACCCGTCCACGGTGACGTTGTTGAAGCGACTGTCCTGCCCCACGAAAGACAAGCCACTCGCCTGGGGGGTCAAGCGGGTGATGTCTTGAAGTCTCTGGGACACCGAGGGAAGCGTCGCGAGCGTTTCTCGACTGATCGCCGTGGCCGCGCCCGTGCGGCTCGAGCTGAAGATCGGATCGGCGACGCCCGTCACGGTGACCGTCTCCGTAACGCCGGCGACGCGCAGGGTGAACTCGAGATCCGTGGCGACCCCGAGGCTCACGTTGATGTTGTCTTTCGTTTGAGTCTCGAACCCGGAGAGCGACGCGGAGACTCTGTACGGCCCACCGACTCTCATGCCAGGCATCGAGAATCGTCCGTCCGCCTGCGTGACGGTTTCGTACGTCGTCCCCGATGGGACGTGCAGCGCGGTGACACTGGCGCCGGGCACGACGGCTCCCTGCGCGTCGGTGACGATCCCGGCGATGGCGCCGGTCGTGACGCCCTGCGCGTTGAGGCGATCACTGAGCCCGAGCATGACGGCTGCCACCACGGCAAGGCAAAGCGCAACCTTTCCAAAAGGTCTCATGGCGATCTCCCGTGAAGCGATGACCCGTTCTGATTGATGGTGAAAGCTGCCGAGCGCGGCTTCAGCCGCGCTCGAACCACGCGTCGGAAGAGGACCTCAGAGACTATCACGAATAGCAGTCCCGATCGATGGTCTGGTCGGGTGTGTCTAGCCTGCGGATGTGTCTGCCTATGTAACCCGAAAAGTTGGATCTTCAAGAAACCGGACTTCACGCCTGCGGTAGCACGAGGCGGAAGGTCGAGCCGTGCCCAAACGTGGACTGCACCTCGATTTCGCCGTCGTGGAGCTGGACGATGCGGTAGACCATCGAGAGGCCGATGCCGCTGCCGTGCTCTTTGGTCGTGAAGTAAAGATCGAAGATCTTCTGCAGGTGTTCGGGTTTGATGCCGGTGCCGGTGTCCTCGAACGAGATTTCGACGCGCCGGCCGCCGATCGGCGCGCACCCGATTCTCAGCACCCCGCCGTTCGGCATCGCCTGGCAGGCATTCAGCGCGAGGTTCAGGAAGACCTGCTTGAGCATGGCCGGATCGCCGTTGATATCGGGCAGACCCGCCGGGCAGTGCACGCGAAGCTCGACGCCTGCCTTCTGCGCCTCGGGCTCGACCAGCGGCGCCACCTCCTTGAGCAGCGTCTGGAGCGCCATCGGCTGCAGCCGGAGATCTTCCGGGCGCGTGAACTTCAGAAACCCCTGCATCACTTGATCGAGACGACGGATCTCGTTGGCGATCACGGTGAGGTGTTCCATCGCCGACGAGACATCGACGGCCTGGCACGTCTCGACGCCCGCCGCGGCGCCCGACGCCGTCGCATAGGCGGCACCGGTCGGCCCGCCCGCTCCGCCGCCTGACGCGAAGCCCCGCAGCTTCTGCTTCAGCAGCTCGAGATGAATCGTCATCGCGTTGAGCGGGTTCTTCACCTCGTGCGCCACGCCCGCGGACAGCCGGCCGAGCGCCACGAGCTTACGCGAGTATGCGATCGTAGACTGCACGCGGCTCAGGTAGTCGAGATCGCGCGCGACCAGCATGACGCCCACGAGATGATCGTGATGGTCCTTGATCGCGTGCGTCATGATGAGCCGTTCGCCCTCCGGCGGCGCCATCCCCCGCTCCGACGTCAGGGTCACCGCCAGCGGCCCACGCGACTGTCGCGTGGCGAGCGTCTCCTCCAGGAGGCGTCGGTACGGATGCTCGGACGGCAGCAGGTCATCGACCGGCCGCCCGGAGGGATCGGGCGGGAACACGGCGCGCATGGCCGGGTTCGCGAACAGCAGCTCACCGTCCGGGTTCACGATCGCGACGGCGTCCTCGAGGTACTCGACCGCCGACTCGAGAGGCGTCTTCTGGCCGGCAAGCTCGGTCCGGTCAGCGGAGAGCTGGGCGCTCACGGCGTTGAAAAACGACCCCAGCTCGCCGAACTCGTCCTGCTGCGGCAGATCGAGCTTCACCCCGAACTCGCCGCGCCCGAGCCGCGTCAGGCCGCTCCTGATGACGTGGATCGGACGGAGCATGACCTGCGCCAACAGCATCGCAATCGCCACCGACACCACGAGGGCCGCCACGGCGGTGATGAGGGCGGGCCGCAGCGCGGCCTCGATGTCGCCGCGGATCAAGACCGTGTTGATGCCGATCCGGATCGTCCCGAACTGGGTGTTGCCGGCAAAGATCGGCTGGCGGACCTCGACGTCGCGGCCCTCGTCCGAATAGAGGGCGCCGAGCTGCGCGAGCGCGCTCCGTCCGAGCAGCGCGTCGAGGTCACCACGGGTCGGAAGCGCGCGCCCCTCGAGGCTCGAATCGCTGTGGGCGACCGCGACGCCCTGGGGATCCACGATTGCCGCGTAGGTCACGCCCGGGGACGACAAGGCTGACTGGAAGATCGCTCGAAGGCCGGGATCGTTGCGCAGGGCCGCGTAGGGATCGGGCTTGCCTTTGACGACTTCCCGCGCCAGCTGGAAGATGCTCTGCGCGAGCAAATCGCCGCGCGCGTGGCTCTCGTGCAACTGCACGCGCGCCAGCGAGGACAGATGGATGGCGCTCAGGCCGACGACCACCGCGCCCACGATCGACACGACGCCCGCCACTTGCTTCGCTTTAATGCCTAATCGCATGGGTCACTAAGAATTACCGATTGGCGATTGCGGATTGATTGTGGATTGCCGAATGCGGATTGCAGATTCAATGACGATTGAGGGATTGGACAATCGACCATGAATCCGCAATCAGCATTCGACAATCGACAATCAATCGCCAATCCGCAATTCTCGATTCAGACAGCCTCCGGTTTTTCCCTCAGCTTCAGTCTATTGAGCTTGTTGTGGAGCGTCTTGAGGCTGATGCCCAGGATCTCGGCCGCCCGCGTCTTGTTGTCGCGGGTGTGCTCCAGGGTCATCAGGATCAGCTGGCGCTCGGCCTCTTCGACGGTCGTGCCGGGCGCGAGCTCGAGCATCGGCTGCGCCGTGCGGCCGATGTCGACCAGATGGGGAGGCAGGTGCTTCGTCTGGATGAAGCGGCCCTCGGCCAGGATCGTCGCCCGCTCGATCACATTGCGCAGCTCGCGGACATTGCCGGGCCACGAGAAGCTCTCGATCGCGTGCGCCGCCTCCTCGTCGAGGCCCGCGATCGACTTGCCGTTGCGCTCGTTGAACTCGTGGAGAAACGCCTGCACGAGCAGCGGGATGTCTTCTTTCCGCTCCCGGAGCGGCGGCAGATGGATCGTGAAGACGTTCAACCGGTAGTACAGGTCATCGCGCAGCTTCCCCTTGTGCTGGGCCTCCACCGGGTCGACGTTGGTCGCGGCGATGACCCGGACGTCGACGGTCTGTTCCTGCCGGCCGCCCAGACGTCGGAAGGATCGCTCCTGCAGCACACGAAGCAGCTTCACTTGTGTCGCCGGGGCCATCTCGGCAATCTCGTCGAGGAAGAGCGTGCCGCGGTCGGCCAGCTCGAAGCATCCCTGCCGCCGCTCCACCGCACCGGTGAACGCGCCTTTCTCATGGCCGAAGATCTCGCTCTCGAGCAGCGTTTCCGGAATCGCCGCGCAGTTGATCGGCACGTACGGGGAGCTGGCCCGGGGACTGAGCTGGTGGATCGTTTGCGCGACGAGCTCCTTGCCGGTTCCCGATTCGCCCCACACCAGGACGGACGCGCCCGTCGGAGCCGCCTGCTCGACAACCTTGTAGATCTTCCGCATCTGCGGGCTGGCGCCGATCATCTTCCCGAAGGTGCCCTGCTCGCGGAGCTGCCGACGCAGCACCTTCACCTCGCGCAGCATCTCCTGCCTCTCGACGACTTTGTCGAGCAGGATCCGCAGCCGCTGCGGATCGACCGGCTTGGTCAGGTAGTCGTAGGCCTTCTGCTTGACGGCTTCCACCGCGGAATCGATCGTCCCTTGCGCCGTCAGGATCACGACCTCGACGTCATCGTCTTGGTCGCGCAGCGCCTTGAGGAGCGCCATGCCGTCCATGCGCGGCATGACCAGATCGGTCACGACGATGGCGGGACGAAAGCTCGCGACTTTCTGCAGGCCCTCTTCGCCGTCGGTGGCCGAGTCGGTCACGAAGCCCCAGGTCCGCACCAGCTCGGTCAGTCCCGCTCGCGTCGCCGCGTCGTCTTCCACGATGAGGACTCGCTCGGAGGGGCGTTTCGTTTCGGATTCCATAGTTGTTGTCGAGTTTAGCATCGGGCCGTCGGCAGGTGGCAGGTGGCAGTCTGGTTTCGAGTACAGGCCGCAGGTGGCAAGCTCATCGCTAGAAAGCTCTTCCGTGACTGACTGCCCACTGCTCACTGCCTCCTGCCAACGGCTCGTTGGCGCTCGACTTGCACAAACCCAGCGGCGTGGAGGTGAGCGTATGCGAAGCAGGCTGCTGCGATTCGTGCTGATGATTGCCTTCGGGCTCGCGCCGGCGTGCGCGCGCGCCGAGACTCCCGCGCAAGCGCCCGGTCCCCCGACCGCCGTCGGTGCAGAGACGACACCCGATCGCCCGACCTCAGACGCGACCGTGGGTGTCGCTGCCAAGAGCGGTCTCCGACAGGCCGCCGGAACTACGGGCATCATGAGCGTCGACGTCACGATCCCGGCCGGCACCGTGTTGTCGCTTCGCCTGGAGAACGACGTCGGATCGAGCACCAGTCGAGTGGAAGACCCGGTTCGCGCCCGGCTGCGCTTGCCGGTTCGCGTCGCGGGCGCCACCGTGCTGCCGGCGGGAACGATTGCCACCGGCAACGTGACGAGCGCCCGGCGCTCGGGCAAAGTCAAGGGTCGTGCGACGGTGTCGGTCAGTTTTCATGAGCTCGTGACACCTGACAACAATCGATACACGGTCCGAACGACCACGGTGACCCGCACGGCGCCCGGAACCAAACGCAAGGACGCGTTGAAGATCGGGGTCCCCGCAGCGGGCGGCGCGGTCGTTGGCGGACTCCTCGGCGGAAAGAAGGGCGCGGCGATCGGCGGCGCCGTCGGCGGCGGCGCGGGCACGGCGGTCGTGTTGAGCACACGCGGGCCTGAAGTGCATCTGCGGCCGGGCACGATCGTGTCGGTGCGGCTCAAGGCGCCGCTCACGGTCCGACCGAGCCCGTAACCAGTCGGAAATCAGAAGTCACAAGTCTGAAATCACAAGTCAGAAGTCGGGACAGACTTTCAACTGCAGACTTCTGACTTCTAACTTCTGATGATACTGTCCGCATCGTGACCGACGGATGGGAGGATGCACTCCCTCAACCCGCCAGCGAGGCGCCTTCGACGCCGCTCGGGCCAGGGCCGCCAACGCTGTCGCGCGGCGCCGCGCTGGCGGAAGTGATACTTTGTTCGGGATTCCCGACACAGATCTTCCTGACGCAGATCCTGCTGGCGTTCGGCATGCTGCCGTTCAACGACCGCGGTCAGCTGACGATCGAGTACGTCACGATCCTCACGCTGGCGGACGCGGCGCTGCTGACCGCGCTGATGCTCTGGCTGCTCGCGCGACGTCGGGAGCATCCGGCGGGCGTCTTCGCCGCCGCGCCGTCAGAGCCGCGGGAAGCGGCGCTCGGCGTGCTGCTGATTCCCGTGGCCGGCGCGCTGGTCGTGGCGGTGCTGTCGGCCTTGCGAACGCTCGTCCCCTGGCTGCATAACGTCCCCCACAATCCGCTGGAAGCGTTGATCTCCACGCGATCCGACGCCGTGCTGCTCGGCATCGTCGCGATCATCGGCGGCGGGCTTCGCGAGGAGCTTCAGCGCGCGTTCATTCTTCACCGCTTTCGGCAGCGTCTGGGCGGCGCGACGGTCGGGCTCGTCGTCTTCAGCGCCGCCTTCGGCGCGGGGCATTTCGTGCAGGGCATGGATGTCGCCGTGACGACAGGCGTGCTCGGCTTCTTCTGGGGCGGCGTGTACCTGTGGCGGAGAAGTATCATAGCGCCGGTCGTCTGCCATTCCGGATTCAATGCCGCCGAGATCATCCGCTACGCCGTCTTCGGATCGGGAAATGCGGGAGCTGCATTGATGATCTGGTGATTGAGAATCTGGTGATTGATTGAGAGAGTGCAAGATTGAAAATTGCGGGATTTATTGACCATTTCAATCTTCGATAAATCGGCGATTCCCAAATCGACAATCGCTCAATCAGTCACCAAATCCTCAATCACCAGATCATCAATGCGGTATTGGATTTCCCTCGCCATCGCCTTCGTCCTGTCCATGCCCGCCGTGACAGCGCGGATCTACGCGTCTGATGAAGTCGAATACTTCGTGTTTCTTCGATCGCTGTGGTTCGATCGGGATGTGTCGTTCGAGAACGAATACCGG
>JACOUA010000162.1 GCA_016178075.1 Acidobacteriota bacterium
GGGCGCGCCTTCGATGCCGATCGACTTCGACCAGGTGTAGCTGACGCCCACCTGGAAACCACCCGCGAACCGCCGGTCGAGCCGCGCCTGCAGCGCGTCGTACTGTGAATCGCCGATCGGCGCCACGACTCGCGTCTGCGCCGTTCGCCCGAACCCGGCCAGTTGCCGGCCCGCTTGCCCTCCGCCAATGGGCGACCAGTTCAGCTCACGGAATCCGAGCTGATCGATCTGCCGCGTGCCCACGTAGGCCGCTTCGCCGACGAATCCCCACTTGAGCTCCTTCTGAATCGCGACGTTGAACGACTTGATGTAGCCGCGGTTGAACTCGTCCGGCAATGTGAACGCCGTGATGTTGCCCTCGATCGGGATGATCCCATTGCCAAGATTCGGTTCGGCAATCGCCGGGATGCCGTCGGCCAGCCGTCCGGCCCAGGCCCACGAGTGCGCCGACGGTACGACCAGGTTGATGAGGATCGGATGGTTCGTTCTGAGCGGCCGCGCCAGCGAGTACGGATCATTGGTGATTCCGAACCCGGCCCGCAGCACCGTCGTGGGTGTGATGCGGTACGTCGCGCCGAATCGCGGTGCGAGGAGCCCCTTTTCGACCTTGACGCCGAGATCCTTGGGCACCGAGCCGATGCCGCCGATCTCCATCCGGTTCGTATTCGGGTTGTAGCGCTCCAAGCCACGGTTCCCGCGTGTCGGAACGGGGAAGTATTCCCAGCGCGCCCCGTACGAGACGGTCAGCTTGGACGCCACTTGCCACTGATCCCGCGCGTAGAAGCTGTAGCTGCGCATGCGGGTCGAGTACGGCGCGTCCACTTCGAGCAGGCGCCCGAACTCGTTGGGCAGCCCCAGCAGAAATGCGCCCCATGCATTGAAATTGTTCCCCGTTGGGCCGCCGCGGATGAGCGTCGGGTTGCTGCGGAACTGGAATCCGCCGCGGGCGGTGTAGTAGGTGCCGCTCAGCTCCGGCTGCGTGTGGTTCAGCGCCTGATAGTAGATATCCGTCCCGAAGCGGAGATTGTGACTCCCCTTGACCCAGTTCAGGTTCACGACGGTCTGATACTGATCGTCGTCCCGGTAATACGGCATATAGCGCTCTGAAATGCCGACGTCTTCGTACGTGTCGAAATCGAACAGCGGCATGCCGCCTTCGAAGCGCCGCGGCCCATTCGTGCCCGGAATCCCGAGAAAGTCCCGGCCCTTCTGCTCATCGATGTCGCTGTGCTCGACGCCGGTATACATGCGCACGTACCCGAAATGCGCGTCGGCCACGAGCGTGTTGGAGAGCGTATATGTGGCGCCCGCCGAGAAGTTATAGGTATTGCCGGCCCCGGTGCCGGGGTTGCCGCCGGCAATCGGGACGCCCTGAAGCTCCTTGCCGTAGACCGTCTCGCTGAACGTCCAGAAGTCGAGGTGGCTGTACCGGCCGAAGAGGTTCAGCTTCGGCGTTGGATTCCAGTTCACCTTCGTATCGAGCGTCCATCGGTTGAATGCCAATGGCGCCTGAACGAAGTAATTCCTGGTCTCGAGAAATGACCCGTCGGGACCCCGCACGTTTGGAAGCGGCATCAGGGCGATGATCCGTTGCGCGATCGGGTCGATCCGGTCCCCGGGAATGATGTTGCCGGGGAACGGCGTCCGTCCGGAGCCGTCAGGGCTGCCGGTCATCGGATCGTAGATGAGCGTCGGCGACGCGGAGAGGTCGCCACGACGCAGCGGCTCGGTCGGCACCGAAATCGTGCGGCTCACATTCCGGCGATCGCGCGTGTTCTCATAGCTGGCGAAGTAGAACAGTTTGTTCTGCACGAGTGGGCCGCCGAGCGTGCCGCCGAACTGGTGATAGCGCCACATGCCCTTCTCGGTGCCAGGCGGGTCGAAGTAGTTGTGCGCGCGCAGCGCCTCGTTGGTGTAGTACTCGAACGCCGAACCCGTCAGTTTGTTGGTGCCGCTCTTGATCTGGACGTTGATCACGGATCCGCCCGCCAGCCCCTGCTCGGCGTCGAAGCTGTTGGTGACGACGTTCACGGTCTCGAGCGATTCGAGCGCCGGCACGTACGCCGCGACGTGCGGCAGCCAGACGTTCGTCGTGCTGACCCCGTCGATCCGCGTGTTGTTCGAGCTGCGGCTCGAGCCGTTGACGTTGAACACGAGCGCGCGCGACGGGTTCGACGGAATCGAGTGCGCGTCCTCGGGCGGCGTGAAGCCCGGAAGGACCTTGAAGAGGCGCTGATAGTTCCGGCCGATCGGTACCGGCAGGTCGCGCAGCTCCTGCTCCTTGAGCTCGGCCCGGACTTCGGCGCGGTCGGTCTGCAGGAGTGGCGACTCGCCGACGACGGTCACCGTCTCGGCGAGCTCGCCCACCGGCAGCGCGGCATCGACGCGCGTGACTGTATTGATCGTGACCGGCACGCCGGACCGTGTGAACGTCCGAAAGCCCGGCACCGTCACGGTCACGGTATACGTCCCGGTCGGGACCGCCGTGACCGTATAGCCGCCGGTGGCATCGGATGTGGTTTCGCGCGTGAGCTTGGTCTCTTCGTGAAGAATCAGGACCGTCGCACCAGGCAGCGCGGCGCCGGTCGAGTCCTGAACGTGGCCGACAATCGACCCATAGAGCACTTGTGCGCCGGCAGCCGGTGCGCCGGCGACGACGGCAAACGCGACACCGAGGAGAAGCAGCAGGATCTGCGGTTCCGGAAAAGCTGGCGCGGCACGCCGACGGAGAGGTATCAGCGACATAACGCTTCCTCCAGACGTCACGCGTAAAGGCGGGTTGGCAAGCTCGGCGACGTCACGTTCAGGTCGATCGCCGTCTGATGAGGGCTACCGTACGGGGTTGAACGATCGCTGTCAAGCGCGGGATTGCGTCCGGCAGGAGGTGTCCTGACGCGGCTCAGCGGGACACGACGATCCGTTTTCGCCGGAAGCTCAGCTCATTTCTCTCGCGTCACTTCGGCGAGCGCCACTGGCGCGCCGCCTCGGGCTCTGCTCAGGTCTGCGGCCTCCATGAACGCCATGATCTCCAACGTCTCGTCCGGCTGGACGGGAGGCACACCGGTCTGGAAGAACTTCACGATCTCGACGAGCAGGGGCCGATAATCACTTCTCATGGGCACGGGCGTGGCGAGCACGGCGTTCATCCCGAAGGCGACGGCGCCGTAATCCTGCCTGCCTTGAATCAAGCCGCGCATCCTGCCAATGCAACATCGGACGTCCCGGAATCACAATGAATCGGAGCCACGGATACGAGCATCAAGCTGCCTACCGCAACGACGTGTTCGACCTGCTGGAAGGGGTCGAGGGCGCCGGACAGCTGCGCCTAGCGTTCTTTCGCCTCGGCCTGTGTGAGCTGATGCACTCGCTGGTGCGATAACCCGAGAAGCCGGGCGGCATCGCGCGCGCTCATCTTCAGCCGGCCTTCGCGCAAGACACGCACGGCGCGTCGGGCCGCTTTGGCGGCGCGCCGATCTTCCTGTTGAGCCTTCTTGCGGAGAGTTGCATAGGCTCGAATGGCCTGTGCGGCGTAAGTGGGCAACTTCACGTCATCCACGATCGTGGCCGTGCGCGCATCGTTGACGAACAATTCCAGCGCTTCGACGACACGCCGTCGCGCCTCGTCGACAGTACGGCCTTGGGTGTGGCAGCCGCGTAGGCCGCGGACTGATGCGACCCACCAACCCGATTCGTCGCGTTCGTAAGTCACGCGATACGTTTTCATGGCTTCTTCAACCATCCCTTCCCGAGGCAGGGCTCCAAGTCGCGCTCGATGCGGCGAAGGAGACCAGGTCCGATGTCTTCGCCTGCGTGCACGGGCACGGTCGTCACACACAGGCCGCATTCAATGCGTAGATGCGAGCCGCGTTGCCGAGTCTCGACACAACCGAAGGACCTAAGCCGCCGTCGAAGGTCCTTCGCAGTCACCAGATCAGAATAGCCGACGCACTGTCGATCTGTCTAGTCGTATAGACAGATCCGGGAGGATCGCGGATGAGTTCGACTTCATGGCAGTGGTGTGCCATCGGGGCAACGTCGGTCGACGGTCATCGTGTCGGATCCGTTTGCCCCACAGGTGGGCACAATCCCAGGCACAGCGACTACGCGGCGACGTGTTCGGCAAATCTCGAGCCACTAATCGATGGCCGATATCGGGTGACATTTCCGGTGGAGTGACCCCCAAACTTGAGACAGTCGTTGAGGCACACGGTGCAGGGAAAGGAACTGCACGTGGGAAAGCAACGAGTGGGTCGGTATCCGAAGGAATTTCGCCGAATGGCCGTCGAGCGATTGAAGACCTGCGACAAC
>JACOUA010000163.1 GCA_016178075.1 Acidobacteriota bacterium
AGGTGCGCGACGCAATGTTGAGGATGTAGTGCTCGATCTGCGGATTGCCGGACCGATCCCGCCGCATAGTCTGGAAATAGAGCTCGGTGGCATCCGGCGACCACGCCAGCCGGTGGGGATTACCTTTGATCTTGCCGGCGTCGATCTCGATGGCGGCCGTCGGTGTCGAGATCGTCAGACTGGTGGCATTAGGATTCGGGGTTGCAGTTGTCTGAACCCATATCGTGAGCACTAGGGTCAGGAAGATCATGTTCGTTCTCCTCGAATCCAGTTTCGGGTTACGGGTAACGAGTCTCGAGATGCGTGTGACGTGTTGCGTGTCTCGCACCCCGAAACTCGCGACGCGAGCTCACTTGAGCGCCGCGAGCGCCTGTCGGGCGACCGAAAGCTTCGGATCGAGCGCGAGCGCCCGACGGTACTCGGCGATCGCGCGTTCGCGATCGCCTTTGGCTTCCGCAACCCGGCCCAGGCCGTAGTGGCTTCTGGCCGGTTGGTATGACATCGCCAGGAGGGCGCGAAACTCCGACTCTGCGACATCGAGCTTTTGAAGCCGCAGCGCCGCGTCGGCCAGCCGCGCGCGGGGCCGAGGATCTGCCGGGTTCAGACGAACGGCTCGCTGAAACTGTTCGAGCGCCTCGCCATCCCGATCCATCATTTCATACACTTTTCCACGGGCCAATGGAATCTCGGCGGATAACGGCTCGAGTATCGCCGCGTCTTGGAGCTTGGCGAGCGCCTCGTTCAAACGCATCTGCGCCGCCAGTGCGCTGGCGGAGCCGATGACGGGCGTCGCGTCGTTCGGGTTTATCAGTGCTGCGGCCGCGTATTCGCCCAGCGCCGCGTCGTACGCGCGGCGCGTCAGGTACGCGTCCCCGAGCAACAGGTGGGGGTCGTAGGCTCGCGCGTTGATCATCAGAGCCTGCTTGAGGGTCGCAATGGCGGCGTCGGTCTGTCGCGCCCGGAGATGATCCAGGGCCTGCACGATCAGACGACCGAACGCAGTCAAGGTGGCAATCTGGTCCTTCGGATCGGGCCCGCGCACGCCCGCTGGAGGCGTCGTGACAAGGCCAACGTATCCGAGACTCCTCAGCCGCTCGACCGTTTCCCGATCCGGCTGTGTCGCCGCGGGCTCAGCCGCAGCAAAACCGCCGTCCCCCTTGCGCAACTCCGCCGCCAACCCGGCGGCGAGGCTCGCGTGAGCGTCAGCCGCATTCTTCCGCTCCTCCGGATCTCGTCGCAGGTCGTAGAGCTCCGGTCGCGGCGCCTCGATGTACTTCCAGTCGCCCACGCGCACCGCTTTCAGCTCGCTCCACGCGAAGTGCAGTCTCGGATAGTAGGTCTCCGCAAAGGATGGCGGCGTCTCCACGCGCCGCTGTCCGGAAATCAACGGCAAGACACTTTCCCCATCGAAGCGGCTGGCTGTTTTCACTTGGAGCAGCTCGAGCACCGTCGGCACGACGTCGATAGCGCGCACCTGATCTGAAATTACGGTGCCGGCCCGCTCTCGCCCGGGCAACCGCATGATCCAGGGCACGCGGAGAACCGAATCGTACAGAAAGAAGCCATGTTCATCTTCGCCGTGCTCCCCGAGGCTCTCGCCGTGGTCGGCGACGATGACGATGATCGTCCGCTCCAGCCAGCCTCTGGCCGTCAACGTGTCAATCAGCCTCCCGACCAGCAAGTCGACATACGCGATCTCACCGTCGTACGGCCTCGTTCGGAACCGGGCGCCGAACGGCGGCGGGGCGGCGTACGGCGTGTGCGCGTCGTAGAGGTGCACCCAGGCGAAGAACCGTTCGTCGGGTTGACGCGCCGCAAGCCACCGTGTCGCCGCCGCGACCACCCGATCGCCTCGACGCTGTGCCTGGAGCTTGGCGTTTGCCTCGAAGCGCTCGAAGGCGGCATCGAACTCGTCGAAGCCCTGCCCGAACCCATACGCTCGATCCAGGATGAACGCGCCGATGAACCCGCCCGTTCGGTACCCGGATGGGTGCAGCAGCTCTGCGAGCGTGGACGCGGTATCGGGGAGCGGCGTCGTGGCGTTGTCCCGAAGCCCGAAGCGACCGGGATAGACCCCGGTCAACAAGGCCGCGTGCGCGGGTCCAGTCAACGGGGACTGCGTGGTGGCATCCACAAATCGGACGCCCTCTCGGGCGAGCCGATCGAGCACGGGGGTTGCGGCCGCCTTGTATCCGTACGCGCCGATCCGATCGGCCCGAACCGTATCGAGGGTGATGAGCAGCAGGTTCGGCTGCGAGCGTTGCGAGAGAAGCGTCCCCGCCCCGACCAGGAGCGACAGCACCGTCGCCGCTTGCCACCATCGCCGACGCATGCGGATCTTTACTGTCGGCCTTCCAGACGGCCCAGTCGGTCGAGCAGCTCAGGAGAGCGGGGGAGCGCCGCGAGGCCGGCGCGGAGGGCCTGGGCGGCGAGCGACGGCTGCGCGAGCCGCATGAACGTGTCCGCGAGGGCGAGGTGCGCCGGCACGAGGGCGGGGTCGATCAGAACCGCGTTGCGCCATGCGCCGATCGCCTCGCGATCCTGTCCACTCAGCGCGTGCGCCCATCCGATCAGAAACGCGACGCGCGCGTTGTGCGGGTCGAGATCGAGCGAAGCCTTCCACAGTTCGGCCGCCCTGCCGTGCTCGCCCTTCGCGAACCCCACCATGCCGCGCAGAATCAAGCTGGGTGCCGGTTCCGTGGCGTGGCCGGGTCCGAGGAGCGACTCGGCCTTGCCCCACGCACCCGCCAGGGCGGCTTCCGCGGCCTGCCGGATCATTTCAGCGGCGTCGGGTGCAAGGAGTGCGGCGATACAGCGCCGCGCGATGTCGCCCGAGAGAATCTCGAGCGGCCGGATGGCCGGCGTCGGCGTCGATTCGAGGGATGGCGCGCCGCGAAGGATTTCCACCTCGCGCATCAGTTCGGCGACCGTCTCTCTGCCAGCCTTGACGATTGCCCGCGCCACGTACTCGCCAGGAGGCAAATCGTCGAGCGGCATCTCGATGCGCGCGGTCCGCGAGGCACCCGACCTGAAGGGCTGGACATCCGAGAGATCCGCGTGGAGCGTTGTGACCGGGGCCGACGCGCCGAGTTGGGCCAGCTCGATCGTCACGGCCACGTCCTGGAGACGGTCGGATGTCGGGCCGTACACCATCACGACTCCGCCGAGCACTTCTCCAGGGCGGGCCGTCGCCCGTACCGGCAGGCCGTCGCGCGTGGTGCCCAAAATGAGATCGCTGGCCGTCACGTCGCGGCCATCCAGGGGCCGAACGTCGAACCGCCGATCCGCGCTGCCCACAAGGCCGCCGGGCTCGCGAATCACGACCCGCATCACGTACTCGCCGGCGGGTGCCTCGAATTGGACCCGGTAGCTCCCGCGGCCGGTCGTCGATCCCGGGCCGGCCGCCTCGGGCAGCGCGATGGTGTCGGTGCCGCTCGCGACGATGCGGCCGTCCCTGGCGCTGCGCGCGACGAACACGACGTCGGCCGGGCGCCGCTCGCCGCTCGAGAAGACCGGCAGTTGCGCGGACAGACTCATGACGACTTTGTGCGCGCCCGGCGAGGTGCCACCAAGCACGTAGGTCGTCAGCTCGATGGGCAGGCCCTGCTGCGCGAATGGCGCCCCGAGCGCGCCGTCGATCCCGCGCCGACGGTCGGCCGGCGTCGGATCGCCGGCGTTGAGAGCGTACCCGGTGCGCGTGCTGACCCGCGTGGCGCTTCGGGTGACCTTGACGCTGACGCGATGGTAGGCCCGGCGATCCTTCAGCGCCGCGGGCGCCGGCGCGAAGCCCACGATGTAGTAATCCTGCGATTCTTCGGCGATCCGGGTGAACGCCGCATCGAGCTGACCGGTCGCGTCGATTATCAACCGACCGTCGGTTTCGACGGCCAGCCCACCGAGCGGCTCCAATCGACTCTGAATCTCCGATTGTTGGTCGGTTCCGACCCCCTGGAGCTCGCGCAGATTGTCCTCGCGCCGATTGAGGTCGAGGGCGTACACCACGCTGTAGGTCTTCGCGGCGGCCGCGGCCGTCTCCTCCAGCTCGCGCGAGACGTTGTCGAGGAAAAAGCCTTCCGACAGGAGCATGATGGCTTTGCGACCCTCGATGGCACCCAGCTCCCTCATCAACTCGGAGAGCATGAGCAGGAGACGCCGCGCGTCCTCATCGGCCTTGCCCGCGATGGTTCGAGCATCCTCCTGCACCAGCCGATTGAAGATCGCCGGATCGGTCTGAGACCCCGCCGGGGCGCCCGCTCGGAGGCCCGTCCGCACGATGTCGATGTTGGCGGCCTCGCTCGTCAGCCGATTCGCCACGCGTGAGAGAACGAGTTGATCGCCCCGCCTGATCTGATGCGCCTCGTACAGGCTCATCGTGCCAAGCACCCCGGATCCGACCCGCTCCAGGCTGCCGCGGACCTGTGCGAGCTCGGCGATCGCGCGACCGACGTCGGCGGTGAACGCGATTCGCGGTCCCGGACCCGGCAGCGCGTAGAGCGCGACCCGGTCGCCCGGGCGCACGTGGTGTCGCAAGAAACGCTCGGCCGCGAGGCGAGCACGCTGCTCGTTCCCGGGCGTGATGTGATGCTGATCGAAGACCAGCACGTAGAGATGCCCGCGTGGCGCGCCGCGATTGGTGGAGACCTCGCCGGCAATGGTCCGCCGCGCGACCTCGACGTAACTGCCAGTCGGCTCCTCGATGTGCTGAAACAAGAGGATGGGGCGCGGCTGCCCCTCTTCGATGACCTCGACTTCGTCGCGCCGCAGATCTCTGACAAGACTTCCGTCGCGTCCCGTGACGCGCACGTCGAGCCGCACGAGCTCGACGCCGGCTCTGAAGGTCGGCTGCGCGGCTGGATCCGTGGGTGCTGGCTGCTGGCCGGTGGCGCCGGAGGTGGCGGTCAGGACAATCGTGATGCTGAGCAGGAATGCGCAACGCATCGTCGTTGCAGGCTGAGCTGATGACTGAGAGCTTACAGATTCCGGGTAGTGGGTCAGTTTGGTGTGAAGCCCCGTTGAGGCCGCGCGAGCACGCTCTGGAAAAACACGCCGCAGGCCAGACTGCCGCGCAGGTCAGAACTTGACCTGGGCGGGTCGCTGAACACGATGCCGAAGGCGTGTTTTTCCGCGTGGCCGAACGGGGCGAGCACCAAACTGACCCACTACCAGATTCCGCGACGCGGCACGGCGAATCAGAAGGAGTCACTGCAATCATGAAGCGAGTCGCCTTCTCGTGTAGCGCCCTGCTCTTGCTCGCGGGGCTGGGCACTCCCGCCCAGCTACTGGCAGCTCAAGGAACCCGTACCGGAATCTTGAC
>JACOUA010000164.1 GCA_016178075.1 Acidobacteriota bacterium
CGCCGAGGCGACCGTCATCTCGCTGCTGATGCCGAGCTCGGTCAGCAGATCGCGCGCGCCCTGCATGATCGGCGCGTCGGAATCGGAACCCATCAGGATCAGAACAGAGGTATCAGCCATGCACCACCAGCCTGCTTCGTCGCATCAAACCGGTGCCAGCGTGCCACGGTGCCTGTGCGGAGTGCCAGAGTGCCACAGTGCCGAGGTGCTCCGTGCTTGTGCCACGGTGCCGCGGAAACCAGGGCACCAGCACCCAGCACCAAGGCACCGGCACTTTGGCACCGTGCACCGGCACCGAGGCACTGGCACCCACGTTACTGCAGCGCCTTCGCCGCGATGTCGCGGCGATAGTGCATACCCTCGAATGAAATGTGTCCGACCGCCGCGTAGGCGCGCGCGCGCGCGTCCGCGTAGGTGTCGCCTCGAGCGACCACGGTCAGGACGCGCCCGCCGGCGGTGACGGGCCGGCCGTGCTCGAGACGGGTGCCCGCATGAAACACGACCACGTTCGGCTCTCGCTCGGCCCTGTCGAGGCCCTCGATGGGATGGCCCGTCTCGTACGCGTCGGGATACCCGCCGGAGGCCAGCACCACGCCGACGTGAGGCTCGGATCGCATCGCGCACCGGGCGCCCGCCAGATCGCTCGAGGCCACCCCCCAGAGAAGCGGCAACAGATCGCCGTCGAGCATCGGCAGCACGACCTGCGCCTCGGGATCGCCGAAGCGGGCGTTGAACTCGAGCACCTTGGGCCCGGCCGCGGTCAGCATCAGGCCGACGTACAGCACGCCGCGATACTCGCGGCCGTGCTGTCGCAGTCCGTCCAACACCGGCCGGACGATTTCGTCCAGGACCTGCCGCTCCGTCCGGTCGTTCCACAAGCGACTCGGCGCATACGCACCCATCCCGCCGGTGTTCGGCCCTTCATCGCCGTCGTACGCGCGCTTGTGATCCTCCGCGGAGACGAGCGGCACGACGTTCCGGCCGTCCGTCATCACGAAAAACGAGGCCTCGCGCCCCTCCAGGAATTCCTCGATCACCACGGTCGATCCGGCTTCTCCGAACCGGCGCTCCTGCATCATGTGGCGAATCGCCAGCTCCGCGCCAGCCCGGTCGGGCGCGATCACGACCCCTTTGCCCGCGGCCAGGCCGTCCGCCTTGACGACCACCGGATAGCCAAGCTCTCCGGCTGCGAGGACCCGCAGGGCATCGTCCGCCTCGCGGCAGGTCCGGGAGCGCGCCGTCGCTGCCGGGGGCGCAGAGCACCTCGGAGACCGCGCGCTCGCCCGCCAGCTTCCACACGAGCGCATGTTCGCGGGCGCCTCCGCCCAGAACCAGAACTTTCATCGCGGCCATGAGTTAGACGGTTGGGAGGCGATCACGTGTGGCGATCGGAACTGATAGAGAAGACCGCACGAGCGTGGTGGCGGGGCGGCGAGCCGGAGACTCAGGAACTGCGCAAAAACCCTCAGTATTTCGTTGACTCGAACTCGGCTTTGGGCCTAGAATCCGCCGCTACTGTGATAGCTTAGTCCATTCGGCCCGTTGTAAAATGGGGATTTGTGGGCCGAGCTAGAACAGGGAGGGGGTGTCGAGCGCGTGGCTGAAGTCCGAGTCCAGGAAGGGGAGTCGATCGAGAGCGCTCTCCGTCGCTTCAAGCGGAAGGTCCAACAGGAAGACATCATCAAGGACATCAAGAAGCATTCCTTCTACCTGAAGCCCGGCGACAAACGGCGCGCCAAGCAGGCCTTGGCGCGCAAACGTAGTCGCAAGAAGCTCCGCCGCGAATCGGAGTAGCGAGTAGCGGTAGGCGGCGAGGTAACCGACGATGGAGTTCCAAGACAAGATCCTGCGGTGCGTGGATTGCGCGACGGAGTTTGTGTGGACGGCGGGCGAGCAGCTGTTCTTTGCCGACAAGAACTTCAAGAACGAGCCGAAGCGGTGCAAGGCGTGCAAGGCCAAGCGCGCCAACCGCGGCGCCGGTAGCGCGCCGGTCCGCGAGCGAGTCGAGACCCACACGGTCTGTTCCGCCTGCGGCAAAGAAACCACGGTGCCGTTCCGTCCAACGCAGGGTCGTCCGGTCTTCTGCCGGGAGTGCTTCCAGCAGCGCAAGTTCGTCGGCGCTGGGGGCGTCTAGTCGGGAGCTCCCCAGACCGTTCAATCCCACAATCCCCATCAGATCAAGCTGTTAGCCCGCATCCGCGCAGTTGACGCTGCATACCCGATCCGATAAGCTGTCACCTCCGTTAACGGCGGTGCGCCATCATCGATGACCGGTCGTCGGACTGTGCGCGGAACCCCGCCAGCCGGCGAATAACGGCGGTGCGCCATCATCGATGACCGGTCGTCGGACTGTGCGCGGAACCCCGCCAGCCGGCGAAAGGAGTGGGACGATGCAGATTCAGGAGAAAACGGTCGGCGACGTCACGATCCTCGACCTGAAAGGCAAGATGACCCTGGGAGAGGGTGACGAGCTGCTCAAGGAGAAGATCAACGGCCTCATTCAGGGCGGCAAGAAGAAGCTGGTGCTGAATCTGGAAGGCGTCCCCTACGTTGACAGCGCGGGCCTCGGCGAGCTGGTGCGCACCTATACGACGGTGAGCCGCCAGGGCGGCAGCCTCAAGCTGCTGAATCTGACCAAGCGCATTCAGGATCTGCTGGCGATCACCAAGCTCCTGACTGTCTTTGACACCTTCGACACCGAAGCCGAGGCGGTCCGCAGTTTCTCTTCTGCTAGTGTCCCGACTCAGTAATTCGTGGCATAAGTCCCGGAGCGCGGCGCCCGACTGGCAAGGCGCGACGACCGAGCATATCGGGGATATGTAAGGAAGGAGCAACGCAGCTAGGCGGGATGCCCCGCCCGGGAGTGATGCCACGAATGACTGAGTCGGGACACTAGCGTCTAACCCTCCCCGGCGGGCTCAATGGCGCGCCCCACTCCATCGGACATCGCGATTAACGGCGGTGCGAGGCCTGACGCCTCCGCCGCCGGACTCGGCGACGCGGTCGGGGCCGGTCAGCAATCACCCATGGGCCTGGCGCGCAGTCTGCTCGTCACCTTCCGGCTCGAGCAATGGATCAAGAATCTGGTCGTCTTTGCAGGCCTGATCTTCGGTCAGAAGACGATGGGCCGCGACCTGTTCGAGCCGCGCGCGGTCGGGTTGGCAGTCGCCGCGTTCGTCATCTTCTGCGGGCTCTCGAGTGCCGTCTACACGCTCAACGACGTCGTGGATCGCGAGGCCGATCGGCGGCATCCGCTCAAGCGCCGGCGGCCGATCGCCTCCGGGGCGCTCAGCCCGTCGGTCGCCCTGACCGTCGCCGGCGCGGTGGGCGGGGCCGCACTCGCAGCGGCTTTCTGGCTGCGGCCCCAATTCGGCGCGATCGCCAGCCTGTACCTGCTGCTCCTCGGGCTCTACTCCGGCCCGCTGAAGCATGTCGTGATCATTGACGTCCTGACGATCGCGGTCGGTTTCGTCCTGCGGGCGGCGGCGGGGGCGGTCGCGATCGCCGTGCCGATCAGCCACTGGCTGCTGGTCTGCACGATCCTGCTCGCGTTGTTTCTTGCGCTCAGCAAACGGCGGCACGAGCTGGTGCTGCTCGCCGACGGCGCCAGCGAGCACCGCCGGATTCTCGGGGAGTACAGCCCCTATCTGCTCGACCAGATGATCGGCGTCGTGACGGCGTCGACGCTCATCGCGTACATCTTCTACACCATCAGTCCCGACACGGTGGAAAAGTTCGGGACCAACAGGCTGGGGTTGACCATCCCGTTTCCGCTCTACGGCATCTTCCGGTATCTCTATCTGGTCCACCGGAAGGAGGGCGGCGGAAGCCCGGCCGAGATGCTGCTGACCGATCGGCCGCTGCTCGCGTGTGTGGGGCTGTGGGCAGCGACGGTCGTGCTCATCATCTACAAAGACAGCTTCTAAAGCCGATGACTGATTTCACGATTCGGTCCGACTCGGTGGACGTCGAGCAGATCATGGGCCGCATCCGTGCCCGCATCCGCGAGAAGCGTGGCGTCGACTACACGGAGCAGGATCTGCAGGAGCTCGCGGCCGTCAAGCTCGAAAAGTTCCTGGATCCGGAGGGTGTCCGATCCGATCTGCTGGCGGAATTCAAGAAGGCGAGCAGCCGGCCGCCGATCGCGCCGCCGGCTCCGCTGGAGCCCCCGCCAGAACGGCCGCCGAACTACACGTTCGAGGCCGACACGATTTACGAGACGCACCGGTCGCTGCTTCGCTGGACCAGGCGCCTGCTCGGCCCGATTCTGAAGCTGTTCTTCAATCCGAACACCTTGATCAAAGCGATCCATGATCAGACGAGAATCAATGCGGCTCAGGAATTGGTCAACGCGCGCACCGCTCGAATCGAAGCTCAGATTTTGAAACGCGCGTACGACGTGGATCGGCTTCGCGCGGATCGCGAGATTCTCACCTACGAGGTGCTGCACAACCTCGTCGTGGAGCTGACGCGCGCGGGCATCGAGATCAAGAACCTGAAGATGCGGGTGGAGTCGCTGTCGAGCCGCCTCGACTTCGACGAGCGCCGCGCGCGCGCGCTCGAAGGCGTCGTCGAATATCGCAAGGAGGCCCCGCCGCCGAAAGTCGTGGCCGCCGCGCCGGCCGACGCGGCGCTCGAGACCGAGCCGGCCGGTGAGCCGCAGCCGACCCCTGGGGGTGAGCAGCCGCGCGGCCGCCGCCGTCGACGGCGCCGCGGTCGCCGGGGCGGACGCCGGGGCCCCACCACAGGCGCCGACTCCACGGGGTCATCCGGTCCCGCCACTGAAGCCCACCCCCCCTCGAGCGAACCCGAGGCCTCGAGCACCGCTACGGCGCCGAGATCAACGGCGGCGCCGAGCTGCACGCGCGCTACATCGCGGAGCATCTCAGCTCGCACGCCGAGGTCGAAGTCCTCACCACCTGCGCCCGCGACTACATCACCTGGCGGAACGAGTATCCGCCCGGCGCCGCCACGGTCAATGGCGTCCCGGTGCGGCGTTTCTCGGTTCGACGAGAGCGCACCGTCGCCGAGTTCGGCCAGGCCTCCGAGCGCGTCTTCAACCACCGTCACTCGTTCGCCGACGAGTTGTCCTGGCTGGACTCGGAAGGGCCCACCTCGCCCGAGCTCGTCAGACATCTCGGGAAAGCCGAGAGCCTCTTCGATTTCTTCATCTTCTTCAGCTATCGGTACTACCACGCCTACCACGGCGTCCGCGCCGTTCCGCGACGCGCCATCCTCGTCCCGACGGCGGAGCGCGATCCGGCCATCGGAGTCGGCTTGTTCCACCCGATTTTTCGGTCCGTCCGGGCCATCATGTACAACTCCCCCGAGGAGCGAGCGCTCATCCAACGCGTTTCACAGAACGAGGATACGCCGGGTGTGGTGGTCGGGATCGGATCGGACATTCCGGCGGCGGTGTCGCCGAACCGGTTTCGGCAGAAATACAACGTGCGCGATCCGTTCGCGATCTACGTCGGCCGCATCGACGAGAACAAGGGCTGCAAGGAGCTGTTTGGCTTTTTCGAGCGATACATCGAGTGGGCTCCGACCACACTGTCGCTGGTGCTCCTCGGCGAGGCCCTGCTGCCGATCCCCGCGCATCCCCGGATCAGGCATCTCGGGTATCTGTCGGACGCGGACAAGTTCGACGCGATCGCGGCATCCGACCTCCTCATCATGCCGTCGTACTTCGAGAGCCTCTCCATGGTCGCGCTGGAAGCCTGGGCGCTCGGGAAGCCGGTGCTGGTCAACGGCAAGTGCGACGTGCTGCGCGGCCAGTGCGTCAGGAGCAACGCCGGCCTCTACTACGAGACCTTCGCGGAATTCGGCGAGACGCTGTACGCCCTCGAGTCCAACCGGCCGCTCCGGCTCGCGCTGGGACAGAACGGCCGTGACTTCTATCGCGCGAACTATGGCTGGCCCGTGATCGAGGGAAAGTATCTGGACATGGTGCGGCAGCTCCAACAGGAAGACCGATCCGGCCCGGGCGGGGGGCAACCGCGACGTTCCGTGGCGGCCATGCCCGGCTGGTTCCGCCGGCGCCGTCACAACCTTCCGCCCGCTAGGGACATCCTGGCGAGGTTGCCGACCGGGCCCGTCGTCGACTTGCGGTCGGCGGCGGCCGAATGGTCCTCGCGATCGCGTCAGGAGCGCCCCTCGACAAGGCTCGGGGCAGGCCGCGAGAGATCATGAGCGGTCCCACGCGCGCGGCCGGCCGGCCCAGCGTTCGCCGCCGGCTACCCCTCCGAGATCTTCGTGGAAACGGCCGACCCCAGACTCGAGGACCTCACGCGTGACTATCGCGAGCTCGTCGAGTGCAGCTCGCCCGACAACCTCCTGATCCACCACTTCTCCATCGGGTCGAAGGCCTCGCGCACCGCGTTCGCGCTTCCGGAGCGGATGATGCTCGTCTATCACAACATCACCCCGCCCGAATACTTCGTCGACGTCCACAAGGATCTCGTCAAGCTCTGCTTCGCCGGCCGCCGCGAGCTTCGCGCGTACGTCAATCGATGCGATCTCGGGCTCGGCGATTCGGAATTCAATCGCCAGGAGCTCGAGGCCGCTGGCTTTCGCCCCACAGCCGTCCTGCCGGTCGTGCCCGATTTCTCGCATCTGGACAACGACCCTGACACGTCGGTCACGCGGGAGTTCGACGATGATTGGACCAACGTCCTGTTCGTGGGGCGGGTCATCCCGAACAAGCGGATCGAAGACGTCATCCGCTTCTTCCACGCCTACAAGCGGCACATCAACTCGCGCTCGCGGCTGCTCATTGTCGGCTCGTATGGCGGCTTCGATCGCTACCTCGCCATGCTCCACCAGCTCATCGCGTCGCTGGGGACCCGCGACGTGCACCTCGTGGGCCAGGTGACCAACGAGGAGCTCACGGCCTACTACGAGGTCGCCGATCTGTTTCTCTGCGCCAGCGAGCACGAGGGCTTTTGCGTGCCGCTGATGGAGGCCTTCCACATGGGAGTGCCGGTGCTGGCCTATGCGGCCACGGCCGTGCCGACGACCATGGCGCAGGGCGGCGTGCTGTACTCGACGAAGGATCCGTGGCGGGTCGCCTTGCTGATGGACGCGCTCGTCGGTGACGCCGAGACGCGCGAGCGGGTGGTCGCGGCCCAGGAGGCGGCGCTGGCAGATCTGCTGCGGATCGATTTCGGATCGACCCTCCTTGGATTCGTCGAACGGGTGCTCGCGACGCCGCGGCGCGAGCCTCATGAAGTCGCGGTCGAGTTCTGGGCCCAGTTCGAGCTCGCCGAGCGCCTCGAGGAAATCAGGTGCGAGCGTCCGGCGTTCGGGAAGGCGCTCCCGAAGGAGAGTTCTTCCGGCTGAAGAGTTTGTGAAGACACCACGTTTCACCACGGAGCCCACGGGGACCGCGGAGAGAAGACTTCATGCTTTCTCTGTGTGCTCTGTGAGCTCTGTGGTGATCGTGGGTATTATTTCCCAAGCTCTGAAGCCGGAAACCACGAGGAATATGATCGTCAACCAGTGGGTTCCGGCGGCTCATCGAGGCGACGCGATCGGCGACAGCGCCAGACGCGTGCGGGATTTGCTGCGCGCGATGGGCCATGAGTCGGACCTCTACGCGCTGACGATCGACGACGACCTCCGAGGCGACGTGCGCGGGTTCGGCGATCCCGGGGCGACGCGCGGCGACGCGACGATCTTCCACTTCGCGCTCCCGTCGCCGATGACCCCGGCCTTCGCGTCTCTCGGCGGCTTCCGGGTCCTCCAGTATCACAACATCACGCCGGCGCACTTCTTCGCGCCGTACGACCCGGGACTGTTCCGCCTTGCCGCGCTCGGCCGCCGCGAGCTGGCAACCCTTGCCTCGTCGGTCGACCTCGCCCTCGGCGATTCGGACTACAACAGGCAGGAGCTCGAGACGCTGGGCTTTGGGCCAACTGGCGTGATGCCGATCGCGATTTCGCCCGACCGGATCCGGAAGGCGCCCCGTCAGCCGGTGCTCGAATCCCTGCTGGACGATGGCCTCGTGAACGTGCTGTTCGTGGGCCGCATCGTGCCGAACAAGAGGATCGAGGATCTGATCCGGCTGGCCGAGTACTACAAACGCTACATCGACATCCAGTATCGGTTCATCTTCGTCGGCCGCTCGGACGGCCTTCCGCGCTACCTCGCCGCCCTGCGGGCGTTGATCGACGCGTTCGACATGCCCCGCGAGCGGTTCATCTTCACGGGACCGGTCCCGGAGGCGGAGCTGGCGACGTACTATCGCACCGCGACCGTGTACGTCTCGCTCAGCGAGCACGAGGGCTTTTGTGTACCCCTCATCGAAGCGATGCTCGCCGACGTCCCGGTCGTCGCCTACGCGGCAGGGGCGGTGCCCGACACGCTCGGCGGCGCTGGGATCCTGGTCGGGTCGAAGGATTTCGAACACCTGGCCGAGCTCGTCGGCATGCTCGCCTACGACGACGAGGTTCGGGCGCGGGTGATTGCGGGCCAGCGCCGCCGTTTGCGGGACTTCACCGACGAGCGCATCATCGCGGATTTGAACCGGCTGCTCGCAGCGGCGAGGTGAGTTTGTGAAAAAACCGTTTAACCACGGAGAGAAACCCTAGTGCAGTTTTCAGTTCTCAGTCGTCAGTTTTCAGTTCGGATCTCGCCCGCAATAA
>JACOUA010000256.1 GCA_016178075.1 Acidobacteriota bacterium
GTCGATCCCGTGAAGCCGGCAAAGGGTGACAGGTAGACGAACTTCTCCCAGATCTTCACCCGTGCGTCCGGAACGGTCTCCACCTCGATGTCGGCCCCGGCGAACACGTCGCCGAGCCGCGCGACGCGCGCCGATACGGCCCTGCGATCGCCAAATGCCTCTCCGAACACGATCTTCCGGTGCGTGCCGGTCTGCTCGATGAGGCCCGGTGCCGCGAGCGCGGTCGCCACATAGGTCGGGCCGCCGAGCGTGGCGGATTCCCCGACGACGGTCGCCACCTCTTCGACGCTGTCGACGCCGTTCTGCAGGCTCAGGACCACCGTCTGCGGGCCCGCCAGCGTCTTCAGCATCGGCAGCGCGGTCTCATTGTCGTACGTCTTCACCGCCAACAGTACAACGTCGACCGGCCCGACCTTCGCCGGATCGTTCTCCGTCGGCGCTTTGACGGTGAAGTCTCCGAGCGGACTCCAGACGACCAGGCCACGCTCGCGCATGGCCCGCAGATGGGCGCCCCGCGCCAAAAACGTCACGCGTTGTCCCGCGCGGGCGAGCTTGGCGCCGTAGTACCCACCCACCGCGCCCGAGCCGAGGATGGCGAAGTGCATCAATGAAACCTGTCGGGATTTGGGACTCGGGGCTCGGGACTCGGGGCCTGGGACTCGAGCGTTTCCAACGAATCCCGAATCCCAAATCCCGAATCCCGACGATGGTAACACCCCATTTGCCAACCTGCTAGAATGCCCCTCTCATGGCGTCGCGTCTCACGGCCCTGATCGTGGTCGGCATCGTCGCCGTGACGCTGGTCGCCGGCCTCATCGTCGGCGCCCAGCGAGACGATGACAGCGGACCGGTGGACCTGCTGATCGTGAACGGCCGCGTCTATCCAGCCGACGGCAGCGGCACCTTCGCCGACGCGGTGGCGATTCGGGCGAATCAGGTGCTGCGGGTCGGATCGAATCGCGAGCTGAAGCGCCTGCGCGGCATTGGCACGACGGTCATCGACGCCCACGGCGGCGCCGTGCTGCCGGGCTTCAACGACTCGCACGCGCACTTCCTCGCCGGTGGCCTGGCCTCCGGCTCGCTGGACCTGCGATCGGCCACCACGCTCGAAGAGATCGAACAGGCGGTCCGCGCGTACTCCGAGCGGCATCCGAGCGACGAGTGGATCCTCGGCCGTGGCTGGCGCTTCCGCGCGTTCCCCGACGGTTTGCCGACGCGCCAGCAGCTCGATGCGGTCGTGCCGGACCGTCCCGTGTACGTCGTCGCCGAAGACGGCCACACGGGCTGGGCGAATTCACGGGCGCTGGCGGAGGCCGGCATCACGCGGCGCACTCAAAACCCGCCTCACGGCAGCATCGTGAAAGATCCGCGGTCGGGCGAGCCGACCGGCGCTCTGAAGGACTCCGCCCGGAGCCTGATCGAGCGTGTGCTTCCGAAGCCGACGGATGACGAGGCGTTGGACGCGCTGCGCAGCGCGATCGCGGAGGCGCATCGCCACGGCATCACGAGCGTGCAGGACGTCGACGGGACCGCCGACGAGTTCGATTGGTACGACGAGCTGCGCCAGGAGGACGCGCTGAAGGTGCGGATCTACGGCATTCTCGGAATCCAGCCGGGCTTCGGCGGCACGGCCGTCGATCGCCTGGACGAGGTGCTGAAGCGTTTTTCGGACGATCCGCTGCTCAAGGCGGGCGCCGTGAGGCTCGAGGTCGACGGATCGATCGAGAGCCACACCGCCGCCATGCTGGCGCCCTATGCCAACAAGCGGACCACGGGCCATCTGGTCTTCACGCTCGATCAACTTCGCCGCCTCGTCGCGCTGCTGGACCGGCGCGGCTGGCAAATCCTCATCGACGCCACCGGTGACGCGGCGGCTCGGTTGTCGCTCGACGCGTTGGAAGATGCCGTCACGACGAATCCCACGCCGGCGCGCGGGCGGCGGCATCGCGTCGAACGGCTCGAGGCGATCGATCCGGTGGATCTCTCGAGGCTTCGTGCGAGCGGCACCATCGCCTCGCTGCAGCCGTTCCGGTCGGACGTCACCGCGGATCCGCTGCAGGTCTGGGCGGCGAACGTCGGGGCCGAACGCGCCTCACGCGGCTGGCCCTGGCGCAGCATCGGTGAAGCCGGCGGCCGCCTGGCGTTCGGCAGCGACTGGCCCGCCGGTTCGCTCGATCCGCTCGTGGGCCTGCAGGTGGCCATCACGCACGGCGGCGGCCAGGCCGGCGAAGCCTCTGGCCACGGCCAAGCCCTGCCCCTCATCACAGCGCTCGACGCCTATACACGCGGCGCCGCCTACGCGTCGTTCGACGAGCAGCGGAAAGGGACGCTGGCGCGCGGCATGCTCGCCGATCTGGTGATCCTCTCGGCCGATATCTTCTCGCTGCCGCCGGAACGGTTGTCCGACGCACGCGTCGAGACCACGATTTTCGACGGGAGAGTCGTTTACAGCCGCAATAGGACATTGACGATTGCCCATTGACGAGTAATTGTCGATTGACCGATTGGGGAGAATTGTCAATCCGCAACCTTCAATCCTCGATTCTTCCCATGCCTGCAATTCATATTGAGACCGAGATTCCCGGCCCGCGGTCGCGCGCGATCCTCGCGCGTCGCGAGCGCAGCGTGCCGCGGGGCATCTCTCACGCGACGCCGGTCGTGATTTCGACGGCCTCGGGGGCGGTCGCCGAGGACGTCGACGGCAATCGCTTCCTCGATTTCGCCGGTGGGATCGGGACGCTCAACGTCGGCCATTCAGCACCGGCGGTCGTCGAGGCCGTGCGGGCGCAGCTCGATCGCTTCACGCACACCTGCTTCTCGGTCGCGCCGTACGAGAGCTACGTGTCCCTGGCCGAACGATTGTGCCGCCTCACGCCCGGCGCGTTTCCAAAAAAGGCGATGTTCGTCAACAGCGGCGCGGAAGCGATCGAGAATGCGGTCAAGATCGCGCGGCACGCCACGGGGAAACCTGGCGTGCTCTGCTTCGACCACGCCTTCCAC
>JACOUA010000257.1 GCA_016178075.1 Acidobacteriota bacterium
TGCCGCGCTCGCGCTCCAGGTCGGTGTTGTCCATCGCGCGCTCGGCGACGCGTTCATTCGCGCGGAACGTGCCGGCCTGATGCAGGAGGGCATCGACCAGCGTCGTCTTGCCGTGGTCGACGTGCGCGATGATGGCGACGTTCCGCCTGAGCGGGTTGGCGACAGAAGGACGCGGCTTTTCGTGCACCGGCATCCCGCCAGTATACCGCCCTTCAGAACGCGATGAAGTATGCGGCGAACGCCGCGGCGGTCCCGTACATCAGTGGGTGCACGTCCGAGACTCGCCCCGAGAGCAGCTTGATGGCGACAAACGCGATGAACCCGTACCCGATGCCGTGCGAGATGGAGTAGGTGAACGGGATCACGATGAAGGTGACGAAGGCGGGCAGCGCCGTGTCGAGCTTCGTGAAATCGATGCGCACGATCTGGTGGCACATCAGGAACCCGACCACGATGAGCGCCGGCGCCGTGGCCGCGGCGGGGACAATTCCCGCGAGCGGCGCGGCGAAGATGGCCAGCAGAAACATCACGCCCACGAAGACGGAGTGCAGACCGGTCCGCGCGCCTTCGGCCACGCCCGCGGCCGATTCGATGTAGGAGGTCACCGAGCTCGCGCCGAGCAGCCCGCCGATCGACGCGCTCACCGAATCGACGAAAAGGATCGGTCGAAGCCGCGGAATGCCGGAGTCGCGCCCGTGGAGACCGGAGGCCTCGGCGACGGCCGTGACGGTCCCGATGGTGTCGAAGAAGTCGACCAGCACGAGCGCGAGCAGGAGCGGCAGCAGGCGCGGCGCCAGGGCGGTGCGGACGTCGGCCGCAAAGACCGTCGCAAAGCTCGGAACCCGCAGCCAGTCACCACCCGGAACCGCCGCGACCCCCATGGCCAGCGCGACGAGGGTGCTGAGCAGAATGCCGACGACGAGGGCGCCCGTGAACTTCCTCCACATCAGGTACCCGATCACGACCAGGCCGACGAGCGCCACCGCGGTCTCCGGCGCCTGAAGGGTGCCGTGGGTGACGGGTGGCATCACCGCGGTGGGATCCTTCGCCAGCACCCCGATCGTGCCGGGCGGCACCACGACGAGCCTGGCGTTCACGGCGCCGATGAACGCGATGAAGAGGCCGATCCCGACGCCGATCGCGCGGCGCAGATCGACCGGAATGGCGTTCATCACCGCCTCCCGCAGACCGAGCACCACGAGGAGCGTCACGACGATCCCGTCGAGCACGACCAGGCCCATCGCGGCCTGCCACGAGCCCGCGACCGGCGCGATCTGGAACGCGACGACCGCGTTCAGCCCCATCCCCGACGCGAGCGCGAGCGGGAAGTTCGCCGTCACGCCCATCAGGATCGAACAGACGCCCGCCCCGAGCGCCGTGGCTGCGACGGCCGCTTCAAACGGCACGCCGGCGGCGCCGAGAATCGTGGGATTGGCGAAGAGAATGTAGGCCATCGTGAGGAACGTGGCCGTCGCGCCGCGGAGCTCGCGCGAGGCCGTCGTTGCTCGACCAGCCAGATCGAACACGTACGGCTACCGCGCGAGCGGGTGCGGGCGCATCTGAAAGTGGATCATCTTCGGGTTCGTGCCCTTGCCCCCCTCGATGTGCCACGTCACGGCGGCCCCGTAGGTGGCCCAGACGCCCTTGCCTTTCCAGCCCGCCTTCGCATCGTCGATCCGTCCGTCCATGCCACGCGAGAAGAACCCGAGCGGGTAGGGCACTCGCAGCACCACCCACTGGCCGGTGTCCGGCAGCAGCGCCAACAGGGAGTCGGAGAGCGATCCGGTCGAGAGCGGCACGTTCTTGCCGAGGCCGAGCGTATCGAACTGATCGACCCAGTTGTAATAGTGGTAGTCGGCCGCGACCTCGGGCGCGTTTCTCAGCGTCGGTCCGGGGTCTTTGTAGAGCGTCCACCCTTCCTGGCAGTGCTCGCCGGTGGAGGTCGGCCCGTTCAGCACCGCGCACTTGCGACGATCGAAGCTGGCCATGTGACCGCTGCCTGAAAGCGCCGTCCACACGACGCCGTTTCGATCGATGTCGATGCCCCGCGGGACGAACCCGCTCTTGCCGGACCCCGCCGGGTTGAACGGCACCTCGTAGACCTCGGCCTTGCAGGTCGCCGGCGGATTGCTGCCGATCTCGAGCCTGAAAATGCGGCCAGGCACCGGCCCGTTCTGAGCGAACCAGACCGCGTGGTCGACCGGACTCACGATGATCCCGTAGCTCGCGCCGCGATAGCGCTTGTCGCGCTTCGGGTCGACCGGCTCGGCCGGCTGGACGTACTCGCCAATCCTGCCGTCGCCGTTTGTGTCCACGACGACGGGACACCAACCCTGCGAGGCTGGCGCGTCGCGGGTCTCGTCGAACTTACGCGTGTTGATCCACCCGATGACCTCGCCGTCACCGCTGAAGTACAGCGTGTCGTCCTTGTCTTCGGCGAACTGCAGATGATGCGTGCCGAAGCAAGTATCGATGAGGGTCCACTGCTGCGTAGTCGGATCGTAGAACGAGGGGTGGCGTTCGCTCTGCTCGATCGGGTAGTTCTTCGCGTACGGGTTGCTCGATCCCTCCCTGCACCACGCCGGGTTCGTGGGAGCGCGGATCCGGTGCGTGAGCCACACGCGGCCCTTGCCGTCCATCATCGGGTTGTGCGGGTTCGCCGGGTTGGTCCACAGGATCTCGTCGCCGTAATAAGGAGACGACGCCAGCATCGACCGCGGAAAGAACGGCGGGATGGATTTCGGATCGTCACGGGTCGGCAGCTTGAGATTGGCCGCGGTGTTTTTCACCGGATCGACGATCGTGAGGAAATCGTCGGAGATCGCGACGCCGTAGGCCGGCCCGTTCGGATTGACCGTCGGGTTACGCTTGTCGGTCGTGATTTCATCGTGGATGTACAGCGTCGGGGTGCCCCAATCACGGAGTGTGAGCACCAGGTTGCGCTCGGCACCCTGCGGCCGCGGCGGTGCCTCCGGCGGAAACTCGCCGGCCGCGATCCGGTCGCTCCAATCCGCGAACATCGCGAGGCCGCGCTGCCGCCCGAAGCGCGACATGACCTGGCTCATCTGCGCACCGCGCTGGCTGGACTGCACGCGCCGATCCCAGCCGCCCATTGACGACGGATTCGGTCCGTTCTTGCCATCCCGGAGGCTTCCGGCGCCCGAGGCGGCGGAGCTCGAAAGCGGCGCCCGGGTTTCGAGCTCGCGCGTGAACTTGTTGCCGAGCTGATGGCACAGGTGGCACCCCTGCTTCATGACATCGATCCAGTGCGCCTGCGAGCGAAGCGCCGGCGCCATCCCGTTTCCCTGCGGACCGGTGCCCGGGAACTCGCCCTTCTGCGGAACGTTGAGCAGGGCGAACCAGTAACTACCCGGATAGATCTTCGCGGCCTCGCGCGCCGTGGCGGCGGGTGTCGCCGTCAGCGCGACCGTCTTCCCCGGCGCCGCCTGAATCGGCTTCGAGTCCACGAGCCCGTACCCGCGAACCCACACCTGATAGGTCGCTTTGGGCAGATCCGGGACGACGAAGCGGCCCTGATCGTCGGTGACGACGATCTTGATCAGCCTCGTCGGCAGGTCCGTCGTTTCCGCGATCACCCACACGCCGGCTTCCGGACCATTCGGACTCCGGACCACGCCGCCGATGTCGTCAGGATCGACGGTCACCGACGGCCCCTGTGCCTGGGCGTGGATCCGAGTCTGCAGCAGCCCGGTTGCGATGATCGAGCAGCAGAGAACCAGACACGCCGCGGCGATCGAGGCGTTCGAGAGACGTGTTCGTTCGGGAGGCACTGTGATGCTCATCGGTCCCTCCTTGATTAGATCCGCATGGGGCCCCACCCCCATGCGCTTGCCGTCGCTCATGCTCCGGATCTTGCTCGCGGCGGCATCCCTAAACTTGCGTTCAGTCGCTCCCCTGGCAACGCGGTCCAAGGACGTGTGTGACAGGTTCGACCGCGACCTGTTCAGAGCATTGCTATCGCAGTGCGGGCGTCTCCTTTGACCTCACCCACTCGTTCCGCGGCGAGCCGCGTGACCAGCGGACGCAGCCAGAACCAGGCCAGCGCGGCGGCCGTCAGATCGCAGCCGACCGCCACCAGGAACACGGGCTCCCACGATCCGGTGGTCTCGACGAGCAGCGCCGCGCCCCAACCCGCGAAGATGGAAGCGGTCCCCTTCGCAGTGTACTGAATCCCGTAGTTCGTCGTCGCGTAGTCGGGCCCGAAGACGTCGCCGATCGCGGCCGGGAAGAGCGAGTAGATCTCGCCCCAGGCAAAAAACACGAACCCTGACAAGATGACGAACCACAGGGGATGGTCGATGAGCCGAAGCAACCCGAGGATGGCGAATCCTTCGAGCGAGAAGGCAATCGCCATGGTGTTGTACCGGCCGATGTGGTCCGAGATCCATCCCCAGAAGGGACGGGTGATGCCGTTGAGGATGCGATCGAGCACGAGCGCGAGCCCCAGCGCCGTGATCCCGAACGTCACCACCAGCTTGTCCATGCCGTTCTGCGCCGCGATGGGCCTGAGCTGCGCCGTGACCATCAGCCCGCCGAAGGCGACCATCGCCATCATGCAGTACATGACCCAGAAGGTCGGGGTCCGGATCATTTCCCATGGCGTTCTGCTCACGCGTGACTGAACAACCGCGGTTGTCCCGTGCGCCGGGGGCGTCCAGCCGGCGGGCCTCCAGTCGGAGGGCGGCTTTCGCAGCAGTTGCGCCGCCGCGACCACGACGATCCCCTGGATGGTTCCCCAGATGAGAAAGGCCATCCGGTAGCTGCCCGCGTCGACCATCTGCTGGATCGGCAGGATCGTGAGCGCCGTCCCGAAGCCGTACGCGCCGGCCGTCAGCCCCGCGGCAAGCCCGCGGCGGTCGGGGAACCACTTCAGCGCCGTGCCGATCGCTGCGCCGTACACCGCGCCGGCGCCGACCCCGCCGAGCGCGTACCAGCAATACAAGGCCGTCAGCGAGTCAGCCAGCCCCGATCCGATCCACCCGAGCCCGACGAGGACCCCGCCAACGGTCACCACGAGGCGGGCGCCGAGCTTGTCGATGAGATACCCCTCCACGGGAACCAGCCAGGTTTCCGCCAGGATGAACAAGGTGAAGGCGAGCTGGACCGCCGAAAGTGTCGCCCTGAGGTGCTGGGTGAGGGGGACGGTGAAGAGCGTCCACGCGTACTGGAGGTTGGCGATCGCCATCATCGCGGCAATGCACGCTCCCAGCTGCAGCCATCGGTTGACGACGGGCGGGCTCACGGTGTGGTCGGATGGCAACATCAATTTCGTCCCGGAACAGGGTGAAGCGCCGACACTACACTAGTTCAGGAGGCCGCGCGCCGGTCAACCCTGGGTAGTGGGTCAGTTTGGTGCTCGCCCCGTTCGGCCGCGCGGAAAAACGCGCCTTCGGCATCACGTTCAGCGACCCGCGCAGGTCAAGTTCTGACCTGCGCGGCAGTCTGGCCTGCGGCGCGTTTTTCCAGAACCGTGCTCACGCGGCCGGCCCGGGGTCCCCGACGCGCGTTCTCCAGCGCGTTGGGGCGGGAGCGGGCCTTCACACCAAACTGCCCCACTACCCGAAGCGGGGCGTCGCCGACGCAGTTCCCTGATCCTGATCCTGGTCCCTGATCCCCGATCCCTGATCCCTGATCTTCGTTCCCTCCCCCGTTGTTGCCTTCAAATTTTCTGGACCGCATTTTTCGTAGACCCCTTCGTTCCCAAGACCTCACGGCTGCACACCGGTGCCTGCCGCTGTACGCCCGTTTGTCCTTGGAAAACGCGGCACTGGCCTTGCTCAACCTGCCGACGATTCGCGCGGACAACGCGAGCGGCCTGAGCGAGACCTGCAGTGGGTGGAGCATCGATTATGAGGATTGCCAGCGCGTCGAAAAGCATGTCGGGCATGTCGCTCGTCGAAGCCACGATCATCCTGATGGTCCTGATGCTGTTGACGGGCGTGCTGGCCCCCTCGATCAACGATTACATCAACGATGCGAAGCACGTGAAGGCCAAGGAAGACTGCGAAGCGATCGGCCAGTCGGTGGCGCGCCTGGTGCGCGACGTCGGTCCGTGCGCGAAGTGGAACGGCGGCCAACCGTGCACGAAACAGAATCGCGTCGACATCCTGTTCAGCGACGGCAAGGTCGTCTCGACCGACGACCTCGGACCGCAGGCTGTCGACTTCCAGAGCAACGAGATCAAGGACAGCGTGATCAACTGGGGCTGCCGAAACACCCAGAACGCCGATCATCTCGAACATCAACTCGTGCGCAATTCGCGCGGGTATGCGACGCCGGCCGACAAGAATACGTTCGGGAAATCCGGCCCGCAGTGGAATCTGGGTTGGCGCGGCGCCTATCTCTCGCCAGTCATCGACTCGGATCCCTGGGGCAATCGCTACCTCGTGAACTCGGTGTTCCTGGCCGTGGCGGTCGACGCCAACCACGGACGCGCCGAAGGGCAGCGGAGCGGCGGCTGGTCCAAGGACACCATTTGCATTACCGGCGGCCCGAACAACCTGTACGAGTCGCCCTTTGCGGGAAGCCAAAACGGCGGCACGCAGCGGGTCGGCGACGATCTGATCTTCGTGATCTCGGGAGATTCACGGTAGAGGCGCGCGAACGCGCACGGTCTGTTCCTCCTTCGGTGCCTCCCCCAGGCGCCCCTCGCATGGTCGATGGGCGCCTTCTTTTTAGCTCTCAGCTCTCAGCTGTCGGCTCTTGGCTGTCAGCTTGCGCCACGGTGCTTGAAACCGGCCCGCCGGCTAGCCGCAGCGGGAAACCATGTGAAGCCTTTGAGCCAATACTGGAACGTCAACAGCTGAGAGCTGAAATCTGAGAGCGGTTCTGTCCTAACGGTCGAGCTTGTTGAAGCCGACAACCCTCCAGGAGCTTGGGAGGATGTATGCCTGCCGCACGGGAAATCACTGATTATTTGGATCTCATCAAGGCCGAGTACGAAGAAATGCCCGGCCTCTCGCTCACTAGCGGGCAGGCCCAGCGTTTGTTCGGCCTCGACCCGCTGAAGTGCGAGGCGCTGCTCGACACGCTGGTCGCCACGCGGTATCTGGCCCGCACGACGAGCGGTACCTACTGCAGGTTCAGCGACGGTCCCAGCCGGCGTGGCCCCCAGCGTCTCGCGCCACGCTGGGTTCGCAGCGAATCCTAGTACTAGCTGACATCCGCGGCGCGCTGCAGCAGATCGCGGACGGTGTCGTCCGACGTCTCCGCGAAGTCCTCGTACCACAATCCGACGGCGGAAAAGCGACTGGGCGCCTGCACGTACACGATCTCGTCCACCTCGCGCCGCATCTCGTCGATTGTTTCCGGCGCGGCGACCGGCACGGCGACCACGATACGGGACGCCCCCCGCTGACGCGCGGCCGAGACCGCGGCGCGCATCGACGCACCCGTGGCCAGCCCGTCATCGACCAGGACGACGGTCCGGCCCGCGAGGTCGGTGGGAGGGCGCATGCCACGGTACGCCCGCTCTCGCGCTTCTAGGGCTCGCTGCTCGCGCTCGGCGACCGACTGGATCGTGTCCTCGGAGACATGCAAGTACGCCAGGAGATCGGTGTTCAGCACCCGCACGCCGCCGCTGGCAATCGCGCCCATCGCCAGCTCGGGCTGCTGTGGCAATCCCAGCTTCCGAACCACCATCACGTCCAGCGGTGCTCGCAGGGCTCGCGCTACCTCGTAGGCGACTGGGACGCCCCCCCTCGGCAGGCCCAACACCACCACATCGGCCCGAAGAACGTACCTGTCGAGCTCCCCGGCAAGCAGCCGTCCGGCTTCGACGCGATCGCGGAATCGCCTGGCCTCGATCATGGTCGCGTTGGACGGGTCCGCCATCCAAACATTGGTGTGCAAGCCACGGGACCGCTGGAGGGTACATCAGCAGCCGCGCTTGCACGGCTAGAATGTGTACGAGGGTGCCACGTTGACCCGATGGCTCGCAGAGCTGAAAAGCTTGCCAAGGAATGCCCACGATCACCACAGAGCTCACCGAGCACACAGAGAACAAGAGGGTTCTCTCCGTGGTCGCTGTGGGCTCCGTGGTAAAACGGCTTGTTTCACAAGCTCTGAGCCCTGCGCCACCGGCGGTCCCGACTCAGCTGATATGCACTCACTAAACTAGGAATGTGATTTGATGCGGCTGATCAAGCTCGCGATCGCCAACGTCAGCCCGATCGTTGGGGCGGTCACCTCCAACATGGATCGCATGCTGGAGCAGGCGCGTCTCATCGCGAGGGCGGATGTGACGCTAGCGGGCTTTCCCGAGCAGGCCACCGGAGGGTACCCGCCGGAGGACCTGGTGCAGTGGCGCGCGTTCGTGGCGGCCCAGCGCGCCGAGATCGAGCGCTTCGCCGCCGAAACCGCCCGCGCGCCGACTGTCTTTGTCATCGGGACGACAGTGCAGATCGGGGGGCAGCTGTTCAACGCGGCGGCGGTGGTTCACGCGGGCCGCGTCCTCGGATTCGTCCCGAAAGAGAAGCTTCCCACCTACAACGTCTTCTACGAGGCGCGCATCTTCTCCCGCGGATCGCCGGGCGTCGAGCTCGACGCGGGCGGCGTGCCCCTCGGCGATCTCTTGTTCCGCTTCGGGTTCGGCACCGTGGCGGTCGAGGTCTGCGAGGACGCCTGGTCGCCGGACGGTCCGATGCGACGGCGCTGTTATGCGGGCGCGGAGCTGGTCGTCAACGTCTCGTCGTCCCCGTACCGTGTCGGGGTCGTCTCCACACGGAGGGAAATGCTCGCGACGAGATCGGCCGACAACCAGGCCACGTTGATGTACGTGAACGCCGTGGGCGGCCAGGACGGCCTGGTGTACGACGGCGGGGGCTTCGTTTTCCAGAACGGTCGCCTGCTGCTCGAGGCCCCGCGATTCCGCGAAGGCTATTCGACATGCGTGGTCGATCTCGATCGGACGATTCGGAGTCGCGTCGAGAACACGACATGGCGTTCCGAATGCGAAGCGTTCCAGCGAAGCGGGTGTCGGGTGCGTCTCATCCCGGACGAGGAGCCAACCGTCGCGGGCTCGACCTTCTCGTATCCGGCGCCGATCGGCGGAAGCTTCTTCCTTCCGCCCGCGGAGCCGCCGGGGGCGTCGCCGAGGGATCAGGTGCTCGACGAGCTGTTCGACGCCCTGTCACTCGGGCTCAAGGATTACTTCGTCAAGTCGCGCGCGTTTCGGCTGTTCGGCCTCGCGCTGTCCGGTGGTCGCGACTCGATGTTGTCGCTCCTCGTCACGTGGAGGGCCGTCCAGCTCCTTCACCCCGGCGCGTCCGACGAAGAGCTCCGCGAGGCCGTCGGCGCCTCGATCGCCGCCTTCTACATGCCGACGCGGTACTCGGGCGAGGGCACCTGGTCTGCGGCCAGAACGCTCTGTCGCGAGCTTGGTGTGCCGCTCACGATCCTGTCGATCGACGAGGCGTTCGATCGCGAGGCGGAAGCCGCGCGGGTGATGCTGGGCGGCGCCGAGCCCTCGCGCCTGACGCTGCAGAACATCCAGGCCAGGCTTCGGGGTAGCCGCATGTGGAACTGGGCGAATTCGGCGGGCGGGCTCTTCGTGCAGACCGGCGACATGAGCGAGAAGGCGGTCGGTTATACGACACTCGGCGGAGACCTCGAAGGCTCGCTGTCGGTCATCGCCAACGTCCCGAAGACCGTGGTGATCGCGCTGCTCGAGCGAGTGCACGCGCGCTTCGGCTTCGAAGGGATTCGGCTGACGCTCCAGACGGCGCCTGGACCGGAGCTCGATCACGCGCAGGAAGCGGAAAGCGAGCTGATGCCGTTCCGGATTCTCGACGCCTGCCTGCACCTGTACGCGGGAGAGAAGCTGTCGCCGGCGGAAGTGGCGCAGGCGCTGCCGTCGCTGTTTCCCGAGGTCGCCTCCGGCGAGCTGGAACGCTCGGCCAGGCGCTTCGCCGAGATGTTCAGCCGCTCGATCTTCAAGTGGGTGCAGTCGCCGCTCGCGCTGCACGTCGGCTCGCTCGATCTGGACCGCGAGCGCGCGCTCCAGCTCCCCGTGGTGCAGAAGAATGAGTGGTGACGAAAGGCTCAGGGCTTATGGCTCAGGGCTCAAGGAGAATTCGTGCCTGAGCCGTGAGCCTTGAGCCCTGAGCCGTTGTCGTTGTGCAGGAACCAGTGGTTCAGCAGCACACGGCGCGCGAACCACCGGCTGCCGAGCGCCACCCAACGCCGTAGCGTCGGCGGATCCGACGCCGGTAGTTTTCGAGGCGCGCGCGTTCGTACACTCCCTCGGCCCCGAGGATCGTCTCGGCGGCCATCAAGCCGGACTCCACGGCCGGCAGAATGCCTTCGCCGCTCAGGGGATTCGCCAGACCTGCCGCATCACCCACGAGCAACGCGCCGTCGCCGATGATCTCGCGCGACGACAGTCCCGACAGCAGATACGCGTGCCCGTGCCATTTCGCGTTCGCGAGCGGCCTCAGCTCGGGATGACGGCGCACGACGGCCCGGAACGCGTCGAGGCGCGCGTGGAAGGTCGAATGGCCGATCGAGCCGAACCCGACGTTGAGGTAGTCGCCCTTCGGGAACACCCAGCCGTACCCATTCAGCTCCGGACAGAAGAAGAGGTCGGCGGCGTGCCGCTGCCTGATGCCAGCCTGGTTTGCGGGCAGCTCGATCTCCTGGGCGAGCACGGCCGTTTCGTGGCGAAAGGTGTGCTTCGAGAGGACGCGCGCGACGGGGCAGAAATGTCCGCCGGCGCCGACCAGCATGGGGGCCGCGAACCGCTCGTTGACGACCCAGCGCTCGCCATCGCGCCACACCCGTTCGACGCGCTCGCCGAGCACCAGCCCCGCGCCCGAGCGGCGCAGGAGGAAGTCGTCGAACTCCAGACGCCTGATGCCGTAGCTGACGACCCGCCCATAGCGTGTTTCGACGAGCGGTGTCCCGGCAAGACCGGTGCGGAACGCCGTGATGGGCTGGATGACGCGGCCATGACGTCCGTACTCGTCAGGCGTCAGCTCGAGCAGCTCGAGCACCCGCGGCGTGATCCAGCCGGCGCACGGTTTGTCGCGAGGAAACTCACGTGCGTCGATGACGGCGGCCTTCAGCCCCGCGGCGCCGAGCGTCCGGGCGCAGCTGGACCCCGCCGGGCCGCCACCGACGATGAGGACGTCAAAAAGCTGCATCTCTTGCCGTGAACGCTGAAGAAGTGAGAAGCGGGAAGTGGGAAGTGAGTCTCACTTCTCTACCGTCCGCCGCCAAGGAATCCCGTTGCTGCGGCCCCGCGCGAAGACGATCTGAAAAAGCTGCATCCAACCGCTTCTGAAGGCCGCCTCCGCGGACGCCAGATACAAACGCCACGTCCTCACGAACGAGTCGTCGTACATCGCCTGAATGGTTGTCTCGTGCCGATCGAACCGCCGGCGCCAATGCTCGAGCGTGAGGGCGTAGTGCAGGCGGAGATTCTCGACGTCCAGCACCGAAAAGTCCCACGGTTCGAGAATTTCGTGGAGGACCTCGTCCAGTGCGGGAGGATAGCCGCCTGGAAAGATCCGCTTCCGGATCCAGGCATCGAGCGGTCGCGGCCGGTTGCGACCGATGAAGTGCAGCAGCCCTCGACCGTCGGGCGGCAGGGTCCGGTGGATCACCTCACCGAGCGCCGAAAGGTGTTCCTGTCCCACGTGCTCCAGCATCCCCACCGACACGAAGTGGTCGTAGGTCCCCGAGATGTTCCGGTAGTCGTCTTCGATGAACTCGACTCGTTCTGTGAGATCCTCACGCGCCGCCTGGTCGCGCGCGTACGTGATCTGCTCGTGCGAGATGTTGAACGCTCGGACGACGGCACCGTGCTCCCTCGCCATGTGGCGGGCGAGCGCCCCCCAGCCGCATCCGGCTTCGACCACCCGATCGCCGGGCCGCAGCCCCAACTTGTGACACACCAACTCCATTTTCGCGAGCTGTGCGGTCTCGAGCTCATCGTCGGGCGACGGGAAGTAGGCGCACGTGTACACCATCTCCCGATCGAGCCAGAGGCGATAGAAGGCGTTGCCGAGATCGTAGTGATGGTGGACGTTGAGACGGGAGCGCAACGGCGTGTTGCCGCGGCGTCGGAGCGCTCCAACCGGGCGCAGCCGATGCCATGCGCGCACGGCCAGCGGATTCCGGGCTCTGAAGACGCTCTCGAGCAGGCCCACGAGGTCGCCATCCACCCGAGCCCGTCCCTCGCGATACGCCTCGCCGAAGGCCATCTCGGTATTGAACAGCAGGCCCAGCAGCGTGCGGCGGTCAGCTATCCACAGACTGCCGATGGGAGGATCGGGTGAAAAGCACCGGGCAGCGCCGTTCCACAGTCGAATCTCGATTGGGACGCCGCCGAGCGGGAGCCGGCCCAGCAGCCACTCATCGATGCCGGGCCCGCGAAGGCGCAGCCGCCGTTCCTGGCGGCTCAGAGCGGATGTGTTGACGATCGAGTCGGACATGACCGTCGGCTCTATTCTAGTGTCATCCGGCAGTGCGGCTGACCTACCTGCTGACCACACGTTCATGCCCCATGCCGTTCGGGCCCAACGACAGCCGCGCCACCTCTGCGGGCTCTTGTCGTCTGAACCATTGTCGCTATAATGCGGAGCGGACCCCGCCACCCGGGCGGCTCAACCGCGTCACGAGGCGCGGACCGGATAAATCATAGGAGCGGAGGACGTAGATGCCTTTCGTCATAACGGATCCGTGCATCGGGACCAAGGACACGGCGTGCGTCGACGTGTGCCCGGTGGACTGCATTCATCCCCGGAAGGACGAGCCGGAGTTCGAGCAGGCCACGATGCTCTACATCCATCCCGAGGAGTGCATCGATTGCGGTGCCTGCGTGCCGGCCTGCCCGGTGACCGCGATTTACGACAGCCACGATTCAACGCCGGGGAGCCAGAAGGATTTGATCGAAGCCAACACGATCTATCGCAACGGCGACGCCGACGCGATGGCCCAGGCCGAAGCCATCGTCCACACTCACGTCTCCTCGCATCCCGAGCTGATGGGGATTGATCCAAAGGAACGTCAGGCCGCGCACTAGGGCAGCACTCACCCCCGGAGCTCCGCCAGCGGCGTCTGTCATTCGCGCCGGGGAAGGCCCGGACAATAGGGCCCCTTCTGCTCGCGCCACCACCACGTTCCCTGCGTCCGCTTCGTCTGGCGATCCGTGAAGTGGTAGTCGTAGACGACCGTCCTAATCTGCCGCGGTGGTTCGCCGGGAAACGGGTTCCGCGCCAGAAGCGCCACGACGTCGGGCGATCCTTCCAACAGGCGCACGCTGAAATTGATGAACCATTGGTTGTCGACACAGCGTCCGAGCGCCGCGAACCACAGCTGCCAGTCGAGCCGCGGCTGATGCGGCGCGACGAACGACGGCTGGCGTGAGGGATCGCCGGGCTTGTAGCGGAACTCGTACGGCTCCCAGGTCGAGCCGTCGCGGCTGCCTTCGACGATGATCTCAGGGCGGGAGGTCGTCATGATGGCAAAGAGCCCGTAGCTGTTCACGCTGCGGAGCGGCGCGATGAGCTCACGCAGCACGCCGACCGGGGGAATCGCGTCGATGGGGGTCTGGAGCGTTGCGGCCATCTCCGCGAAGGACGCCGTGGCCAAGACCACGACCACCGGGTTGACCAGCCAACGCGGCCACCGCCCTGCCCTGAGCCCAGTCGAAGGGCCCGCGGTGAGGGGCGTGGCCGAGCCTGCCCTGAGAAACGCGCTCCTCCCCAGCCGCCTGAAGGTCGCATCGTCGACCAGCAACAGGCACAGCGCGGCGATTTGCCAACCAAAGAAGCCGTAGTTGCCGGTCAGGTCGATCAAGACCTGCAGTGCGAGGAGCGCAACGCCCGCGATAAGGCGCAGCCGACGAGGCGCGAAGATCAGGAAAGGCGCCACGAGCTCGATCCCGAACATCATGGCGGCTGACGCGACCTGGAACGTGGGCGGAAGCTGATGCGCGTACCACCCGATCCAGGTCGGCAGCGGTTGCGTCTCGTAATGAAAGGTCAGGGCCGTCAAGTCGCGCCAGGTCGGATCGCCGCTCATGAGCTTGACCACCCCGGAGCTGAACATCAGCCGAAACAGCAGAAACCAGAGCAGCCACAGGACGGCCGCGGTCGGCCTCGCGCGTCGCGATCGCAGTTGCGGCGGGGCGAGAAAGATCGCGAGCAGGCCCATTTCGAGCAGCAGCACGTCCCACTGAAAGGCGAGGAACTCACCCGCGACCACCATGAGTGAGAGATAGCCGATCCACAGCAGCACGAGAATCGGCGCGGGGGCCGCACCGAGGACGAGCAGCGCCGACAGGAGCGCGCCGGCGCCACACACCCCCTGGAGGAATGCGTCGCTGGTGTTCAGCCAGAACAGCGTCGGGAACCAGCGGTACCGATCGAGTCCGATGCCGGCCTGCGCCATCCACGTTCGAAATGCCTCGAGCGAATCGTGAACGGGCACAATGCCGCGACTGCCAATGAGGCCGCTCGCCTGCGTCCAGAACGACACGAACGCGACGAGATAGATGAGACCAAGCAGGCGAATGAACAGCCAGACGGCCCATTCATAGGTCGGGGCCAGCTCGCGTCCCCAGAGCAGGTCTGTCAGCGTCGCGGCGGCGGGGCGGTGCCGCGCGATGAGGCGATACGTCCGTTCGGCGACTGGCGCGACGCCCGGCACGTGCTGATAGGCGCTGAGCAGCCAGCGCTTTTCCGGGACGTGCGCCAGCGCGCGAAACACGGCCTCGGCGCCACCGAACACCCAGCCGTCGGGTTCAATCAGTTGGACCGCTTGTTGGAACCGCTCGCGCGGCAGCTCCGGGAATGCCGCCGCGATGTCGGGATCCTGAAAGGGGAGGTAACGGACGCAGCCGCCGGTCAGCTCCTTCCATCGCGCGATCCACCGGCGACAGAAGCCGCAGTCGCCGTCGAAAATCATCAACGGCGATGACGGCGGCGAGCCCACGCGATCGATCATGGTTGGCTGTCCCGCCTCTGGACCCGATCCCGACCTCGATCCCACTCGGCGCGTTCCGTGTACCGGTTCAGCGATCTCGAGAACAGCAGGTTGGAGGCCTCGGCGAGCTTCACCGCGCCGCGATAGACGTCCGCCATCTGGCGCCGATTGCGGGGCGACTTGTCGACGGCACGCTTCAGGTCGTCGTACAACGGTTTCATGAAGATGTCCATCAGCTCGCCGAGGTCGATCACCGGCTCGGCGCGTGCGTCGGCGGCGTCCTGCTGAAGGCCGATCGGCGGCAACGCCGAGCCGACCAGGGATGCAACACGAGCACCATGGCCCCGATGCGCACCCCGTTCGTGGCGTTCATCACGCTGGTTGCTCCTTGATGAGTTTATGATACCCGGAGTACTCGGCCGGTTTCTTCGACAGCCAGGAGTCTGCGATGCGAAATCTCGCTGTGCGTCTGACGCTTCTCGGGCTGGTACTTACGATCACCGTCGGAGGCCAGACGAAGCCCACGATCGTTCCCGCCGACTACGGGCAGTGGGAGTCGCTCGTCAGCCTCGCCAATCACGGCGGGCTGTCGCCCGACGGGCAGTGGCTCGCCTACGGCATCAACCGCTCGAACAGAAACAACGAGCTGCGCATCACGCACATCGTCGACGGTGCGACCAAGATCGCAGCGTTCGGTGCCGAGCCGGTGTTCTCCGGCGATTCGCGGTGGGCCGCCTACAGCATCGGCTACTCCGAAACCCAGGAAGACAAACTCCGGAAGGATAAGAAGCCGGTCCAGAAGAAACTCGGTGTGCTGAATCTGGCGTCAGGGCAGACGACGGAGGTCGAGGGCATCGAATCGTTTGGTTTCGCTGCAACCGGGTCCCGTCTGGCGATGCGGCGGTACGCACCGGAGAAACCTGGCGGGCGGGAGGGGGCAACCGACGCCGGATCGTCGGATGACGCGGAGCAACCGGCCGGCGCGACCTTAATCGTCCGCGATCTTGCGTCGGGTCGAGACACGACGTTCGGCAACGTCGCCGAGTTCGCGTGGCAGGACAAAGGCCGGCTGCTGGCCATGACGATCAGCACCGAGCAAAAGACGGGAAACGGCGTCCAGCTCTTCGATCCCGAGAGCGGCGCGCTGCGCGTCCTCGATTCGTCCGCCTCGATGTACGCGGGCCTTGTCTGGCACAAGAACGCCGACGAGCTCGCGGTCCTCCGCTCGAAGACCGACGATCGGCACGATGGTCCGACCCAGGTTGCGATCTTATGGTCGCAGCTCTCGGATCGCGAGCCGACGATGCGAACCTACGACCCGGGCGCGGACCCGGGGTTCCCGGGTGGGATGCGGCTGTCGGCGTTCCGCAGGCCCACCTGGTCCGATGCCGGTCACGTGCTGTTTCTCGGAATGGCGGCGTGGCCGGATAAGGCGGTGCCCGCGAAGGCGGGCAGGCCGACCGACGGCCATGACGAGGCGGGCGCGGACGATGAGCTCGCCGGCGTCGACGTGTGGCATCCGCGCGATGTCGACGTCATGCCACGCCAGAAGATCAACGCGAGAACGGATCGGCGGCGGACATTTCTGGCCGCCTGGCACGTCGACAGCGGCCGGTTCGTGCAGCTCGGAAAGGATGCGTTCGAGCAGGTCACACCAGCGAGGCGTCAGGCGCTCGTGACGGCGGTCAGTTGGGCGCCGTATTCGATGGATCGGAGCTTCGGCCGTGGAGCCGCCGACCTCTATCTCGTGGATGTGACGTCAGGCGAGCGAAAGAGAATCAAGGAGCACGTCGACGACCGGTACGCGCAGGTGAGCCCGGCGGGCCGGTACTACCTTTACTTCGACGCGGATCACTATTGGACAATCGATCTTGCGACCGGGACGACGGTCAACATCACCAAAGCAATCACGACGTCGTTCGCGAACCGCGAATCCGACTCGGCGTTGAAGCAGAAGCCGCCTCATGGCGTGGCGGGGTGGACCAAGGACGATCAGTCCGTGATTCTGTATGACGCGTTCGATCTCTGGCAGGTGGCGCCGGATGGAACGCGGTTCCTGCGCCTCACCGACGGCGCCGCCGATCAGGTGCGGCACAGGCTCGTTCGCATCGATCCCGAGGCCGACTCCATCGACCCGGCGAAGCCGGTGTATTTGAGCCTCTATGGCGCCTGGACGAAGAAATCGGGCTACGCGCGTCTGACGCTGTCCGGCGCGCCGGCGGGGGCGCCCGCGGCTGCCGCAACGAATGCGTCTGCGAGCCGAGCGGCCGCCGCGGGCGGGGGTGCCCCCCTCAAGAATGAAAACCACCTCCTGTGGCTCGACAAACGGGTCGATCGTTTTGCCAGGGCCAAGGACGCCGACGTCTTCGCGTACGTCACCCAGGCCTTCGACGATTCGCCGGACGTCTTCGTCGGGGGGCCGGATCTCAAGGGGGCGAAGCAGGTCACGACGACGAATCCGTTTCAGAGCCGCTTCGCGTGGGGACACGCTGAGCTCGTCGACTACAAGAGCGATCGCGGAGAACGGCTGCAGGGGGCGCTCATGTACCCCGCCGGCTACGAGGCGGGCAAGCGTTATCCGATGATCGTTCTCGTGTACGAGAAGCGGTCCGATCTGGTCCATCAGTACAGTAGCCCGTCCGAACGCGATTACTACAACGTCGCCGCCTTCACCGGGCACGGCTATTTCGTCCTCCAGCCCGACATCGTCTTTCGCCCTCGCGAGCCAGGGCTCTCGGTCGTGGAGTGCGTCGGGCCGGCGGTCAGGCGGGTCATCCAGATGGGGCTCGTCGATCCCACGCGCGTCGGCGTTGTCGGCCACTCATGGGGCGGGTTCGATACGACGTTCCTCGCGACGCACAGCGATCTGTTCGCGGCCGCCGTAGCCGGCGCGCCCATTACCGATCTGGTGAGCAACTACGGCAACCATCACTGGAGCTCGGGGATCGCGGAGACGGATCACATCGAGACCGGCCAGCAGCGCATGGAAGTGCCGCTCTGGGAGGATCTGCCGGCTTACATCCGCAACTCGGCGCTCTTCGGCGTCAGCACGATGAAGACGCCGCTGCTCATCGAGGTCGGCGACAACGACGGCACGGTGCACTTCCACCAGGGCGTCGAGCTCTACAACTCCGCCCGCCGCGCCGGCAAGAACGTCGTCTTGATTGTGTACGCCGGCGAGGATCACGGCCTCAGAAAGAAGCCGAACCAGATCGATTATCACCGGCGCATCGTCGAGTGGTTCGGCCACTACCTGAAGGGCGATCCGGCGCCGGCCTGGATCACCGACGGCGTGCCGTTCCTGGAGCGCGAGCGTCAGTTGCGCGCGCTCCAGGTCCAGAAGACGACGTCCGACTTTTAAACTGCCGACCTCCTGACTACCCGTTTGGTTCGCCCTTGACGTCGGTCCGACGACGATGGCATCGTCATCGGATGGAGAAGCGCTTGACCGTCGAAGAGTACTTCGGCGAGCCGGAGACCACGAACCCGAGGGAGCTGGTGTGGGGGATTCTGCGAGAGCCGCCGGCTCCTGGGTTCGAACATCAGACGATCGTCACGCATCTTGGCAGCCTGCTGGACCGGCACGCGCGGCGGCTGGGGATTGGGGCGGTGGTCGTGTCACCCATTGACGTGGTCCTGGATGAGAAGCGGAAGCTGGTGGTGCAGCCGGATGTCGTGTTCATCTCGAAGCCCCGGTTGAGCACGGTTGTCGTCGGCAACCGGGTGCGTGGGGCGCCGGATCTGGTGGTGGAAGTGTTTTCCCCCGGCTGCGCGTGGCGCGATCGCGATGTCAAGCTTCGCTGGTATTCGCGGTACGGCGTCCAGGAGTACTGGCTGGTCGATCCGATCGGCCACGAGATCACGGTCGTGGCGCTTCGTTCGCGATCGCATCGCCGCCGATCGATCTACGCGGCGGGCGAGGCCGTGCGGTCGCGGGTGCTTCCCGCGCTGAACCTTCCCGTCTCGCGCGTATTCGAGTGACCGCCGTGGGCGCGGGTAGACACCTGCCTCAGACTTTCGACCTCTGATTAGAAGTCGAACCTGAATCCTAGCTCCAGCTGGCGCGGCGTGGCGCTGCTGGCCAGCCCCGTCGACGCACCGAAGGTGGCCGCCCGCAAGTTTCCATTCGGCAACCCGAGGTTCGTGCGGTTCGTCAGGTTGAACGCTTCCACGAACGCCTCGAAGCGCCGGGTTCCGAGCCTCAGGAACTTCGACGCGCGCGCATCCACGACCAGGAAGCGCGGTCCGATGTTTGCGTTCCGTCCGAGATTTCCGACGCGACCCGCCACCGACGCGTACGTGGACGGATCCGTGCGCGGGCCGTTCGAGTGTATCAGGTCGGGCCGATCATTGATGATCGTGTCCCCGTTGTTGTCGATACCGGTCGTGACGTTCCACGGCAGGCCCGAGCGCGCCTGCACCAGCGTGCCAATCTGGAACCCGCCGGGCAACGCCCAGGTGAAGTTGGCGACGAACTGATGCCGGCGGTCATTGCCTGCGGGTCCTTTCTCCGCGGCGCGGTTGTTCATGTCCTGCGCTTGGAACCCGAAGTCTTCGACGTCGCGCAGCTGCCGAGACAGCGTGTAAGAGACCCCCCAGCTCGGGCCGTGTTCGGTCCGCCGCCGCTCCAGGCCGATGAGCAGGGCGTTATACCAGGAGTTGCCCGTCGTCTGGTACTGGGTGACCCGCAGAAAGGTCGGATCGGGCCGCCGCTTCGTGATCGGATCGGGGTAGTTCACGTCGGGCGCGTTGAACAAGTTACGCCCGCGGCTGCCGACCGTATCGATTGAGATCGCCAGGCCAGCGGCCAGCTCGCGTTTGAAACCCAGCGTGAACTGCGACGTGTTTGGCGTGTGAACGTCCGGCGATGCGATGGTGGTGCTCGGCGCCGACGGAGGCGACACGCTCCCGCGTGAGTACGGGTTGGGGTACCCTGGATTCACGATCGTGACGCCCACGAATCGACGGGCCAGCATGATATTCCCCGTGATGTTCAGGAACGCCTGGTCGTAGTAGATGCCGTAGCCGCCCCGTACGGCTGTCCGGCCGGTGCCGAACGGATCCCAAACCAACCCGAGTCGCGGGCCGAAGTTGTTCCGATCGTCCGGCACGCCGGCGGCTTCCGTGAAAGCCGTCTCGGTGTCGTACCGCAGGCCGAGGTTGAACGTCAGGTTGTCACGGGCGCGCCACGTGTCCTGTACGAAGAACGAGTAGAGATAGTTCCGCCGGGTCAGGTACGCGTCGCCGATGTTTTGCGTGAACTGCGTCGGATACGTGGACAGGTCGTTTGGATCGAACGGCCGGTCCGTGGCGAACCTGAAGGTCCCGTCAACATTGTTGAAGAAGAAGCTCTTTACACCGATGAGGCTGATGTCGAAGCCCGTCTTGAGGTCGTGCTGGCCGCGCGAATAGGAGAAGTTGTCGATGAACTGCAGTCGCCGTTCACGGCGTCCCTGGGGCATGTTGCTGGCCTTGCCCCAGCGTCCTGCCGGGCGGTCGACGGCCGGGGTGCCAAGGGGGCTGTAGGCCGTGGTATCCCATTCGATGCGCCGGCGCGAGAATTGGAACCGCGCCTCGTTGAGGGCTCTCGCCGTCAGGACGGTCGTGTGGTTAGCGACGACGTCCTGATCGCGGCGCTCGACATCCTCCCCGCGTTCGCGCGTATCGAGTCGCCCGATATTGCTCCCAATGTCGTCTTCCCAGTCCATGCGATAGCGGACGGCCAGGGACTGCTTTCGACCGAACTGGTTGTCGACCTTGATGAAGTACTGGTTCCCCTTCGTGTCGTGCGGTGCCTCGCGATCGCTCACAGGCACCTGCGGGACGGTGATGACCGACGTCTCGCCCGTGCGGATCCCCTCGTACGAGCTGAAGTAATGCATGCGATCGCGCAGGATGGGCCCGCCCACGAAGCCGCCCACCCGGTTCTGGTTGAAGGGCGCTTTACCCGATCCCTGTGCCTTCGAGAATGGGTCCTGCGCGTCCATGCTGTCATCGCGTCGGAAGAAGAAGCCGCGGCCTTGAAGATCATTCGTGCCAGATCGGGTGACGACGCTGACGATCGCGCCGGAGGCCTGGCCGAACTCCGCGGGGAACTGGTTTGCCATGACGACGTATTCGCGGACCGCTTCGAGCGAGAAGCCGCCGCGCGTGCTGGCGACGACGTTGTCGTCGTTGCTGGCCCCGTCGATCAGAAAGGAGTTGTTGCGGCTCAACTGGCCAGCGGCGTTCACGCCCCCGCCGCCCACGCCCGTGATGCCCGGGGCCGTCTGGGCCAGGATGGTGAAGTTCCGTCCGGCGAGCGGCAGCGCATCGAGCTGGTTGCGCGTGATGGTGGTGCCAATCGTACTCTTCGTGGTCTCGACGAGCGGCGACTCGGCCGAGACCGTGATCGTCTCCGCCACGCTGGCCAACTTCAGGGTGACGCCGACGGTCGCTTCCTGACCGATGGTGAGGGTGAGGCCCGAACGAACATACGTCACAAACCCGGCGAGCTCCACCTTGAGCGCGTACGCGCCAGGCTGAAGCGCCGCGGCACGATACCAACCGCGCTCGTCGGTCGTGAGCGTGCGCGCGACGCCGGTTTCGACGTTCGTGACGGTGACCGATGCGCCGGGCAGCAGCCCGCCTTGTTCGTCTGCCACGGTGCCCTGGAGCGTCGCGCCGGTCGTCTGAGCCTGTGATGGGACCGCCACGCAGCCGACCACAGTCACAAGAAAAGCCAGGCGCCACAACCTGGCTGAACGTCGCCGCATTGCATACCTCCCGGGCAAAAGCGCCCTCATGCGCCGCACACGTCACCGAAACTCAGGAGATCAGAGCGCAGCGATCGTGAACTGGAGTGGGGTTCTTGTCAACGTCGGGGGCGTGGGCGAGGGTGAGAACGGGCGTTACGACCCGAAGCACGCGCCTGGCAGCTTGAACGATGCTCCTCCACGCGTGTTGTCGGACAAGCCCACCGTCGTGGTCACCCCCTGCACGGTGATCGAGAACCCGATGACAGAGGCCGAGCCCCGCAGCCCGATCAGGGTCGTCCCCGGTCCGATGGCCCCGCGAGTTTGGAGCGCGTTCAGTTTTTTCACATCCACCTGCAGCGTGAGGGAGCTCACCGTCAGATCGAACTGGCCGATATCGGCCGTCCCGCCATCAGTGTAGGTGATGCCCCCGCTGCTGTTTCGGATCGCGGTCCCGTAGGTGTACGTGCGGTTACCTGAGGCATCGGTCTGTGCCCGCAGGAACCACTGGTCAGCCCGATCGGACAATCCGGGAGTCGTCGGGTTCGTGGCGAAGTTGATGCGCCATGATCCCGTCGGTGGCACGGCGTTCATCCCGGAGAGGTTCATCGTTGCGGTCAGCAAGCTCGCGCCGTCGCGGAGTTGGCAGCCGTACGCGATGTTGACGATGTCGACCGGGGTGTCCGCCTCTGGATGGGTGGGTGGCCGGCCGTCGATGCGGGCGTCGTGACGGAAATCGCGTACCTGAGGCGCGCTGGTATCCACCGAGTCGCTGTCCTTGCCGTGGACCGAAACCTTCTTGCCGGTGTGCAGGCTGAGCCCACCCACCTGATGCGTTGCGTACGTGTGGCCGGCGAAATCGTTGGAGTCGTCGGCGAACGCGATGAACGCCAGACCCTGCGGATCGATGGCGACCTGGAAAAAGTCGGCCAGGTTACGGTTGACCGCGGCACCCGACAGCCCCAGCACGCTGATGTTCGAGGCGTGGATGAAATGGTCGGTTGCGACGGTCTGATAGAAGGTCGGGTTGCTCGACGTCGCGTTGAGGGTTTCGGCGAAGAAGACGCGCCAGTTCGTGTTGTCGTTGTTCACCCCCTCGCGCACGCCGAACGCGTTGGGCTCGTTCGTCGCGGCCTCGCTCCCGTACCACACGATGGCAACGCTTCCGGGACGCTCGCCCGTCTCAATCCACGGCATGAGCGAGACGGACGGCGTCTGGAGGTTACTGACCCGCACCGGGAGTGACCACTTCTGACCGTGATCGCGAGAATGCGTCAGGTAGATGGCGTTGCCGCCATCTGAGTACGCTGCGTAGACGGTGCCATCGCTCGCGACCTTGCAGACCGGGAACAGCATGCCGATGCTGTTTTCACCCGTCGCTGCGATGTATCGTTCACGCCGGTCACCACGATCGTGTCAATGTCGAACGTGTTCTCTTCCACCAAATCGGGCGCACCATCGCCGGCATTCTGAACCTCGGGGCCGGCGTTGCTGCCGGCATGCACGTACACGTCATAGTCATTGAGCTGGTTGGTCCAGCTCACCTTGAAGCGTACGCGTTTGCCCCGATAGTCGCCTGCCGTGGCCCCTACGGCACCGCTCCGCTCGTCGCGATCGCGTGCGCGCGACGTTTGTGGGGGCGGGCCGCAACGTGCCGCGTTCTGTGCGGAACCGCACAGCTCGTCCAGACCGGCGTCCCGCTAGTGCAAACCCTGTGCGCGGGTTAAGCTGATCTGTGTGAGTGAAACCGCGGACGTCGTCATCATCGGGGGCGGCTGCATGGGCGCCAGCACCGCCTACCATCTGACGCGTCGCGGCGTGACCAACCTCATCCTCGTCGAGCGTGAAGCGCAGCTCGGCGCCGGATCGACCGGACGAAACGCCGGCGGTGTCCGCCATCAGTTCTCGAGCGAGGCGAACATCACGCTCTCGATCGAATCCATCGGTGTGCTCGAGCGCTTTCGCGACGAGGTGGGCTACGACATCGACTTCCATCAGGACGGCTACCTGTTTCTGCTGTCGCGTCCCGAGCACGTCGCGATCTTCCGCCGCAACGTCGAGCTCCAGCGCCGACTGGGCATCGCGGTTGATTGGCTCGATCCGGCGGGCGCCGCGAGCCTCGCCCCTGGGCTCGGCGTCGACGGCGTCACCGCTGCAACCTTCTGCGCGCGGGACGGCATCGCGGATCCAAATGGCGTGACGATGGGGTTCGCGCGCGCGGCGCAGAGCGCCGGCGTGCGCGTTCAGCGCGAGACCGAGGTCACCGGCGTCAGGGTTGCGGCCGATCGGATCGCGGCCGTCGAGACCACTCGCGGCGTGATTGAAACACGTCTGGTCGTGAACGCGGCCGGGCCGCACGCAAGCCTCATCGGCAGGATGGTGGAGCTCGACGTTCCGGTCGCTCCCTACCGGCGCCACATCTTCATCGCGCAGTCGCCCGCGCCGGGGCTCTGGGAACGGCGCGACGCCGCGCTGGTCCCCTCATCCCGCATCATGGTGATCGACTTCGAGACGACGTTTTACTTTCATCGTGAGGGGGCGGGCGTGCTGTTCGGGATGTCGGATCCCGACGAGCCCTCCGGGTTCGACACGACCGTCAGGTGGGATTTCCTCGACGAGGTGACGCGCGTCGCCATCAGGCGGCTGCCCGCGCTGGCGGACGCGGCGATTTCCCATGCCTGGGCGGGGCTCTACGAGATGACGCCGGACGCGATGCCGATCATCGGGCCGGTCGACCAGCTCCGCGGGTTCTACGTGATCGCCGGCTTCAGCGGCCACGGCTTCCAGCACTCGCCGGCCGCCGGCCGCATCCTGGCCGATCTCATCGTCGGCCGCGACCCCGGCCTCGATGTCAGGCCGTTTCGGTTCGGCCGGTTCGCCCAGGGCGCGCTGCAGCCAGAGGCGAACGTGGTGTGACCGTCGTCCGGATACAAAGACACAACGGACACAAAGACCACGGGCTGTTAAGCGGCAGCGACGCTGGCAGCAGCCTCTGCACAATTTCACGGGCCCGACAGCCGGTTTTGTTGACAACCCCGGCCCTCGGCGGAGATCATGGAGCAAGAGGCCTCTCGGATCCCTTTTTCACGCGTGAGTTGACACCGGAGCGGCGGTTGGATACTTCCCGTTCGACGGCGTTGCGCCGGGGATCGGATCTCTCATGGCTCGGTCCCGGGCGGCCGCTGCTTCGCATCCTGCTCGTCGACGATCAGGAATCCTCATTCCTCGACATCAAACGATTGACCGCGGAGGCTGTGCGGTTCTCGGCGGAAATCGGGTGGGTCGCGACCTCGCAGACCGGCCTCGCGGCACTCGCCTCGGGTGCCTACGACGTCTGTCTCGTGAGCCAGCGGCTGGACAATGGCGAAGGTGCGCAGCTGCTGGCCGACGCGGCCGCGCGCCGGGCGACCACGCCGATCGTGCTGTTGACGGATCGCGGAGACGAGGCGGCGGGACATGCGGCGCTCTCGATTGGTGCGGCCGATTTTCTGGGTCGCGACGAGCTCACAGCCCGCGCGCTGGAGCGCTCGATCGCCCAATCGGTGGTGACGGCCCGGGCGCAGGCCGAGCTGCAGGCGACCGAACAGCGCTTTCAGGCCGCCGCCGAGTCGGCGGGGGGACTTCTGTACGACTGGGATCTGTCGACCGATCGTGTGAGCTGGTACGGCGACGTGGACGCCGAGCTGGGGTACGCGCCGGGAGAGTTCCCGAGGACCGCCCGCGCCTGGCAGGAGCTCATCCATCCCGACGATCGCGACCGGATCATCGATTCCATGCACCGTGATCTCCTGAGCAGCGCGCGCGGCGCCCACGAGTACCGGGTGCGGCGCAAGGATGGGAGTTTCGCCAGTTGGGCCGATCGGGGCCGTGCCGTGCGCGACCCTCAAGGGCAGGCGAGTCGCTGGATCGGATGCGTCTCCGACGTGACGGCGCGAACCGCGGCCGAGCGCGCGCTTCACGATTCGGAGCAGCGCCTGACCGAGGCCCAGAAGATGGAAGCGGTCGGCCGGCTGGCCGGCGGCGTCGCGCACGATTTCAACAACCTCCTGACCGTGATCCTCGGGTACGTGGACGCGCTGCGGGCCAGATTCGCCGGCGACGCCGAGGCCCTCCTCGATCTCAACGAGATCGACAAGGCGTCGGAACACGCCGCGCTCCTGACTCGCCAGCTTCTGACCTTCAGCCGCCGCCAAGTCCTGCAGCCCCGCGTGCTGGATCTCAACTGGATCGTGATCGACACCGACCGGATGGTCAACCGGATCGTCGGGGAAGACATTCACCTCGACGTCGACCTTGCGGCAGGGCTGCGATCGGTCCATGCGGACCCGGGGCAACTCAAGCAGGTGCTGCTCAACCTCGTGGTCAATGCCCGCGAAGCGATGCCGAACGGCGGCACCCTCACGATCACCACGACCAACGTCGAGCTCTCGGACGACGACCAGCGGGGCGTCTTCATGGCGGCGTCAGGGCCGTACGTCATGCTGGTGGTGTCCGACACCGGGGTCGGCATGACCGAGGAGACCCGCGCTCATCTGTTCGAGCCGTTCTATACGACGAAGGGCGGCCGCGGGACCGGTCTCGGGCTGTCGACGGTGTACGGGATCGTGCAGCAGAGCGGCGGGGACCTCCAGGTGTCCAGCGGTCTGGGGCAGGGCACGACCTTCAAGATTCTTCTGCCGTCGGTCGATTCGGCGCCCGAGCCGGTCGTCGCGGCGCCGGTCCGGCCCGCGCTTGGCCACGAGCGTCTCCTGGTCGTGGAGGACGAGCCGGGTGTCGGGACCCTGCTCGCCACCATCCTGCGCCAGCAGGGGTACGACGTTTTGCAGGCTGCGAACGCGGAAGAGGCGCTGACGATCGCCGGGGAATTCATGGGCGAGATCCACCTGCTCATCACCGACATTGTCATGCCGGGCATGAACGGACGCGCGCTGGCGACCCGGATGGAGACGCTCAGGCCCGGCATCAAAACGCTGTTCATGTCGGGCTACACGGATCACGCCAGCGTCGGCCCCGACATGCTGGAACCTGGCGTGCATTTTCTGCAGAAGCCGTTCGCCCCTTCGGTCTTCAGCGCCACGGTACGCGAGCTCCTCGACGAGGCATAGCTGCCGCCGCGAAAGACACCGGTCCGCCGGAAGAAGGTCGCGCCCGCCTCGGTGGGCCTCTCGCCCGCTGAAACCCGCGGTGTGCCCGACGCCGAGCTCGATCGGCTCGGGAACCAGGTGGAATCCGAGGGGGGCGCGGTGCTTGGCTCGTATCGCGACCCGGTCGGCGGCCGCGGCCTCCTGCTCGTCGCGTTGCCCATCGACAAGGTGGACCCCACGCCGTACCAACGCGATGCGTCCGACCCGCACGTCAAGCGGTTGATGACCGTGATTGAGAAGGTCGGACGCTTCCTCGATCCCATCATCGTCATCCGCCATGTGGATCGGTACTGGACCCCGAACGGGAACCACCGGCTCCAGGCGCTTCGGCGCCTTGGCATCAAAACCGTCATCGGGCTCCTGGTGCCGGAGGCGGAGGTCGCCTTCAAGATACTGGCGCTCAATACGGAGAAGGCGCACAATCTCCGGGAGAAGTCGCTCGAGACGATCCGGATGGCCCGCGCGCTCGCGGAGACGTCCGATCGGCACGAGACGGAGTACGGCTTCGAATTCGAGCAGGCGCCGTTTCTGACCCTCGGGATCTGTTACGAGCAGCGGCCCCGGTTGAGCGGCGGCGCGTACCAGTCCCTGTTGAAGCGCATCGACGAGTTCATCGACCGTCCGCTGGCGCAGGCGCTGAAAGAGCGAGAGCGGCGAGCATCCCGGGTCCTCGACGTGGACGAGCGGGTGGCCACGGTCGTCGAGCGGCTGAAAGCCCGGGGCCTCACCAGCCCGTACCTGAAGGCGTTCGTCGTGGCTCGCATCAATCCGATCCGGTTCTCGAAAGCCACGTCGTTCGACTTTGACGAGGTCGTCGACAAGATGCGGGCCGCGGCCGTGAAGTTCAACGTCGAGCGCATCCGGCAGGAGGACGTCGCGAGGATGGGGGGCGCGTCCCCTGACGAAGAATGACGAGGAATGGCGAAGAATAATGAGGAATGACGACGAATGATGGCGAAGACTGACGTCAGCCGCGAAACGATTCTCGTCGTCGATGATGAGCCCGCGGTACGATCGCTCGTGCGGAGCATCCTGGCCGCACAAGGTTATCGGGTCGTCGAAGCGGAGGATGCCGACGCCGCGCGTCATCTAGCCGGCGAGGGCTCGCGGGCGATCGATCTGCTGCTGACCGATATGGTGATGCCCGGTGTGAGCGGCACGGCGCTCGCGCGCGAGCTCATGACGACACGCCCCGATTTGAAAGTGCTGTTCATGTCGGGGTTCGCGGATCCGACGCGCTTTGGCGCCGATCGACTCGAGCACGGCAGCCACTTCTTGCAGAAGCCTTTCAAGCCGGCGACGCTGACGGCGAAAGTGCGCGAGGTGCTCGGCTCGACATGAGCATGCGACGATTCGCCGCGGTCCCACCCGCACTTCTCATCCTCGCGCCGCTTGTCCTCGCTCTCTTCTCGATCGGCCGGTACGCCGTCAACGTCCCCGCGCTCGACGAGTGGCATCTCGCCGAGGACCTTCACGCGATCTACGAAGGCCACGAGGGGCCGTCGGATCTCTGGCGGCAGCACAACGAGCATCGGATGCTGTTTCCACGTGTCGCCCTCCTGACGCTCGCGTGGATGTCCGGCTGGAACACGGTCGTCGAGATGTACGTGAGCGTCGGTCTGCTCATCTGTATCCTTGCGGTTTGGTGGCGTCTGTATCGGGCCGTGCGCCGAGCCGGGCTGTGGACCTTCGTGCCGATCGCGTGGCTGATCCTGTCGCCCGGGCAATGGGAAAACGTCCTGACGGGATGGCAGCTTCAATTCTGCCTCGGTGTGGCCGCGATGGTGTGGGCGATGTTCCTGCTTGGCCGCGGCACGATGGCCGGGTTCGGGGCCGCCGCCCTGTGCGCGATTGTCGCGTCGTACTCCTTCAATAATGGGTTGGTCGCCTGGCCTGCCGGGCTGATCGCCCTCGGCCTGATGCGCGCGCCGCAGGGCCGTGTGGTGCGGTGGGCGATCTTCGGCGTGCTGGCGACGGCGATCTATTACGTCGGGTACGTGCCCGCGCCGAACCATCCTTCACCGCTCGAAGCGTTCGCTCATCCGTTCGAGACCCTCAGCTTCGTCCTCATGAATCTCGGAGCGCCGCTGGCGGGAGGGTCCCTTACGCTCGCGGCCGCGGTCGGGGTGTTTGTCCTCGCGCTCCTCGTCGCCTCGCTCGTTCGCGTCTGGCCGCACCGAGGCGCGCTCCTTCCCCTGTCGGGGACCACCGCGTCGCTCTGCGGGCTTTTAAGCGTGTCACTCGGTTCGTCGCTGGCGATCGCGATCGGCCGTGTCGGGTTCCATCAACCGACCTGGGCGATCAGCTCCCGCTATGTGACCATCACCGCTCTGGGCATCGCGGCCCTGTACCTGCTCTATCTGGCGGGCTCGCCGGACTCGAGCGTGGAGACAACGCCTGCGGACGCGCGCCGTCTCTGGCCTGAGTGGACGGACCTGCGATCGATGCTTCTGGCCCTCACGCTCGTGGGAGAGGCGGCGTCGGTGTCGTGGAGTCTGGAAGCCGCCACCAATTTGCGCGCGGCGCGGATGAAGGAAAAGTACGCCGTGCAAACGTTCCTGGTGCAGCCCGATGACGCGTTCGCGAGTCCGGTCGATGCCGCGATTGTCCGCAAGTACGGAACGTTTCTGCAGGGGCAGGGCTGGAGCGTCTTCCGCGATCCGGTGTCGTACGTGCTCCTGGCTTCGACCGACAAGGGTGTGCCGTCGGGCGAGATCCTGCCCGATCGGCCGGTCGTGCAGCAGATGACGTGTCCCGTGTCCACCTTGACGGACCTCCAGATTCTCTTCGCCACCTACAAGCGAAAGAACACGTCTTTGGTCAAAATCACGCTGAGCGAGGCCGATCGGCCCCTGGTGGAGCGGTTGCTCCCGGGAGCGACCCTGCAGGACAACGGCTGGCTCAGGATTTCCGTGTTACCACCGGTGGAGCGCTGTGCCGGCCGGGAGCTCGTCCTCACGATCAGCTCGCCCGATGCCAAACCTGGCAACGCGGTGACGGTCTGGACCTATCCGCGTTACTACAAAGCGGCGATCATCAGCCCACGCGAGAAGACCTACTCGGGCCGCGTCGTGGGGATGTCGATGAACGTCGGACAACGCTAGTGTCATGGCTCAGGGCTTGGGGCTCACGAAAAGCTCTTGCCTAAGCCATGAGCCATGAGCCATGAGCCGGCGGGCTGATGCCAGTCACGGACGCCGTAGTCCTCCGAACAGGGCAGATTCGGCGCTGCAATGGGCTGGGTCGCCTGAAACGGCGGACCCCGGCGTCTTTCGAGCTGGTACTGCACTTGCTCAGTTGCGGGTAGCCAGCGAACTGCCTTCATTGTCGAGACCTGTCATGCGACTTCGATACCTCGCTGCGATCGTCTGCACTGTCTCCTGGTTCGCGCCGACATCCGCGTGGGCTCAGGGTGGCGCGGCCTCGGTCGGTGGATTCGGCTCGTTCTCCCTGACTGACGCGTCCGCGTCTCGATCCGGATTCGGGGGGAGCGTCGCGTTCGACCTCACGCCAAACATCCAGGCCATCGGAGAAGTCGGGCGGATCGGTGACGTGCTCCCGCCCACGACAGCCCGGCTGCTCGCATTTACGCCGTTCGATCTTCACGTTTCGGCTTTCTACGGTGAAGGCGGCGTCCGGGTGCTCGCGTCGCCCGGTACGGTGATGACACCCTACGGAGAGGCGACGGCGGGAATCGCCCGCCTCCGTACTGGCTTCTCCGGAGGCGGATCGACCGCAGATGCCATCGTCGGGAGCGCGCTCAGCTTCTTCGATCGCACCGAACCCATCGCTGGGATTGGTGGCGGCATACTGCTTCGTGGGGGCCCGGTGCTTGTCGACCTGGGGTACAGGTACAAGCAGATCTTCGCCGGCAGCTCGCTGGCGTCGCTCTTGAGCGGCGGGACCGACCTCCGCTCCCATCAGGTGCGCGTCGGCGTCGGCGTCAGGTTCTGACACACTCCTCGTGTACGGCAAGCTGGGGCAACATGCTCTATCAGGCCCAGTCGACGATGAGCACCGAGCCTTGGCTGGCGCTTTTCCCCGGCCTGTTCATCTTTGTGACGACGCTCTCGGCGAACGCGCTCGGCGAACGGCTCGGCACATCGAGCTGACGGGATCTGCACCGATGAACGTCGCTCGCCTCACGATCGAGATGAGGGCTCTCGACTGAGATAGAGCCACAGCACGTATCCCACGACCGGGAAGCCCGTCGCCAGGAGGAACGCCGTTTCATACTCACGCTGATCGAAGAACCGGCCGAAGACC
>JACOUA010000258.1 GCA_016178075.1 Acidobacteriota bacterium
TACCGAGGCGGCCGGGTCGTTGAGCGGCAATGTCGCCAGCGCCGTGAAGTGCTCCGACCGGTCCGAGACGATCGCGGCAAAGGCATCGTTCACCATCGCGGCCCAGTCGACGGCAATCGCCGGCGCCTCCACGTGCGTGCCGGGAGTCGTGAAGCTGAGGACTTGGACCGCAATGTGGTGCTCGCGGATCACGCGCTCGCGAAAATCGATGTCGCGGTGCCCGCGCACGAGCACGTTGTAATCGCCGGGATAATGGAGGACCGGGTTCCCCTCCGCGTCCTCGGTCACTTTGATGGCGCTGCGACCCGACCGCACCGCCTCGATGTAGTCGGGGGGATAGAAATGGTTGTGGAAGTCGATGACAGGCACGATGTCGGTTTCTTGAGGGGATCGGGGGACGGGGGTCAGGAATCGCTTGGTGCCGCCGGTGACGGCCGAAACGATCCCGGATCCAACACGCGAAGCTGTGGGGCCGACCTAACGGTCGGCCCCTAGGACGGTCGTCGTTCTTACGCTGCGGCCGTGGCCGGTGCCACCACCTTGCCGAAGACCTCCGTGGCCTTCTTCATCTCGTCCATCGTGCCGATGGAGATACGGCAGTGCGTCCTCTCGAACGGCGGGAAGTCGCGGGCCACTCGGACGCCCAGCTCGGCGCAGGCGTTCCTGAACCCCGTGACCGGCCGCCCGATGTTGACGAAGAGGAAGTTGGCCTGCGAGTCGGTCGACTTCATCCCGCGGTCCGCGAACCACTTGATCGTGAAGTCGCGCGCCGCCTTGTTCCGCGCCCTCTCCGCCGCCAGGTAGGCCGGGTCGTGGTTGATGGCGACGAGCGCCGCCTTGAGCGCCAGGACGGTGATCGAGCCGCCCGATTCCCAGTTGGCCATCTCCCGGATCGTCTGCGGGTGGCCGATCGCGTAGCCGATCCGAAGGCCCGCCATCCCGTACGCCTTCGAGAAGGTCCGCGCCACGATCACGCGCGGGTTCTGGATCGCGAGCGGGATCATCGTCTCGTACGAGGGATCCGTGACATAGTCGTAGTACGCCTCGTCCACCAGAATCGTCGTGTTCGGCGACGACCGGTTGACCTTTTCGATGAAGTCGCGCGTGTCCTTGCCGCCGACGGCCGTGGCGGTCGGGTTGTTCGGGTTGCAGTAGAAGATGAGCCCCGCGCCCTTGGCGGCCGCGATGGTCGCCCCCAGATCGAGCTTCAGGTTGCTGTCCATCTTGACGCCGCGCACGGGCGCGTTGGTGATCGTCTCGGCGTACCCGGCGCACTCCTCGTAGGTCGGGATCGACCCGACGAGCGGCCGGCTCGGGCTGGTGTACACCTGGGTCGCGGTCCGCAGGATCTGCGTGGAGCCGGTGCCGATGAGGACGTTCTCCGGCTTCAACGTGAAGTGCGCGGCGATGGCGTCCCGGACCTCGCCTTCCGCGCTGAACGGATAGCGTCCGCCCGGCGCGCCGGTGGGGCCGAACGCCGCCCGGACCGCGTTGAGGACCTTTTCGCCGGGGCCCAACGGGTTCTCGTTGCTGGCCAGGATGATGGGGTTGTCGGCGGCGAAGAGTGGGGTCTCGAACGTGCTCCAGATGGCGTGCTCACGGCCCCGCGCGCCGATAAGCGAGCTCGTGATCGCGCCCGCCGCTCCAATTCCGACTGTCTGAACGAATGCGCGTCGCGAAAGCGACATGACAAACCTCCTCAAAAAAGATCTGTTTAGTTCTCAGTTATCAGTTCTCAGTTCTCAGAACTGAAAACTGACGACTGAAAACTGAAAACTCCCTTTACCGTCCCCGCTCCGCCGTGGTCGTCGCGGTCGTCAGGACGCGCTTGAACACGTCCACCGCTTTCTGCATCTCCTCCATCGTCCCGATGGAGATGCGGGAGTGCGTCTTCTCGTACGGCGGGAAATCCCGGCCGATCATCACGCCGTTGGCGGCGCAAGCGTCCCGGAACGCCTTTGCGGGGCGCCGGAGGTCGACGAAGATGAAATTTCCCTGCGAGGCCGTCGGCTTGTAGCCCCACGACTCGAACGCCTTCACGGTGAAGTCGCGGACCTCGGTGTTGCGCTTTCGCTCCGCGTCGATGTGCGGCTGGTCGCCGAGCGAGGCGACGGCCGCCGTCTGAGTCGGCACGCTGACGTTGTACGGCATCTTGAAGCGGGCGAGCTTCTTGATCGTCTCAGGCTGGCCGATCGCGTAGCCCGCGCGGAGTCCGGCCATCCCGTACGCCTTCGAGAAGGTCCGGGTGACGAAGACGTTGGGATTCTCCATCGCCAGCGGAACCGCCGTGGCGTACGACGGGTCGGTGACGTAGTCGAAGTACGCTTCGTCGATCAGGATCGCCGTGTCTGGAGACGTCTGGCGAATCTTCTTGACGAACTCGGCCACCGCGCTCGCGCCGTGCACCGTCGCGGTCGGGTTGTTCGGGTTGCAGAAGAAGACGAGCCCTGCGCCCTTCGCCGCGGCCGCCATGCCGTCGAGGTCGAGCCGCAGCTTGCTGTCGAGCGCCACGAGCTTCACGGGCGAGCCAATCTGCTCCGCGGTGCGCGGGCAGTTCTCGAACGAGCAGGTGCCGGTCACGAGCGCCTTGCTGCCCGAGGTGAAGGCCCGAACAGCGTTCCGCAGAATCTCGCCCGAGCCGGCGCCGAGCACGACGTTCTCGCGCTTGACGTTGAACTTCTTCCCGATTGCCGCCTCGAACTCGACGTCGAGCGGCCGGCTGTTGAACGGATACCGTCCGTACTGGCCGAAGTTGCCCAGCAGCGCGTCGACGGCCGTTTTGCCCGGGCCGAGCGGGTTCTCATTGCTGCTGATCCGAATCTGGTTCCCCGTGCGCGCCGCGGGCGCCGCCTGGTAGTCGTACGGCCACGATTCGCCGACGGCCGCCTCCCGTCCCCGGGCGGCGATGAGCGCAACCGAGGCCGGCCCGCTCCTTCCTGCACTGACGCTGCTAATGAACCCGCGTCGCGACAGCGACATAACGTCCTCCTCTTAAGGAATAAAAAAACCTGCCAGTGTTCAGTTGCCAGTGGCCAGTGGCCAGTGAGTCTGACGAATCCCGAACCCCGAGTCCCGAATCCCGATCACGATCCTCCCGCCGTGTGTGTCTGACTGGTGACGTGATAGTTCTTCTCGCCGGCCGGCACCCTGACCCGCAGCCGGTTCTGCTCGGGCGGAAGCGGACAGGTCGTGTACGGATTGAACGCGCAGGGCGGATTCTGCGCCTGGTTGAAATCAAGCACGACCTCGCCTGCCCCGAGCGACGTCGAGGGGCCTGCCCCGAGCGACGTCGAGGGGCCCGCCCCGATCGGCGTCGAAGGGTCGCCCTGCTTGGGCATGTCGGCGTACAGGAACCGCGCCGAGGGATAGCTCTCTTTCCCGCTCGTCAGATCGCGGAAGACGAAGAACAGCCGCTGCGCGGTCGCCGGTCCCGACCGGACGCCCTCCATCTTGTAGCGCTGGCCGTCCAGCGTGAACTCGACGAGGCCCAGCGCGTCGTACTTCTCGAAGTCGCCGAGGATGTTCGGGAACTGGACCGGCTTGGGTTTGGCGTACGGCTGGAAGCGACCGGTGACGCGGAACTTCTCGTCGATGGGGAACCACTTGCAGCCCGTGAACTCGCGCCTGAGCGCGCTGTTCTTGTCGCGCACCCGTATGGCGTGCCGGTCGCCGCTGTAATGCATCCACATCGTCAGGTCGCCGACCACGAGCGCGTCCTGCGCCACGCCGACCTTGAATTCCGCCACCTTGACCGGCTTGCCGCGCTGCAGGACCGTGACGCCGTCCTTGATGCGGGCCGTCAGCTTCCCGCCCCGGTACTCGAAGACGCCGATTTCAGGCGGCGCGCTGTCGGGCAGGACGATGTCGTTCAGCGGGCTCGAGCCGAA
>JACOUA010000259.1 GCA_016178075.1 Acidobacteriota bacterium
ACCTGATCGCCGCCGAATCGAAGGGTGCCTACTTCAACCGCCACGTTCGGAACCGCTTTCGGTACCAGCGGCTGGCCTGAGCACATCTCCTCCGCCCAGCATCATGCCTGCGTCAGCCGTCCACATCGTTCCGCCTGCCCGGCGAACGCCCAGACAGCGACATCCCGAACGCCCTTGAGCGGGCGTCAACGAAAACTGGGGGGCGGCAAGGGTGCAGTCGCCGGAGCCAGATCGAGCAAGAGCTGACGATCGGGTGGTTCACAGGCGTTCCACCCGGTAACCGCCACGACCGCGGTCGTACAGATGAATCCCCCCGAAAATGACGATCAAGAGGCACGGCAGGAACGCCCAGTACGCGAGCACGCGGTCCGTTCCGAATCTCTCGCTGATCCAGCCCATGATCGGGCCGGCGATGGCGGTTGAGAAGCTGCCGGTCGCTCCAATGATTGCCAGCGCCAGCGCACCGCCGCGCGGGAACCGCTCCGACGTGATCCCCAGCATCGTCGGCCACCAGAACGCAATGCCCGCCGCGAAGAGGGCCGCGGCCGCGAACGCCGCGAACGAACTGTTCGCGAGGCTGAAAAAATAGAGGCCCGCCGCAGCGGGGACTGCCGTGAGGGCGATGAGCGAGACGGGAGACACGGCGTGCGCCGCGGTGGCGCCGAACTGTCGCAGCAGATACATCACGCCGTTGATCCAGACGACCACGAGAATGCCGGCCTGCGCCGAGCTGCCCATCACACGATTGAAGATCGTCGGAATCCAGCTTCCAGGCCCCAGCTCCGTGGCGGCCGTCAACCACATCGCGACCCAGATGACCAGAAACAACGGCCTGGCGATCTCCCGAATCATGTCGCCGGACGGCACGCCGGCCGCCTTTCGCTCGGTCTCGGGAAACTGCTGCCCCATCGCCATCGCGGCGTAGACGAGTGACGGCACCAACAACGTCAGCGTCTTGGCCTGCCAGTTCAGGCCGAGCTGCGTGAACAGAAAGGCCAGCACGCCCCCGATGACGATGCCGCCGGGAAACCAGGCGTGGAGCGTCACGAGCCGCCGCGTCTTGTCTTCGGGATAGATCGTGGCCACGAGCGGGTTGATCGCGGCCTCGACGAGCCCGTTGGCGACGCCGACGATCACCGTGGAGGCGAAGAACAGCTGAAAGCTCGTCGCGAAGACCGTCAGGAGCGCGCCCGCGATGTGTCCAACCGCGGCGAGGCGGATAATTGTCCCCATGCCGAGCACGTCGCAGAGCGGGCCGCCGACGAGGATCGACAGCCCGAAGCCCCAGAAGGCGGCGCCGAGAATCCAGCCGACCTGCACGTCGTCGAGGGTGAGGAGGCGCTGGACGTCGCCCATGATGTCGCCGCGGATGGCGAACGTCATGGCCGTGGCGACGAGCGCGATGCAGCTGGCGATGAAAAGGCGCGGTCTGTTCATACGTGGGTGACGATAACATGAACCAATTCGGGATCCGTCCGATGGAGGTTGAAGACCTCGACCACGCCCTCAGGTTGAGCACGATTGCGGGGTGGAATCAACAACTTGACGACTGGCGCATGCTGCTCCGGCTTGCACCCGCGGGGGCGTTTGCCGCGGTCGCCGACGCGCGCATCGTCGGCACGGCGATTGGCATCGACTACGGCGGCTTCGCGTGGATTGCGATGATGCTGGTCGATCCGGCCGACCGCGGCCGCGGTGTGGGCCGCCGCTTGCTGGACGCGGCGATGGGCGCGGTGCCGCCAAGTCGTCCGATTCGTCTCGATGCCACGTCACTCGGCCGGCCGCTGTACGAGAAGTGCGGGTTCGAGGATGAGGCCACGCTCAGCCGTCTTATCGCGAACCGTTCCAGCGCCGGCACATCGGTGTCAGAGATTCGCGGTGGCTCTTCGGACGTCCGGCCACTCACGCCTTCCGATCTGGAAACGGTCATCGAACGGGACCGGGACGTCTTCGGCGGGACGCGCGGCGCCGTGCTCGAGTGGGCGTTCCATTCTGCAGCCGAATACGCGTACGTCGTGCGTCGTGACGGCGTGATTCATTATTGTCTGGGCCGGCACGGGCGCCTGTTCGATCAGATCGGGCCGGTGGTGGCCAGCCGTGACGACATCGCCCAGGCGCTGGTGGACGCGGCGCTTGCCGCAGCCGGCGATCGGCCGGTTGTGGTCGATGCGTTCGACTCGCGACGCGCCTTCGCGGCATGGCTGGGGAACCGCGGGTTCGTCGTCCAGCGACGCCTCGTCCGGATGTGCCGTCCCGCCGAATCAGGATCGTGCGCCATCGGGGCCGGCGAGGGCCCTCTCGCGGAGTTCGCGATTCTCGGACCCGAGTTCGCTTGATGGAACATATCAAGCCGCCCGAACGCATCCGCTCGGAGGCGGAGCTCGAAAACATTCTGGCGGATCCTTCTGAATCCGATCTCGCGTGCGTCTCTCGTCTGAGCGGCGACGTGCTGATTCTTGGCGCGGGCGGCAAGATGGGGCCCTCGCTGGCACGTCGTCTCCATCGAGCCGTTGCGCAAACCGGGCGCGCAAGTCGTGTCATCGCGGCGTCGCGGTTCTCATCCGCAGATGTGCGCTCGAGCCTGGATGCGGAGGGCATTCGCACGATCGTCTGCGATCTGCTCGACCCGCGTCAGATCGCTGCGCTGCCCCGCTGCGACTCGGTCCTCTTTCTGGCCGGCCGAAAGTTCGGCACGCTCGACCGGACCGACTTGACGTGGGCGACCAACACGGTGGTTCCCGCGCACGTGGGCGCGCACTTTTGTCGCTCGCGGATGGTGGTGTTCTCGACGGGCAACCTGTACCCGATGGTTCCAGCCGCCGGCCCTGCTCCCACCGAGGACACTCCACCAGCACCGATCGGCGAGTATGCACAATCGTGCCTCGGACGCGAACGCGTCATAGAATTCATCTCCCGCCAGGAGGGCATGCCGGCGGTCATCTTTCGGTTGAACTATGCCGTGGATCTGCGATACGGCACGCTGGTGGACATCGCGCGGCGAGTGTTTGCGGGCGAGCCGGTCGATCTGACGATGGGATTCTTCAACGCCATCTGGCAGGGGGACGCGAACAGCTATGCGCTACGCAGCCTCGAGCTGTGCGCGACACCGCCGATGATTCTCAACGTCACCGGCGCCGAGCGCATCTCGGTTCGCGAGGGCGCGGAATGGTTCGGCTCGACCTTCGGCCGGGTTCCTCGCTTCGCCAACACCGAAGGGCCGCTGGCGCTCCTGAGCGATTCGGGCCGCTGCCGCGCGCGGCTCGGTGAGCCCACCGTGCCCCTTTCCGTTCTGCGGCAGTGGGTCGCCTACTGGGTGCAAGCCGGCGGATCGTCGCTGAACAAGCCGACGCATTTCGAGGTCGCGGATGGACGCTTCTGATTCCGATGGGACGACCGAGCTTCGGCGCGCACTGCTCCGCGGCCTCGTGATTCCGGCTCACCCGCTCGCGCTGACCGACACGCGGCGGCTCGACGAGCGGCGCCAGGTCGCGCTCACGCGGTACTATTGCGATGCCGGCGCCGGCGGCATCGCGGTCGGCGTTCACACCACGCAGTTCGCCATTCGCGATCCCGGCGTTCGGCTGCTGCGGCCGGTCCTCGAGCTGGCGCATCGCACGCTGCGCGAGTGGTGCGGCGATCACCGCCCCTTCGCGATTGCGGGCGTGTGCGGCCGCACCGCGCAGGCCGTGGGAGAAGCGGAGCTCGCAGCGTCGATCGAGTACGACGCGGCGCTCGTGAGCCTCGCGGGCCTCCAAGATGACGACAACGAGAGGGTGTTGGATCACTGCCGACGCGTGGCGGAGGTGATACCGGTCATGGGCTTTTACCTGCAGCCGGCTGTCGGCGGACGCGTCCTCGATCGCGCGTTCTGGCGTGAGTTTCTCGAGATCGAGCGCGTCGTCGCGATCAAGGTGGCTCCCTTCGATCGCTACCGCACGCTCGACGTGGCCGCAGCCCTGGCCGAGAGCGGCCGGCGCGACGTGGCGCTGTATACGGGGAACGACGATGCGATCGTGACGGATCTGCTGACGCCGTTCCCAGGCCAGGCGCGCCGAGTGCACTTTTCCGGCGGCCTGCTCGGACAATGGGCGGTCTGGACGAAGAGCGCCGTCGACGTGCTCCGCCGATGCCTCGCGGTCACGAGAGCGGAACCGCCGTGTGAAGTTCGTGGGGAAGAGCTGCTGCAACTGTTGGCACTCGGCGCGGACCTGACCGACGTCAACGCCGCACTCTTCGATCCAGCCCACCAGTTTGCCGGCTGCATTGCCGGCATTCATGAGGTCCTCCGACGTCAGGGGCTCCTCGCCGGCCGCTGGTGCCTCGATCCACGCGAGGATCTCAGTGCGGGGCAGCTGGAGGAGATTGATCGCGTACTGGCCAGGTACCCGCAGCTTTCCGACGATTCCTTCGTCCGCGAGCATCTGGATCGATGGCTCAACTAAGCCGGGGCTCTGCCCCGGGCCCCGGCTCGGTCGCTTGCGGGGGCCCCTACGCCCCGCGCCGCTCCGTCCCACCCCACCGCGCAAAAAACGCGCGGCGGGGACCCCAGCTCGCAGGCGCGCGTTTGCGCGCCTAGTCCGTTATGCGGCTCACCGCAAGCGAGTACATAATCCTCGTTGCGAGCCGCATAACGGACTGATGCTGAAATTCTTCGCCGGCGTCTTCGCGATCGCGCTGTGGGCGTTGCAACCCTCCCGGCCGCCAGCCGATCTCGTGCTGCTCGACGGCAACATTCTGACCGTCGACGACCGGTTCCGCGTGGCCGCCGCACTGGCGGTCCGTGACGGCCGGTTCATCGCGGTCGGATCGAACGACGACATACGCCGCTATATCGGCAGCGCCACGCGCGTAATCGACGGTCGTGGGCGCACCGTGGTGCCCGGTCTCATCGACACGCACGTCCATGCGCTCGATGTCGCGGCTGCTGAAGCGGCACAGCCGTTCCAGAACCTGCCCTCGATCGGCGTCCTGCAGGCGTGGATCCGCGGCGAGGCCGATCAGAGGCCCGGACCGAGCTGGATCTGGACGCCGCGCGTGTATCCGACGCGTCTCGCCGAGCATCGCTTCCCCACGCGCCGGGAGCTCGACACCGCCGCGCCCGATCGCCCGGTCGCGGTCGACGGCGCGTACGCGTTTGTGCTCAACACCGCTGCGCTGCACGCGGCCGGAATCACGCGCGACTCGCCGGACCCGCCGGGCGGCGCGATTGTGAAGGACGCAGCCGGCGAGCCGACCGGTCTGCTGAGGAACGTCGGGGGGCTGCTGAATCGCTTCCGGCCTGACCGCCGAAGCCTCAGCGAAGGCGGGCCTGGGCCGGCGGAACGCTCGCTGGACATGGTCGAGCAGGTGCATCGGCAATACCTGAGCGTTGGCATCACGAGCATCATCGAACGCGGGGCATCGCTCGATGGCTATCGCGCGTACGACGCCCTGCGGCGCGCGGATCATTTACGCGTGAGAGCCACGGTGACGATCCGCATCCCACGCGCGGACAGCGCAGCGGAGGTGGAACGCTTCATCGAAGGACTGCCATTTCGCCCGCCAAGTGAAGGCGGCGACGAGTGGTTGAAGGCCGGTCCGCTCAAGATCGTGGTCGACGGCGGCATCCTGATCGGCACGTCGTTCATGCGACAGCCGTACGGCCCGAGCGCGCGCCAGTTGTATGCCGTCGACGACCCGCGCTATCGAGGATTTCTGACGCTCACGCCCGAGCAAATCGCCTCCGCCATCGCCATCGGACATCGACGCGGCTGGCAAATGGTCGCGCACGTCACGGGCGACGCCGGTGTCGACGACGTGCTCGACGCCATCGAGGCGGCGCAGCGGGAAACGCCTGCTGCGAACCGGCGGCACACCCTGGTGCACGCCTACTTCGCCAGCCGCGAGACCGCGGCACGCGCCGCGCGGCTCCACGTCCTCGTCGACACGCAGCCCGCCTGGTACTACAAGGATGCGGACGCGCTGGCGGAGGGCCTCGGGCGAGAGCGCCTCGCACACTTCATCGGACTCCGCACGTGGCGCGAGGCCGGCGCCGAGGTCGCGATCAATACGGACCACATGTTCGGCCTCGACCCGAACGAAGCGTTGAATCCGTTCAATCCGTTCTTGACGATGTACGCCGCCACGACGCGGCGGACCGAAGCCGGGCGGATCGCTGCCGGGAGCGAGGCCGTGTCCCGGCCCGACGCCCTGCGCATGATGACGATTGCGGCCGCGCGTTTCAGCTTCGACGAAAAGCAGCGTGGCTCGATCGAGACCGGCAAGCTGGGCGACTTCGTCGTGTTGGACGCCCCCTTCCTGACCGTCCCCCCGGAGCGGCTGCGCGCCATCCGCCCGGATCTCACGGTCGTCGGGGGCCGCGTGGCGTTCGAACGCCATTCCGCACCCCAGTCAGGTACGCCCGGCGTTCACAGCGAAGAAGCGTGTGTTCGTGGATTTCCTATCGTGTCGGTCGATCGGTGAAGTTCGACGGAGTGGCCGAGCGGTTCGAGGGCGACGAAGAGGCCAACACGCTTCTCAGCCGCGCGTACCGCGCGCCGTATGTGCTTCCCGACAAGACGTAGCGAAAGTCTGTCCATCATGACCAGGATTCCGTGTTGTCTCGTCCTGGCGGTTGCCGCGATCCTGACGCCCGCCAACGCTGCCGCGCAGGGGTCGGTCACGATATTCGGAGTGGTGACCGACGCCTCCGGCGGCGTGCCGACTTGGTTGGCAGCCCCGAGCTCGATACGGGCCGGCCGCGCGGCGAGCTCGTCGCGCGATATTTCAACACCGAGGCATTCAAGGTGAATGCGCCCGGCACGTTCGGCCAGTCGGGCCGGAACATCCTGCGAGGCTCGGGCTTCGCCAGCGTCGATTTCGGACTGGTGAAAAACGTGCGGCTGCTGCGTGGACACTCCCTGCAGTTCCGGACCGAGTTTTTCAACCTGTTCAACCGCGTGAACCTCGGCAATCCCGTCAACAGCGTGTCGGCGCCCAACTTCGGGCAGATCGTCTCGGCCGGCTCGCCCCGGGTGATCCAGCTGGCGCTGAAGTACTCCTTCTGAACACGGCCAAAGACGATAGACGCGGCACTCTCCGTGCGTAACGCCGCTCGGTCGCATGCTCGCCACAACACAGGTGTCGGCGTGGGTGGGAACCTTTTCATGCCGGCCGTCCGAGCCCACTCGCTGATATGGGTCACCGGCATCGTCTCGAGATCCGCCTCGCGCCAGTTGGGGAAATCGAGTTGACGCTCGAGCCAGGCGGCAACCGGCTGCGTGACGGGGCAAGTAGAGCACGGCGGGCACCCGCATCCCGAATTGCGTGCCGTACGTCACCCGTTCAGCGGTGACGCCCGGCGCCGGCTCGAAGCGACCGTGCGTCCGCGCGGCAGCGGATTCGG
>JACOUA010000260.1 GCA_016178075.1 Acidobacteriota bacterium
CCGAAAGATTCGTAGGATCGAACTCCCTTCCCGACACGAGACCGCATGACCCTTGCATCGCTCGTCTCCCGCCACATCCGCGCTGTTCGAGCGTCGCTGCCGGGGGCTCTGCGCGGTGACGCCGGAGAGGTGCACAAGGTGCGCGTGTCCTCCCGGCGTTTGCGAGAGCTGCTTCCGGTCGTGGCCGGCAGGAGTCCGGGCCGGAGGGTGAAGAAGCTGCGCCGCTTCGCGCGGACGCTGACCCGCACGTTGGGCCCCGTGCGCGAGATGGACGTGGCGATCGAGCAGCTGGCATTTCTCGAGGCCCGCGAGCATCTCCGCGGAATCGCGGCGGTTCGTCGGGCCATCGCCGCCGAACGGGGCCGGCGTCGCCGCGCGATGCTCGAGCGCATGGGAGGTGGGGAGGCGGCCAGGAAACTGGATCGGCTTGCCAGCTCCAAGATGCTGGGGGGTGTCGAAGACTTGCGACGTGACGCGCCGGCGCTCGTCGCCGCGTGGCTGCTGGCGCGCGCGGCGCGGCTGGAGGAGGCGATCGAAGCGGCGGGGTCGCTCTATGAGGTCGAGCGCCTGCACGAAGCCCGGATCGCGGTCAAGAAACTACGCTATTCGCTCGAGCTGGTCCAGGAACTGCGATTGGGCCGCGTCGCCCCTGACCTGCGGCGACTAAAGGGCGCCCAGAATCTGCTCGGGTCGCTGCACGACCTCGAAGTGCTGGCGGGACATGCCCGCAGCCTCGACTCGAAGGCTCCCCCCGGTCCCGGACGTCGCGTGCTCGTCGGGGTGCTCGAGGAAGAGCTGCGACACCACCATGCACGGTTCCTGCGCGGGCGGGATGCGCTGTCCGGCGTGATCGCGCGGGTGCGGCAGCGTGGGGGAGAGCTGGCGGGCCTCGAGACTGCCGGCTCGCCTGTCATGATTGGAGGGCCGGCGCGGGCCCATTCTCGATGACGGTGTATCTCGTTCGCCACGCCATCGCGGCCGAGCCGGGTCCCGAGTATCCGGACGACGCCGATCGTCCGTTGACGCATCAAGGCGAAGCGCGCTTCCGCAAGGAGGTTCGAGCCTTGGCGGCGCTCGACATCAAGATCGCCTGCGTGCTGACGAGCCCGCTCATCCGCGCGCGCCAGACGGCGGAGCTGCTGCGCGAGCAGTACCACGACGCGTCACTCGTCGAGACCGAGGCGCTCGCGCCCGGCGGGTCGTACCGCGCCGTGCTGGCGGCGCTCAGTGCTCTCGGCGACTGTTCGAGCGCGGCGCTCGTCGGCCATGCCCCCGATATCGGCGAGCTGGCCGCGCGCTTGCTCGGGGCGCGGGGCGCGATCGAGTTCAAGAAGGGCGCGATCTGCTGCATCGAGCTCTCGTCGCTGCCCCCGGCGGGACCAGGAACCCTGCGCTGGTTCGTGCAGCCGAGAATGCTCAGGGCGATCGAAGATTGAGTCGGGATCGGGGATCAGGGGTCGGGGGTGGGTCCCCATCAAGTATCAGCTTCATCACCAACGCAGTAGCCGGGCACGCCGAGGTGAACTCCACGGACTGCTTCACGGCCTCGGGCACCTCTTCGCGCGTGATGCGCTGAAACCCGAACCGGGGAAAGAACCCGCCGGCCGTTTCCGTCAGGAGATAGATCGATCGGATGCCGCGCGATCGCGCGAGATCCAGTACCGCTTTCGTGAGCGCGCTGCCGAGGCCGCGCCCGCGAGAGCCGACCTCCACCGCCGCCGAGCGCAACAGCGCCGACTCACCGTATGCCTCCAGTGCGATGCTGCCGACGATGGCCAATCCATCGCGCGCGACGAGCGTCGTCTTCACATGATCGCGCCAGCCGGCGACGGGGAGCGTGCAGCGTTCGAGGAGCGCGACAATGAAGGGAACATCAGCGTCGGACGCGGGTGTGATGACGACGGGCATAAGGTTGCGGGCTTCTCTAGCTGCGCGGGGCCCCACCCCCGCGCGCAACGCGCTTCGCGCGACGCCCTTCTGGACCGCCGTAGCCTTGGCGAAGGCGGTCGGGCTTGCCCCGTCGCGTCGCGCCGCGGCCTACAGCCTCGCAGCAGGCGAGGACCGGCGGCTCGGGCTCGGTGTGGGACAGCGTGACACGCTTTTCCAGGCGCGCCCGGTCGGTCCGCGTGCCCGGAAGATGGCAGAGACAGTGGGTGGCGGAGCCCACGAGCGTCCGGATCAGCCGGTCGGCCGGGGTCGCGAGGCGGTAGTAGACCCAGAGGCCGTCCTTTCGCGTCTCGACCAGCCCGGCGCGCCGTAAGTACGCCAGGTGACGGGACGCCGTCGGCTGGGGCACCTCCAGGCTCTCGTGGATGTGGCAGACGCAGATCTCGCCGTTCAGGAGCAGGCCCAGGATTCGCAAGCGAGTACGGTCGGCGAGCGCCTTGAGCGTCTGCTCGATGCCGGTCAACCGGGTCACGGTGTTCTTCTTCGTGCCTTCGTGGCGCATGAATCCAGCGTCGTGCCTTCGCGTCGATATATGTGCCTTGACAAATATACTCCAGGAGCCGTAGGCTGGGCTATACATTCGCATGAGCGAATACAATGGAGGCCCAGATGGAGCCACACGTGACCGTCGAACCGCTCGATCCCACCTCCGAGGGCGGCGCCGCCTGCTGCGGCCCGACCTGTTGCACCACCACCGCTGACGGCGGGGCGGAGCCGCCCGTTCTCATCAACGCCCTCAAGGAAGCCGTGAAGAAAAGCTACGGCGAGGCCGCGCGCCAGGCGCGGTCCGGCCGCACGTCGTGCTGCGGCGGGAGCGGCCGCGACGACGTCATCACATCCAATCTGTACGCGGACGCCGAGACAAGCGGGCTGCCGGCCGAAGCGGTGACGGCCTCGTTGGGCTGCGGCAACCCCTCGGCGCTCGCCACCCTCAACCCCGGCGACATCGTCCTCGACCTCGGGTCCGGCGGCGGTATCGACGTCCTGCTCTCGGCGCGCCGCGTGGGGCCGACCGGCAAGGTGTACGGCCTCGACATGACCGACGAGATGCTCGCGCTGGCGCGTGAGAACCAGCGCAAGGCTGGCGTCCGGAACGTGGAGTTCCTCAGAGGTGAGATCGAGAACATCCCGCTTCCCGACGCATCCGTCGACGTTATCATTTCGAATTGCGTGATCAACCTCTCCTCCGACAAGGATCAGGTGCTGCGCGAGGCGTTCCGCGTGCTGAAGCCGGGCGGTCGCTTCGCCGTGTCCGATGTCGTTGTCCGCGGAGCGGTCCCTGCGGCGATCAGGCGCAGCGTGGAGCTTTGGATCGGGTGCGTCGCCGGCGCGCTCGAGGAGTCCGCCTATCGCGGGATGCTCGAACGCGCGGGATTCGTGGACATCGGCGTTGAGCCGTGGCGCGTGTACGACGTCGAGGGCGCCCGCGGGATCCTGGCGCAGGCGGGAATTGACGCCGACGCGGTCGCGCCGAGTGTCAACGGTTCGTTCGCCAGCGCGTTTATTCGAGCCACAAAGCCAGGTCACGGAATTTGAAAATCTGGTGATTTGAAGATTTGGTGATTGATTGTTGAATTGATGATTTGGTGAGTGACGATTCATTGTGAATCGACAATAGATTTCAAATTTTCAATCGATCAGTCAGACAATCACTCACCAGATTTCCAATCACCAATTCCACCAATTCTTAAATGCCCCTCGTACTATTTGCCTGCGTGCATAACGCCGGCCGGTCACAGATGGCCGCGGCGTGGTTCAACCGGCTTGCCGATCCCGCAAAGGCGCGCGCGATCTCGGCCGGCACGCGGCCAGCTGATCGTGTCCACCCTGAGGTGGTCGATTCGATGCGCGAGGTGGGAATGGACCTCGAGCACGCCGTGCCTGGCCTGCTGACGGGGGAGCTGGCAGGGTCGGCGACGCTTCTCGTCACAATGGGATGTGGAGAGGAATGCCCCTACGTGCCGCCGGGGCTCGAGCGGCTCGATTGGCCTGTCGCGGACCCGAAGGGCGCCTCGCCGGAGCGCGTGACGGCCATCCGCGACGAGATCCGCCGAATGGTCGCCGCGCTTGTCGCCACCCGAGGCTGGGAGGCGCATGACGCCAGCCGAAGCAGAGGCGAGCGACCGTGTGGTTCGGGAGAAGATAAGCCTGAGTCGCTCGATCGGCGCCGTAGCAGACCAGAACGCTGATGCCGACCAGATCAAGTGGATCGAAGACACCAGGAAAGGATCGAAAGATGGCAGACGTGGTGGCGAATGCACCCGTGCACCTCGACGTGGGCCGTCGGCGCGTCGGCCTCCGCACGATGTTCGCGGCGGGGGGGCGGCTAGCGCCGGGTCGCGAGGCGCCAGAACTGCGTTTCGTTGAGCAGCGTGATCCGGTGTCCCTTCGCGCGCAGCCGCTTGATCTCCATGAGCTTTAGGCCTGCATCGCGGCCCGCCGCCTGCAGCGGGTTCGGCCGACCGCGGACGACTACGGCTGTGCGCACCGAGGGCATGCCGTGGATGATCGCGCCGGCACGCCGCGCCGCCCGGACCGCTTCGCTGCGACGCTTGCTCAGAATGCCCGTGAAGGCGAGGTGCACCCCCTTGAGCGTCCGGAGCAGTCCGACCTTGAGCGCCGCGGGCGGACTGCGAAGCGCCTCGATCATTTCGTCGGCGCTCTCGTACCGTTTCCGCCGCTCGCCGATGCAGCGGTAGACGATCTCCTTCAGGTTGTCGCTGCACGGGAGCCGGCGGACCTCATGGGTCCGAATCCGTTCCCGCGCGTCCCCCTTGATCAGCATGCCCAGCAGCTGCCCCACCTGGTACACGTCGTCTCGCGCCTGCCATTTGGGGACGGCACGCGCGAGGATATCGCTCGGCGCCGTCAGCGCGTTCATGGTGCGCGCGGTAATGCCTCGCTGGTCGCTCTGCTGCCGCGCGATCCCGAAGTCGCCGAGCTTCAGCCGCCGGCCGTCGCAGACGAAGACGTTCAGCGGCGTGAGATCGCGGTGGAGCGTCTGGCCGCGATGCAGCTTGCCGAGCACCTCGAGGATGCCCGCGATCTCCCGTCGGGCGGAGGGTTCAGACCACCGTTTGCCGGACCGGGACAGGAATGTGCTGAGATCCCCGTGGCGCGCGTACTCGAGCGCAAGGCAGTACAGAACCCGTCCATCCATGCCGCCAGGGCGCGTCAGCGGAAACATGTCGAGCACGCGAATGGCCCGCGGATGTCCGTTCAGCATCTGCCCAAAGTACGCCTCGCGCAGCCACCCGTCGATACGCGCGCTCACCTTGATGCAGACCACCTCCGGGACCTCCGGTGAGCGGCCTAACCGTGTCGCGAGATAAACCTGGCCGAACCCGCCCTCGCCGAGCAGGCGTTCGATGCGATAGCGGAGCCGCGTTTCTGAGCTCGCGATGACTTGCGGCGGCACCAAGTACTGCGTGAGGTCGCGGGGGGCGCGGGCGGACGTCGGACTGCGGGTCGTGGCTGTGGAGGCGTGTTTCGACATACAGGACCCCTCCCCCGTGTTAGACGACCGCCCCCGTCTTCACGACGCCGCCTTTCGGGACGACGATGATGCCGTTGCGGATGTAGAAGCCGTCACCGTCGGCCTCGTCGACGTGTTGTTCATTCAACAGACGGACGCCGTCCCCGATACGAGCGTTCTTGTCCACGATGACTCGATCGAGGACGGCGTTGCGCCCGACGCCGAGCCGCGGCACGCCGTCAGCAGCGGGCTCCGATTCAAAAAAGTCGGCGCCGAGGAGGACCGATCGGGTGACGACCGATCCGGTCTGGATGTTTGTCCGGATACCGACGATCGACTGGCGGATCGTGCAGCGGTCGAGATAGCAGCCCCCGCTGATCACCGCCTGATCGATCGCGCAGTCGTTGCAGACCGAACCCGGCAGGAAGCGGGGATGGGTGAAGAAGGGACGCTGCGGATCGTAGAACTTGAACGGTGCGCCCCGCTGCGTCAGTGAAATGTTGGCCTCGTAGAACGACGCGATCGTCCCGACATCGGCCCAGTAGTCGCCGAAGACGAACGGCGTCACCTTGTGACTCACGAGGGCGGCGGGAATGATCTGGTGGCCGAAATCTACGCCCGGCTCGCGCTCCAGCGCCTCGAGCAGGACGTTGCGCGAGAAGAAGTAGATCCCCATCGAGGCAAGAAACGGTTTCGCGGCCGAGGTCGTCGCGAAGGTCGAGCCCGGCGGCACGCTCGACCCCATCTCGGCAAGTCGCGCCGCGTTCGGCTTCTCCTCGAACGCCAGGAGTCGACCCTCGCGATCGAAGCGAAAAATGCCCATCCCGGTGGCGTCCCGGGCCGAGGCCGGCTGGGCGGCGATCGTGATGTCCGCCCCATGATCGATGTGGGTGGTCCGCAGCGCGTTGAAGTCCATGCGGTACAGATGATCGCCGGCCAGGATGAGGTAATACGCCGCGTCGTACTGTGTGAAATGCCGGGACGCCTGCCGCACGGCATCGGCCGTGCCCTGGAACCAGTGCGGGTTGTCGGGGGTCTGCTCGGCAGCGAGGATCTCGACGAATCCACCCGAGAACAGATCCATCCGGTAGGACTGCGCGACGTGGCGGTTGAGCGACGCCGAGTTGAACTGCGTCAGGACGAAGATGCGCCGGATGTCCGCGTGGAGACAGTTGCTGATCGGGATGTCGATGAGCCGATACTTCCCGCCGATTGGCACGGCGGGTTTCGACCGCATCTGCGTCAGCGGGAACAGTCGCTTGCCCTGGCCGCCGCCGAGGATCAACGCAAGGACATCAGTCATGCGCGCCGTGACATTTGAGAATCTGGTGATTCTCGATCTGGTGATTGATTGAACAATTGTCGACCTGCAGATTGTCAATCTATTGTCGATCGAATCGTCAATACTTCATCAATCAGTCGATACAACAATGATCAATCAATCACCAGATTTCCAATCACCACATTTTCAAATGTATTTATCCGGCCCCGCTCGCGCCTCCGCCACCGGCCGCGCCACCCCCGGCTGCGGCGCCAGACGACCCGCCCGAGCTCGAGACCATCGCAGCGAACGCGGCGCTGCCATCGTCGAATCGAGCCGCGTGGAACCAGGCGGGCATCTCGAGGTCCGGCTCCTCCTTTCCAAAGTGTTTGGTCCACGCCTGGGCGAGACCGAACGCCGTCGCATACGGGAAGAAGGGTTCGAAGACGTCCCGAGCCGATGCCGCCGTCCGGCCCTTCGAGATGTCCTGCAGCGACACCCGGAACCCTTTCCAGAGCGCCGATCGCTGGAGGCCGGCATCCGACAACGGCGAGTAGTTGGCCCCCATGACCAACCCGGCAACGGCCACGATGGCTGACGCCAGGGGAATGGCCAGGAGCGCGGGCCCATCGGTGGGCAGGAACTGGAGCACCACGACGAAACTCGCGCCCGCGAGGACGAGCAGCCCGGTGGACACCGCCGCGAAGACCGGCTTCTGCCGGCGGCGTCGAGCATCAATCCAGCCGGCGTCCCGCAGCTCCTGCTCGAGCGCGCTCCTGAACTCTCCGAACCTTCGCTGCAGCCGCGCGAGCAGCTTGGAGAGACCCTGCTCGCCGGAGGTCCGAACGAGCTCGAGGACGACCCGCTGGTGCGGGCGGAGGTCGGGAGGCTGCGACATCATGCGCGCCACGAATCGGCGGGGGGCTAGCCACCAGCTTCGCGGACGCTCGTCGATGCTGACGGCGCCGCGCTGGGCCAACGAGAACAGCGTGGCGATCGCGTGCAGACGACTTGGGGCCGCGCCGTCGGCGACCAGCGCGCCGGCGAGCGCCGGAGGGATCTGGTCGGGCGGAACGGGCGACGGATAGACCGGCAGATCGAGCGCGCTGCGGCGACCGCGCCAGAGCAGGATGAGCCCCGTCAGCTCGACGACCCCGAGGAGCGCGCCCATCATCAGCCAGAACGGGGCTTCGCGTCTGGCGCGCTCGTCGCGCTCGAGCCACGCGGGCATCAGGACGTGTGCCGTGTGGCTCGTCAGACGCTGGCGCAGCAGCAGCGAGGCATCCTTGCCGAGATTTGCCGCCTGCAATTCCAAGGACGACTCGCGATTGGGTTCGACGCCCTGGGGCGCGGACTCGATGATCCCGGCGCCATGACGCGGGCGAAGCTCCGGCGCGCCGCTGAAACGAAAGTCCGGCGGGATCTCGAGGGCTATCCGGCTCGACGCGATCCGGTAGTCGTGGCGAGTCGGCAGGACCCGCCAGGACAAGAGCG
>JACOUA010000261.1 GCA_016178075.1 Acidobacteriota bacterium
GCAATCCGGCCTACACTGCTGGAGTGTGGCCCGCCGATCGCAACATGGTAGCACCGTCGCCAACTGACGGCACAACGTTCTTATGATCGTCACACTGCCGCGGCTCGCCGGAGCTGATCTTCCGCGCCCGTGGGATGTGGGGGCCGCATGCGGATCAAGTTTCAGCACTGACACTGCCGGCACGATCCGGAGCGTGAGCGACGGCGGCGCATGGGGGTGGGGCCCCATGCGGATCAAATAAGGAGGCACATGATGACCGACACGATGGCTCTGTCGCAGATCGGCCAGATCGCCGTAACCGTCAAGGATGTGCCGCGCGCACGGGCCTTTTACCGCGACACGCTCGGCCTGAAGTTCCTGTTCGATGGCGGCGAGCGGTTGACCTTCTTCGACGCCGGAGGCGTCCGGCTGATGCTGTCCATTCCGGAGCCGGAGCACGACCACCCCAGCTCCATCCTCTATTTCAAGGTCACCGACATCGGCAGGCATGTCGACGCGCTCAAGTCCCGTGGCGTCACCTTCGTCGGCGAGCCGCACATCATCGCGCGGATGCCGACCTACGACCTGTGGATGGCGTTCTTCACCGACTCGGAGGGGAACACGCTGGCGCTGTACGAGGAAGCCCAGACGAAATGAGGATTGGCGATTGACGATTGCAGATTGATTGCCGAACGTCGATTGGTGATTGTTGAATGAAGGACGATTGGGCTGAATTCCGAGGAATTCAGAGAAATCGTCCTTCATTCCCGGCAATCGTCAATCGTCACTCGTCAATCAATCGTCAATCGCCAATCTCCAATCCTCAATTCCCCAGAACCTCCGTGAAGTACCGCGCCCAGTTCCCGCCGATGATTTTCTCGATGTCGCCGGTCTTGTAGCCTCGCCTCGCGAGGCCGTGGGCGATCGTGCGGAACCGGTCGGGCGGATCGAGCTCCTTGATCCAGGGCGGCCAGCGGACGTTGTAGATCGGCTTGAACGACTTCAGACGGGGGACGTACCAGCTCTCCCGGGTCGCCGTCGCTTCGATGCCGCGTATCGCGTAGTCGGAAGCGACGCCGACGTGATCGATGCCCGCCACCTTCACGGCGTGATCGACGTGGCGGAGGTAGTCGTCGAAGCTGGTTCCCGGCGTCGGGCCGATGAAGTAGCCGAGCGTCGCGACCCCGATCATCCCGCCTTTGGCGGCCATCGCTTTCAGGAGCTCGTCGGACTTCGCCCGCACATGGTCGTGGATGGCCTTGCACATCGTGTGGGTAAAGGCCGCCGGCAGCCTGCTGAACGCGATCCCGTCCTTCGACGTCTGCTCGCCGCAATGGGAGAGATCGACGACGATGCGGAGCTCGTTCATGCGCTGTACGATGTCGACACCGAAGTCCGACAGGCCTGCGTTGGTGCGCTCGGTGCAGCCGTCGCCCAGGAGGTTTCGCGCGTTGTAGGTCAACTGGATGCAGCGCGTGCCGGCCGCGTGCAGCACGTCGAGATTCTTCACGCTCGATCCGATCATCGTCGCGTTCTGGAATCCGAGGACGACGCCCAGACGACCGGTCTTCTTGGCTTCGGCAATCTCACGGCCGCGGACCACTTTCATCAGTCGATCCGGGTAGGTGTCGAAGCGCCCCTGCCACTCCTTCAAATCCCGCTGGGCCACCGTGAGGTCCTGATTGGCGAGGCTCGTCTGGATGGCCGTCAGTCCGGATCGCTTGACCGCTTCGAACACGAGATCGCCCCAGTCCTCGTCCGCCGACAGGGCGTCGATGACGATGCTGCGATCGAAGAGCGCGTCGATGGCGGCGCCGTCGTAGGAAGTGGACGCTGGAGGCTGGACAGACGTGGGGGCGTCCGCCGCTTGAGCGAAGCGGCCCGCCATAAGAGCACTGGAGACAACGAGGAATTGTCGCCGGTTCATCCGCCACATTCTTCACTGCTGCGATGACGTATTTCCCAGCTCGACGTAGCCGACACCTTCCTTCACGGCAATCTTCGTCCCGAAGCGCTGCGACCGCTGGATCACGTCGTCCAGAATCTTCTTCCCCAGCTCGCGGTCGGCGAGCATCGGGCGCCCGCGCACCGTCACCGGCCTGCTGAAGCCCAGCGAAATCGGATGGAGCGCCAGATCGACGAGCTGCCTGCCGCGCCAGGTTGGCACCGCGACGACCGATTCCCAGATTTCCCGGTCGGCCGGGAAGCTGCTCTTCCCGAAGTTGCTCCGCCGATCGTTGAAGTCGGCGACGTGCGCGTCGGGACCCAGATCGTACGGCGCGTAGTTCTCGCTTGGCAGCCGCAGGAGCGTCTCGTTCTGGAAGATGAAGTCGCCGATGCTATAGAGAATCGGCTTCCCCTTGTAGATCTCGATGCCGCGCAGCACGTGCGGGCCGTGGCCGACGAAGAGGTCGGCGCCCGCGTCCATCATCGCGCGCGCAAAGGTGACAAGGAACATGGGTGGCACGGTCCGATCGCGATCGCTCTCGTGACAATGGATCGTCACAATCGTGTAATCGGCCAGGCGCGACGCGTTGCGCACGACCGACGCGATCCCATCGAGATCTTCCTTGAGCGGCTCGGTCCGCAGGTCCGGCTTGTCGCCGACGACGAAGCGCGTGCCCATGAGCGAGAACGTGTCGCCCGATTGCCCGCCTCGTCCGCCGGCGCCCAAACCGATCTCCTTCGCCAGCGCGCGTAGGCGCTCCATCTGGTCCTTCGTGATCACATTGGTGGTCGTGAAGCGAAGCGGATTCAACCCCGGACGTGCCGGCATGTCGCCGCGGGTCTGACCGGCGCGTGAGTGGGCGGTGAAGGTCGAGGCCAACGAGATGAGCGCGACCCGCGCCTTGGGGGTCTCGAGGAACCTCGCCTCGCGCGCCTCGGTGAGGCTTTCGCCGACGCCCGCCTGCACGAGCCCGGCCTTCTCGACGTACTCGGTGGTCTTGCGCATCCCGATCACGCCGAAGTCTCCCGTGTGGTTGTTCGCCCGCGACACCATGTCGAAGCCGGCCCAGACCAGCTCGTTCACGAGCTTCGGCTCCGCGCGCATGTAGGTGCCGCCACTCTCGTTCATCGCGTACCCCTCGTAGTCGTGGAACAGCATCTCGAGGTTGGTGAACGAGGCGTCGGCGCCCCGGATGATCTCGATGAGCTTCAGGAACTCCGGCTCCTTGTAGACGGACACCTTGCGGGTGATGATCGAATCGCCGGTCAACGCCATCGTGAAGGTGGCCTGCTGGGCCAGCGCGCCAGCCGCTACCGCCAACGCGAACAGGACGATTAAGAGTCGCTTCGTCATGCTGCCCTCATTCTTTGATCCGCGTGGGGCCCCACCCCCACGCGCCGCTGTCGCTTACGCTCCGGATCTTACTTGCGGCACTCTCCCCGAAACTTGATCCGCGTGGGGCCCCACCCCCACGCGTCGCCGTCGCTCACGCTCCGGATCTCGTTTTACGACGCTTTCCCGCTTAAGTGCCGCAATCCTACGCCCGTAGGTGCCGAGGTCGCAAACGGATAGGATGGCGCTGATGACGGGCGATTTCGAGCGCGCGGCGGAGGCGCTGGCGGAGGTCGGCCGCCGGTTCGACGCGCGGGGCTGGGTGCTGGGCACCAGCGGCAATCTCAGCCAGGTCGTCTCACGATCGCCCTTTCGCCTGGCGATCACCCGGAGCGCCGCCTCCAAGGGACAGCTGGTGCCCGCGGACATCCTGCTCGTCGACGAGCACGGTCGGCCCGCCGCGGGGGACGGCCGGCCGTCGGCCGAGACACCGCTTCATCTGACCATCGCGCAGACGATCGGCGCTGGCGCCGTCTTGCACACCCACTCGGTCTGGAGCACGATCCTGTCGGACGCGCATGCCGCGGGGGGCGGGCTGACCCTCGCAGGGTTCGAGATGCTCAAAGGGCTCGAAGGCGTCACCACGCACGAGCATCGCGAGTGGGTGCCGATCCTGGCGAACGACCAGGATCTCACCAGATTGGCTGCGGGCGTCGGCGCGCTGATCGCTGCGCATCGGGAGGCTCACGGGTTCCTGCTGCGGCGCCACGGACTCTACACGTGGGGCCGCGATCTGGCGGAAGCGACGCGGCACGTCGAGATTCTGGAGTTTCTTCTCGAGGTCGTGGGGCGAACGGCCCGGCTGAAACCGGGCACCACGACCGAATAAGGGTCACTATGGCCATCGTCAGAATCCCCGATCAGAACCGCACGCTCAGCGGCCAGGCTGAGGTCACGGACTTTCTTGCCGGGCACGGCATCGACTACGAGCGCTGGTCGCCCGAGGTCGAGGTCGCGGCCGACCCGCAGGCCGACGCCATCCTCGTGGCGTACGCGCCGCAGATCGACGCGCTCAAGGCGCGCGGGGGCTACGTGACGGCGGACGTGATCGACGTCAAGCCAGACACGCCCAACCTCGACGCCATGCTCGCGAAGTTCAGCGTCGAACACTGGCACGACGAAGACGAGGTCCGCTTCATCGTCGAAGGCCGTGGTCTCTTTCACGTGAACCCCGGTTCGAGCCCGGTGTTCGCCGTGGAAGTGGAAGCCGGCGACCTGCTCCGCGTCCCGCGCGGGACGCGCCACTGGTTCGATCTCTGTGCGGAACGCCGCATCCGCGCTATTCGATTGTTCCAGGATCCGGCCGGTTGGACGCCACATTACACCGCCAGCGGAGTCGATGAAGCGTTCCAGCCAGTCTGCTTCGGACCAAGCTATGTGTCGAACACAAAGACGCGAAGCTGAAACCGTGCGCACGAAGGCACGAAGGCTCTTCATCATCAGATCTCGTGTCTTCGTGACATGGTTCGGTCTCGTGTCTTCGTGATCCAGTCGGAGCGTTTTGCTGACCAATCGACCGAGCCCATCCAACATTCGCGGCGTTCTCCTCGACATCGAAGGCACGACAACCCCGATCGACTTCGTCTATTCGGTCCTGTTTCCGTACGCGCGTCAGCAGCTCCGTTCCTGCCTCGACGCGCTGACGGCGAGGTCCGAGGGTGCGGAGGCGTTGGACGAGCTGAGACGCGAGCGCGCGCGCGAGACACGCGCGGACGCGCCGCGGGCCATTGAAGACTACGCGCTCTGGTTGATGGACGAGGATCGGAAATCGACCGGGCTCAAGACCCTGCAAGGGCTGATCTGGCGGAAAGGGTACGAGCTCGGCGAGCTGCGCGGTGTGGTGTTCGCGGACGTCGCTCCCGCGCTCGAGCGATGGCACGGTCAGGAGCGGGATGTCAGGATCTTCTCATCGGGGAGCGTGCTGGCGCAGCGCTTGTTGTTTTCAACCTGTCCCGAAGGCGACCTCACGAGGTTCATCCGCGGTTATTTCGACACCACCACCGGATCAAAGAAGGATGCGGCAAGCTATCGAGTCATCGCGCAGGCCTTCGAGCTGCCACCCGATCGCATCGTGTTTGTGTCCGATCTCGTCGACGAGCTCGACGCCGCTCGTGCCGCAGGCCTGGCGACGCGGCTGGCATTACGGCCGGGCAACCTGAAGGTCAACGACGCGAATGGCCACCCGTCGATCAGGAGCTTCGATGAGATCTCGCAGAGGTAAAGAGCTTGCGAGACGACCCGTTTTACCACGGAGCCCACAGAGACCACGGAGGGAACCCTATTCATCTCGGTGTGCTCTGTGAGCTCTGTGGTGATCGTGGACACGTTTCTCAGGCTCTACAGCGTTTTTCACTTCGCTGTAGCGTAGTTCTCAGTTGTCAGTCATCAGTTTTCAGTTATTTGCGGGCGAGATCCGAACTGAAAACTGACTACTGAGAACTGAAAACTACATTAAAGCTCTGCGCCACCGTAATTACTGCGTCACCCGGCGCGGCTCGGCGACCTTCGGATCCAGATCCCACCAGTACTGCTTCTCGAGCTTCTTCTGCGAGGGCCAGACCTGATCCAGCGTGTCCCCTTCGAACAGCTCGCCGTTCTTCATCACGTACCGGATGCTCAACGTATTCCGGATGTCCTGAAGCGGGTTGCGATCGAGGACGATCAAGTCCGCCATCTTCCCCGCTTCGAGCGATCCCACGTCCCGCTGCAGCCCGAGCGCCTCGGCCCCGAAGATTGTCGCGATCCGCAGCGTGTCGTGCGGGCTGAGCCCACCTGACTGCAGATTCCAGATCTCCCAGTGGGCGCCGATCCCCTGGAACTGCCCGTGGCTGCCGAGACCGACCTTGCCGCCGGCCCTCACGACGGCCGCCACGCCACGCGCGATGCCCGCATGCCCGTATTCATCCTTCATGAACCACTGCGCGCGCCGCCGCACCATCGAGTCGAGCAGCTCGTGCGGGATGAAGCGCCGCATCTTCTGGTTCTCGTGCACGGTGCCATCCTCGAAGTACAGGTTCTCGGTCCAGGGCGCGCCATACGCCACGAGGATCGTCGGCGTGTAGAACGTCCCGGTCTTCGCGACGAACTGGGCGACGTCCTTGTAAATCGGCTGGATCGGAAGGCTGTGCTCGAGGCCGGTGAACCCGTCGATCATCTGCGTGAGATCCAGCTTCATCTCCAGCGCGCCTTCGGTCGTCGGCATCATGCGGTGCGCGCGCGCGGCCATGATGACCCACTGCCGGACGATGCGATCACCGGAGACGTAGGCTTTGATCGTGTCGGTCTTGTACGCCTCGCGGTACCGCTTCAGGAACGCGGCGATCGCGTCTTTATCGTCGAGCCCGGAGGTGGCAAACACGCCGGGCCCGGTCGCCAGGACGCGCGGGCCGAGAATGTCGCCCGTCTCGACCAGGTCCGCGTACCCGAAGACGTCGTTCGTCGACGTCTGGGGATCACGCGTCGTGGTGACGCCGAAGGCGAGGTTCGCGAGGTACTGCCACACCTGCGTGTTGTGGACGCCGCGTGGCGGCCACATGTGCGAGTGCACGTCCACGAATCCCGGGATGATGGTTTTGCCGCTGGCGTCGAGGACTCGCGCGCCGGCCGGCACCTTGACCTTCCCTTTGGGCCCCACCACGACAATCTTGTTGTCGGTCACCACGATGTCGCCGCGCTCGACGACCTCGGCGCCCTTCATCGTGACGATGCGCGCCCCGCTAAGGACGACCGTGCCCTTCGGCGTATGGCGCGCGGCCTCGACAACGGCGTCCGCCGTTTCCGGCTTGTCGGCGCCAGGCGCCTGTCGGTAGATCCGCGACCCGAGCGACCAGCTGACAAACCGCCCGTCAGCAGACCACGCCAGATGGTCGCCGCCCTCGATCGACATCCGTGTGATCGGCACCGCCGAGTCGCCTCTCGGCCGGATGTTGATCCGCACGACCTCGCGTCCGGCCCGCGGCACCGGCACGAGAAAATGCTTGTTCTGGAGGCTGACGAACGCCTGGGTGCCGTCGGGTGACAGCTCGATGTCATCCGCGTTTGGCGGATTCTGACCGGGGCCCGTGCCGGTAATCTGAACGTGTGTCTTCCGGTCGAAGCCGTCGACTCGAACCGATGTCAGGCCGCGCCGCGTGGTAATGAAGACACGATCGGAATCGCGGGTGAAGTGTGGATGCTCACCGCCTTGCGCCGAGGCAATCAGCCACGAGTCGCCGCCGCCGGCCGGAATCCAGCGAAGGTCGCGTTCATCGCTCGCCCGAAGGCCGCCGATCTCCCCCACGTTGCCGTCGCCGGGGTACACGGACGCATCAACAACCCGCCAGTCCGAATAAAGCTGGTCGCC
>JACOUA010000262.1 GCA_016178075.1 Acidobacteriota bacterium
CCCTCTCATGTGTCGCGAACCACGTGCTCGGGCAGCGGCGAGCTCTGAGACACAATGAGACACGCTGCACAAGAACAGAGCGAAACGGACGGGAGCCGACGAACATGATGGCGAGAAAAACGGCCTGAAACCGCACGGACCGGAACGGGCAGAACCCCGTCAGCGGTTCTCTGGACCACGTTATCGGGGTTCGAATCCCTGCCTCCCAGCCAATTCATCCGACGTAGTCTCGCCCGAATCACAACCCAAACTTGCGGTAGGATCCGGCGCGCATGAGAGGCCATCCTGCCAGACGAGTAGACGTGGTTGTCGCGACTGCGGTCGCCATCGCGTCGTTCGCTGTGTCGGTGGGCTCAGCTCAAGATCCGGCAGCCGCTCGTGCCCAGTCGCCATCTGCCGAATCGATTGAGGCACGAGTGGACAGGCTGTTTGCGCAATGGAATAGAGCGGACTCGCCCGGGTGGAGCGTGGCCGTCGGCTGGAACGATGCGGTCGTGTACGAACGTGGCTACGGGATGGCAAACCTGGAATTGGGCGTCCCGATTGGTCCCGCATCGGTTTTTGAGGCTGCGTCGATTTCGAAGGTCTTCACCGCCATGAGCATCCTGCTGCTCGCGCAGCAAGGCTGCCTCTCAATCGATGACGAGGTGCGGAAGCACATCCCCGAATGGTCGGACGCGCAGCATCGCGTGACGCTTCACCACCTGCTTTCGCACACTGGCGGACTCCGCGACGTGTTTCTTCTCGCGGGACCGCGCGGGCGTCGTGACGGGATTCACGCGGCACTCGGAGGCGGCTGGGGTCTGCGCTTCCAACGAGTCCGGCAGCGGTCGGTCCCACGTTGACGACGAACCAGTTGCGAAATCGTCCCGAACACCCAGCCAGCCTTCTAAATCGGTTCTGTCCCGCAACTTCGGTGTGGTTTTGCGATCGTGATTCCAATCGTCGATCATCGTTCGGCTGAAGCCACACGTTCGGCGGGCAAGATTGCCGCGAGACACTAGAAAGCCGCCATGCGTTACAGTCCGAAGCACACGATGTTGGAGCCGACAGCAAGAGCGATGAACTGCTGTCCGCCGACGGGGAAGGTCATCGGCGAGGTCTTGATGGTGGCGTTCAGCGGAACGCGCCATAACGCTTTCCCGTCCCGCTCGTCAACGGCGACGAAGTAGCCGCTGGCGTCTCCGTAGAACAGGATGCCAGCCGCGGTTGCCAACACGCCCGCATCTCTCTTGCCGTCGATCGGTCCGGCCTGCGGGATCTCCCACACGATTGTCCCGGTCTCGATATCGAGCGCGCGGAGATATCTCGTCGCAGGGTCCACGCGCGGGCGCTCGGTTTTCCAACTACCGGGCGACAGTCCGACGTTGCACTTCTCTGTTGCCTGAACGTAATACAGGCGTGTGACCGGGCTGAAGGCGGTGCCATGCCAGTTTGTCGCGTGGTCCGGACAACGCACGTCGCGCTCGGGAAGACGAATTGGGCGGCCATCTGCGCCAATTCCACTCGCCCACGTCAGCCGTCGAACGAATTTCTCGGCGAGCAGCAATTCGCCGTTGGTGCGATCGAAGACGTAGAAAAAGCCGTTCCGGTCCGCATGCAGTAGGAGCTTTCGCTCCTGCCCACGATACGTGGTGTTGACGAGGACATTGGGCTCAGTCGCATCCCAATCGCGAACATCGTGCGGCGTGAACTGGTAGTACCACTTCAGTTTTCCGGTGGCCGGATCGAGCGCGAGGACACAGTCGGTGAACAGATTGTCGCCGCCGCGCTCGCGATCATCGGAGTTCGGCCACGGATTGCCGGTGGCCCAGTAGAGCGTATCGGTGTCGGGATCGTATGAACCGGTCTGCCAGGTCGCGCCCCCGCCAGTGGTGACGGCCGTTCCCTTCCAGGTCTCAAAGCCCGGATCGCCTTTGGCCGGAATGGTCCAGTGGCGCCAGACGCGTTCGCCGGTGGCGGCTTTGTAAGCCGAAAGGAAACCGCGGATGCCCCAGTCGCCGCCCGAGACGCCGGCAACTACCATGTCTTTGACCACCAGCGGAGCCATGGTCCCCCCGTAACGCTGCGGTTCATCGACCATGACGACCTCCCAGACGGGGCGGCCCGTGACACGATGCAACGCAACCAGGTGGGCGTTATCGGTGACCAGGAATAGGTGTTCTCCGAGAATGGCCACGCCACGGTTCGTCCCGAGTGACGCATCGGAGACCAGATCAGGAGTGCGCGGGCGCGAGTAATGCCAGATCTCGTCGCCGGTGCGCGGGTCGAGCGCGAACACTTGGTTCGGCCCTGTCACGTACATGACGCCGTCGGCCACGATCGGAACGGTCTCCAGTCCGAAGTACCGCATATTCTCGCGATAGTAGGGAGTGTCCGGCAGGAACTGCGACCAGAGCGGGATGGAAAAGGTCCACTTCAGGCTGAGCCTGCTCACGTTCGCCCGGTTAATCTGCGTGAGTTCACTGTAGCGGTTTCCGCTCACGTTTCCGTAGAACGTCGGCCACTCGCCCGGCTTGGGGTTCAGGATCCGGGTGAAATCGATGCCCGTGTCGGAACGCCGTCGCGAGGCCGCGGCTCCGGGTCGTACGCCGGTCAATTGGCTCAGAAACGCAATCACATCGCGCAACTCATCGGCGCTCGCCTCCACGCGTTCCATGTGCGATCGTTTCTCGTCCGTGATGCCTGCCACGTCATCGAGCGACACCGGGTGGAATGCGCCTGTCAGGTCCTGGATCGCCACAGCGAAACTGGTGCGGCTGCGCGCGAATCCACGCAACGTTCGACCATTGCGCAGGCGTACAGAAACCACGCCATAACCAGGAGCGATCCGCGCGTCAGGATTCTGCAACGCCTCACGAATCTCATCCACGGTCAGCTCGAGCCCGATATCCGAGAGATCGGGTCCGATGGGCGAACCTTCGCCCTGCACCAGATGGCAGGACACGCATTGTCCCTTCCCAAAGAAAAACTGCCTGCCGGCCGCAACATCACCGGGCACGCCGCTTTTTGCGGCCACTGCGTTGAGCGAGACAATCATCGTTGCCAGAGCATCGAGCGTGTCGGCAGGGAGATCGAAGGCGGGCATCCCGGCGGCGGGAATGCCATTTCGGATGACATTACGCAGGCTTTGAGCGGAGCGCCCGCGAACCGACGGATTTCCGGAAAGTCCCGGGCCCTGCTGAGTGCCACGGGCATCGTCTCCATGGCATCCGCCGCACAGCTTCGAGTACGTTTGCCGGAGATCCGGAGTATTCTGCGCCCATAGTCCCGGGCTCAAGACAGCCGCGATCATGCTTGAGACAGCCGCGATCACGATAGTGCAGCGTTTGGTGATCTCGAAGGCCATGAGCAGACGAGAGAAAATATTGGAGCCGTTCCGCGGATAGCATAACGCCCTCCCCTCGCCATAGCACTACTTCATGCGGGATCACGAGGACGCGCGGCGGGGCGCGTTCGGTGCGGCTGAGACTTCGACTGGAGTTTGATCAGCCGCTGGGCGGATGGGGCACCATGTCATCGGGAATTCCGAGCCCCGGCCCGCCGATGTCCGCGCTGCGGATGTATCCGTCGGTGATCGTAAAGATGCCGGGAAACCGGTGCCGCCATGGCTCGTTCGCTGCGGGAACGTACTGTCGCGCGTTAGCTTCGATGCCGGCAACCGCCGGAACGCGAGCGGAGATGCCAACCGAATGGATAAGCGACGCGCCGGGACACGTGAGATCCTGCACGCACAGGAACAGCTTGTATTTTTGCGCGGCGGCGGCCATCAGCACCGTCTGGCTCTGGCCTTTGCAGGCTTTCAACGCCACACCCGTGTAGCCCATTTCGCGCGCGAGCACGAGGCTTTCGAGATCCGTCAGCGATTCGTCGATGACGACCGGACGCAATCGCGCGGCTTCGTGCATGACGTTCTGCCGGTTCGCCTTGAGATTCCGCGCCGTCGGCTGCTCGACATAGAGAATCCGCTTGAAGCCTTCGGGCGACCGGGCGCGGATCCGACGGAGACATTCCAGGACGTACTGCACGTCGGGACAGCGCTCGTTGAAATCCAGGCAATACGCGAGATCGGCGACGCGTCGCTCGGCCTGCACGGCCGAGGCAATCCGATCGATCGCCAGCGTCCGTTCGACGTCCCACGACAGGTCGTCACCCTGCAGCTTGATCTTGACGCGCACGAGACCATCCCGCCGAATCCATTCAGGCAGCGTTTCAGGCAGGCCGTCGCGAACGGGCTTCTCGACGTCCCTGGTCTCGAGCGGATCGAGTCCGCCGACGCTGTGAAACACAGGGATGCGCTCCCGCCGTTTCGACAGCAACGCCCGATCGAGCCGCGCGCCCTGAAAATCAGGCCCGAGATAACGCGACACGTCATGTGTCATCAGATCCGGGCCGTAGGTGTCGTAGACGTTCCGGCGGTGAACTTTTCCGAACGCATCGTGGAGGGCCGCGTCGAAAGGACTGGCGACGACGAGCGTGCACAGCTTGGGAATGGGTTCGGTGAGCTTGCGCTCTGCGGAAACCTCCGCAGCGGCCTTCAGGCACTCGGGCTCGAGGACATGCGCGATGTCGAGCGGATGCCCGATCTCGGGGCAGTCGCCCGCCAGCCGCGCGATGCGCGACGCCAGCGCTTTCATGGCCTCGAGCGTTGTGTCGTACGACATCGTGGCTGATGGAAACGCCCACATGTTGCCCATCGTCATCGAGGCGAAGCCCCAGGCGGTCTGTCCGTTTCGCGTGGTGACGCGGCAGTGAACGTTCAGCAGCGTGACGCGGTCGACAACCCGGCCGCCGAACTTGTACGGCGCGCGGTACACGTAGTCTTCGTAGCCGTGAACGACTTCGTCGATGCGGATATCGGTGGGTTTCGGCGCGACGATAACAACGCCAATGGGTATGGCCGACGCCTGGCGCAGAAACTGCCGGCGCGTGACGATCACATCGTCGCCCCTGAATATGTTTCGGCGAGGCGTGCCTTGACGAACGCCAGATCGCGTGCGGCCGCGGCCAATGTGTTCTCCTCCTGCGCCGCGGGCGTGGCGCCGGCGACCTCATATTCCAGATGGAGCGACGCCGGACCATGAAAACGCGCTTTCGCGAGCATGACGAAGAACCGTTTCCAATCGACCATGCCCTCGCCCATGGGGCAGTTCCGCTGCCGCCACGAGCCGCCGCTCTTTTCCCAGAAGAAGTCCTTCAGCGCGATCATCGACAACCGCGGCGCCACCAGGTGAAACGCCGTGCGCCACCCGCCGTCTCCGCCTTCGACCACCGCATGACGGACGTCGAAGTAATACCCGACGGTTGCGGCGTCGAGCGGCTCGATGAAGGAGGCAAAATCCCAGACCGAGCCACCGATGTACCCCGCGTGGTTGTGATACCCGAGGCGCACCCCGTGACGGCGGCTCAGATCGGCAAGTCCTCTCAGCTGTTTGCCGGCGGCTTCGAGTTCTTTGCGAACATCGACGAACGTATATCGGTAGTAGCCCGGTTTGTAGAACGGAATCTTCAACCGCGCCGCGGTCTCGAGCGTCGGCTGCGCGACCGGATCCGCGTCAGATAGCAGCTCGGTCGTGATCATCGGCACCGCCAGACCCTCGTGGCGGATGCCGTCGACGAACACGGGCAGCTCGATCGCCACACGCTTCGGATCGACGTGCCCGCCCGGGCGTACCGTGAGATCGACGCCGTCGAACCCGAGCGCCTTCAGCGACCGGCCGAGCTCGCGGCCGTTCATCCGCGGCAGATGCTTCGAAAAGAAACACAGCCGACCGCGGAAGCCCGCGTCGCGCTGTGCGCCCACGCCAGGTGACGCAAGCCCCAGAGCCGCCGCACCCTGAATGAAACTGCGCCGGCTCAGAGTTTCCATGGCTGCATCGTATGTCAGCACCTTCGCCCCGTCCAGTGAGTTGGCCTGTGGCGAGTTGCAGTTTACGATCGGCCAAGGCTTCTCGCGACAGTCCGCTCGTACACTCCTTAATGGTGCGACGAGTCAACAGGTCATCGGAACAACGCTTCCAACTCCCGTTGCATCGTTGCCAGATCCAGGAGGCTGCATCGACGAATTCGACCGCCCACGGCCCGGCGATCCAGGAACAGCTTGGCCTGACGCTCGAAGCGGCTCGCGGTCTTATCCTGCGCGACGGCTACCGCGCTCGCGCATGACGCGCCGGACATTCAAGCCTGGGAAATGCCTTCAAGATCGCCACCGGGAATCGAGACGCGTCGACTGCGCCCGCCCGTGGCGATGAGCAGCGCGGTCGTCATCACACCTGGATCGCCGTCGTCGGTGTGGCGGGCGTGCTGGCGTTCTCGGTGAGTGCGCGCACACGCGAGTTTGGCGTGCGGCTGGCCGTCGGGTCCGCGCCGCAACACATCCTGGCTCGCGTGCTCTCGGAAGGCGTCGTGATTGCTGCGATCGGGATCGCCGCCGGCGCGGCGGGCGGCTACGCCCTCGCGCGCGTCGCGCGTGGACGTGGTACAAGCGCTCAGATCGGAGTAACTGATGGAACAGCTTGTCGAAGCGTCGCCGCGTGTGAAGGCCAAGATGGCCGGCGTCTTCTATCTGATCACCTTTGTCAAGCGCTA
>JACOUA010000263.1 GCA_016178075.1 Acidobacteriota bacterium
GGGGAAGTTGAGCAGCTTGACGTCGCGAAGGTATTTGATGCGCTTCAGGACCGCCAGGAGCTCGGGACTGTACAGGCGATAGCGGCCATTGCTGCGCGCTGGCGACACGAGGCCGACGTTTTCCCACAACCGCAGCGCCGACGGGCTGATGCCGAGGATGCGGGCGGTCTGCCCGACCGTGAGAAACCCGAGCCGATGCGGCTGAACACGTGGGGTCACACGCCCGCCGTCTATCCGACGACATCATATCAAGGTCGGTTGGGAAAGCGTGACACGGTGACGTTCGGTGCGCGCTCGGCGCCCCGCGGCTCGGCCTTGATGGTGACGGTGCCGTAGTTGAACCGCTGTTGGAACGTGCGCGCGAACGGGTCACCCGACTGATGCCGGAGGATGGGGATCACCCTCCATCAATGAAGCCACAGTCGGACGAGTCCTTGCTGGGCTTCAGCGGGTCCTAGGAACGGAATCTGATTTCGGGTTCCGGTCGGCCTGAGCCATAAGCCCTGAGCCGTGAGCCGTCTGATGGACGTGGGACGCGGTTGAACAGCAGGCGCGAAATGACCTCGAGCGCGAGCGCGCGCTTGGAATAGATGACCCGCACGACGTCGCCAAAGTGGCGGACGATGTAACCAAGACGGAAGAAGAATCGGCGCCGCGCGCGGTTGATGGCACTCATGACCACCTGCTCGTCGAGCCCGTTGCCCTTCAGCGTGTAGAACGAGTATTCCATCCTCGTCCAATCTTCATCGGCCAGAAGGCCCTCCCGCCGGCACTTCTCGTACAGCTCGGTCCCTGGATACGGCACCGCGGGATAGAAGTTGACGAAATCGGGGTCCAGCTCGAGCGCGTACCGCGTCGTGCGCTCGAGCATCTCGGGCGTCTCGCCCGGATACCCGAAGATGAAGAACGCGAACGACTTGATGCCGACGCGGCGCAGGTTCTGAAGCGCGATTCGGATCTTGTCGCGCTCGAGGCGCTTCAGCATATCGCGCCGCAGATCGTCGGACTCGGACTCGATCCCGAGCGCCAGGATCCAACAGCCCGACTCCTTGATCCGGCGCACGAACGCCTCGTCCACCAGGTTGTCGGCGCGGGAGTTCCCGATCCATGTGATGCCGAGCTGGCGATCGATCAGCTCGTCGCAGAACCGGCTGAACGTCTTGACGTTCAGCGTCACGGTGTCGCCCCACAGATAGAAATGCTCGATCCCGAAGTCGCGTTTCGTCCGCTCCATCTCGTCAACGAGCGACTTGGCGTCCCGCTCGCGGAACTTGTGGCCTTGATGCAGGGGGACGACGCAGAAGTCGCATGAGTAGGGACATCCGCGGCTGGTTTCGACCAGGATGTAGGGCCGATCGACGAGCGGCAGCCGGTAGAGGTGCAGCGGCACGAGGTCCCACGCGGGGTACGGCATCTCGAGGAAGCCCGAGTAGACACCGGTGGCCTTGTGCGGCACGACCTCGCCGTTGCGCCGGAACGTGAGGCTCGGGACGCGGTCGATCTCGCCGAGAGCCGTCAGGCTCGCGAGCTGCACGACGCCGTCTTCGGGCTCACCGACGAACATGCCATCGACCTCCGGCGCCTTTTCCATCGACTGCATCGGGGCGCATGACGCATGTGGGCCGAAGCAGAAGATCGGGACGTGCCATCGCGCCTTCAGCGTCGCGATCTCGGAGGCGTCGGCGGCGAGCGTCGGAATCGTGCTCGGAAAAAAGATCACCGTCGGAGTGAAGCCTTCGGCGTCGAGGCGCGCGATCAAGGCGGACGTCGAGAGATTCTCGGCCGTCTGATCGACCAGCCGCACATCACAGCCCCGGGCTTGGAGGAGCGCGGCCAGGAGCGCCAGCGTGTAGGGCGGCTTGGTCGTCCCGAGCACCTCCTCGCGTTCCTGGCAGCGTCCCTGCCTGGTGAAAGCTACGCCATCGACCAACGGGGGATTCACGAGGAGCGTGCGGCGGCCGAGCATAGGCATGAGGCTCAGTAGTTCACAGTTGATAGTTCGCAGTTCACAGTCAAGCCTCAAGTCGTCCCGTTCGCGCCGGCTGGTTCCTTACTGATAACTGAAAACTGTGAACTATTGACTTGAGTCAACTCCACCTTGCAGCAGCGCCGGCACACCGGGAACAGCCGCTGCTCCAACAGCCGCCGGCGCAACTGGATGTACTGGTCACCGTTCCAGATCTCTTCGAGCGATTGCGTCGCCAGGTCGCCGACTTCGACCCGAATGAACCGAATCGGAGACCCTTCGTCCGGCACTTCGCCTCGAGCGCCGACACTTTTTGCCGCACCTGGTCGGGGGTGATGCCCGGATCGGGCGTGACGAAGGTGGCGATGACCGACGCATCGCGTGCGCCAATCATCCGAACGGTCTCGGCGACTTCCTCCGGCGTGCTGTACATCAAGTGATTCAGCCCGATCGCATCGACGCCCAGCTCCTCGGCCACGTCGACCATCCGGTCCAGCTCGTCGAGGCTCTCATGCGCCACGGTCGTGTTGATGCTGACCCGAAGGGGCGCGCCCGATCGCCGGGCGGCCTCCTGTAGTCGACGCAAGCCTGCCGCCGTGCGCTCGAACGTGCCTTTCAGTCCTCGCGCGCGATCGTGAAGCTCCGGCGGGCCGTCGATCGACACGCTGACGTGCTTCAGGAATCCGCGCCGCGCGAGCGCGGCCAGCGCGTCCGCGCGCGCCTCATCGATGATCGTCCCGTTCGTCGTCAGATATCCGCAGGAGTAGCCCTTCTCGCGAAAGAGCTCCAGGACATCCATGATGTCCTTCCGCATGAAGACTTCGCCGCCGGTGAGGCTCACCTGCAGGCCGGCGCCGTCGGGGAACGCGCGGCGCAGCGAGTCGAGGGTCAATTCCTGCCGCCACTCGCCTTCGATGTTCAGCAGATCGCCGACGTAGCAGAACTCACAGTGCAGGTTGCACCGCATCGTTGCTTCGTACACGATGCCGACCGGCAGGCGATCGCCGCGGCCTGTCCGCTCGCTCACGAAGCGCCGGACGCGCCGCTCGTACGCGGCACGGCGGACCCGGGCGTATGCGTGCTGCGCCAGCCGGATCCCGCGCACGCGCGCAAAGACCCGTTCCTTGGCCTGACGAACTAACCTCATCTTAGTGGTGCGTTTCATAATTACGGTGGCATTCGGCCGCCGATGCATCCCGCCCCACCACCCCAACGCGCTGGGAAACGCGCGTTGGGGACCCCGGTTCCGCCGCGTTGCTCGTCGGTCAAATACGCCCGGTATTCTCCCTCC
>JACOUA010000264.1 GCA_016178075.1 Acidobacteriota bacterium
AACCACCATGCCAACCAAGCTTCCGGTCATCGACTTCGAGAAAATCAAGAAGGTGCACGACGCGCCGCTCGAAGAGTTTTACACTTCGGGGCACCGGACCTGTCAGGGATGCGAGTCGGCGCTGGTCATGCGCGATTTTGCGAAGGCGTCCGGACCCCGCACGGTGGCGACCGGGGCGACCGGGTGCATGTATGTCGCGAACACCAGTTACTTGACGACGCCCTGGATCATTCCCTGGATGCATACGCAGCTCGGCGCGGGCGGTTCGTCGGCCGTCGGGATGGCCGCCGGCCTGCGCGCGCTGATGCGCAAGGGCAAGATCAAAGAAGAGAAGATCAACGTCATCAACTTCTCCGGCGATCTGGGCGGCGGCGACATGGGGCTCTCCGGGATCTCCGGTGCGCTCCAGAGCAACTACGACCTGCTCATCATCATGTACGACAACGAGTCGGCCGCGAACACCGACATCCAGGCGACGGGGCTCACGACCTACGGCGCGCAGACGACCTTCACGCCGCCGGGGACCAAGCACCGGATCATGCACCGCCGCTGGAAGAAGAACGTCGCGGCCATGCTCGCGGTCGGCCATCCCAACTGCCGCTACATCGCGACGGCCAGCGCGACGTTCCCGGCCCTCGACTTCATGAACAAGACGAGAAAGGCGCTGGCCATCGGCGGCCCGACCTTCATCCACACCTTCGATCCGTGCCCGAAGGGCTGGGACTTCCACCCCGCGTACTCGCGCGAGCTCGGCGAACTGGGGATCAAGTCCGGAATCTTCCCGCTCTACGAGATCATCGAGGGCCAGGTGGTCTACACCTACGATGCGCGCCGGAAAGGCCGCATCCCCGTCCGCGAGTACCTGGTCAAGCAGGGACGCTTCGCCCACCTCATCGACGAGGATGTCGACTACATCCAGAGGCAGGTCGACGTGATGTGGAACGACTGGGAGATGCCGGGCGTGGCGCCGTTCAAGGCCGGCCTCCAGGTCGCCGCGACGTAGTCGTCGGTCATGGTGCCGGGCCATCACCCGGTCGTGGTGCCCGACCTGAGCCGGGCATCTCTTCGGGGCCCGTTTCGAACCGGCCCTTTCCGTTTTGGCGTCTCGTGTGACGCACACCCCCGCGATCGCTCGTCAGAACCGGAGCGAAACCGCGACGCCGGTCCGTCCTCTGGACAGCACGGGGCCGACCTGTAACGTCTTTGTCCGCTTCTCGACCCTACCCGCTTCCTGGGTCGATCCCGCTCCACTGGCCGGGAAGATAGACGACCGTGTGTTCTTTGACCAGCATGTCCGTGACAATGCCACCAAGGGTCCCAACAGCGAGACCGGCCACGAACGTGATCCCGGCGCCGATGGCACCGAGGACGTCGCACGGATATTGATTCAAGGGACATGAAGGATCCTTGGTGTTCGCAACGACTCCGGCTCCCACCAGACCGACACCCGCGCCGACGCCAAGCCCGATGAGCGCTCCATTCCAGAGCGAGTCGCTGCGGCGTCGCACGATCTGGCGCACCTGATCCTCTTGGAAATCGCGCCGCGTCCCCTTCACCGTGATGGCGACCAGCGAATCCGACAGCCCGACCACAGGACCCTGAATCTCCGATCCTGAAGAGTCGGTGACGGAAACCGGATCTCCCGGCTCTATCAGGAGCCTGAGCTCCCTGAATGACCGCGCGACGGACCTGAGGTTGGCTGGCGCTCTGGACGAGCGGGTCGAAGGCGCGGCTGCAGGAGGCGCGCTCGGAGACGGCGCGTTCCGGGACGGTGTGACTGCGGCAGCCAGACGCGAAGCCCAGCAGTTTATGGCTGGGCCGGCGGCGTGGTCCACTCCTTTCGACTCACCCAGTCGTCCAATGCGCCACGCGCGTGCAAAACGGCTCAGCCTGGATGGTGAGCCGTTCCGAGGCGAGATTTCGCATGGATAGGTGTGGCGGTGGATCAACTGCACAGGAGTACCAAGATGAGCGAACCCTTCAACGAAGCCACGCGGGTGTCAACAGGATTCCTGACCGCGCTCGAGCGACGATGCCTGATCTGGCTGGCCGATCGAATACCACCACGAATCAATTCCGACCACCTTACCGCCCTGGCCCTGGTGGCGATGTTCATGACCGGCGTGTCGTACTGGCTCGCGCGCGAGCACCGCCTGGCGCTCGTGTCAGCGGTCGTGTGGCTGGCGCTCAACTGGTTGGGTGACAGCCTGGACGGCACGCTGGCCCGCGTGCGCCAACGGCAGCGGCCGCGCTACGGCTTCTACGTCGATCACGTACTGGACACGTTCGGGGTTCTGTTCGTGCTCGGCGGTCTGGCATTGTCGGGATACATGCGGCCGTTCGTCGCGGCAGGCGTGCTCATCGCGTACTACATCCTCTCGATCGAGCTCTTTCTCGCGACCTATTGCCTGAGCACCTTCCGCATGTCGTTCTGGAAGCTCGGCCCGACCGAGCTTCGGATCCTGCTGGCCGCCGGCACCCTCGCGCTCCTCTTCGATCCAAAAGTCACGATGCTTGGCGAGGAGTACGGGCTCTTCGATGTTGGCGGGATCGTGGCGACGGGCGGCCTCACGCTGACGGCTCTCGTGTCGGCCGCCGGCCATGCGCACGAGCTGTACCTGGCGGAGCCCTTGCCCGGTGCCGTGGGAAAGGAGGCCTAGTGGCCACTCGGCCGTATCGGGTGGGCGCCGCGCGATGGGCGATCTTCAACCTCGTCGGCGCGGCAGGACTGCTCGTGCAGCTCGGGTGCCTCTGGCTGCTGACGGACGGCCTCGGCGTGCCCTACGCCGTGGCGCTCCTCGCCGCGGTCGAGCTCACGATCCTGCACAACTTCGTCTGGCACGTTCGTTGGACGTGGGCGGATCGGCCCTCGTCTGTGCCGGAGCTGTTGCGCCGACTGGCCCGGTTCAACCTGACGAACGGGGCCATCTCGATCGTCGGCAACCTCGTGCTGATGATCGCGCTCGTGGAGCTCGCACGACTGCATTATCTCGTCGCCAACCTGGTCAGCGTCTCGGCGTGCTCGCTGGCGAACTTCGTGGTCGGCGATGCGGTGGTGTTCAGGGATCGCAGGATCGCCGCGCCGCTTGCTGTGTTGTGCGCGGCCATCGGATGGTTCGCCGCGGCGGCACCCGCGAATGCCGCAGACCTGCGCGCCGAGACTGTCGCGGCGTTCGAGCGCTATGTTCTTCTCACCGAGACCCGGATGGGCCGGGAAATGTGGGGGAGCGTCCCATTCCTCTGGTTGGACCGGCTTCCCGCGCCCGAGAGCCGCGAGGTGTACGCCCGGCTTCGCCGCGGGGAGATCGTCGTGAGCCGGCCGGAAACACGCGACGGCGCAGGAGTGATGGAGGTGCCGGACGGCATGTGCCACCACTGGGTCGGAACCATCTTCGTGCCCGACGCGACGCTCGACCGGTCCGTGACACTCATGCAGTCGTACGACCGATATCAGGACATCTACCGGCCCGCGGTGCGGCGCTCACGGACGCTCTCTCGAGCCGGAGATCGCTTTGCCATCTCTCTCCAGCTGTTCACGAAGAAGGTGGTCGGCATCGTCGTCAACACCGAGTACGAGGTGAGCTACATTCGCGTAGCACCCACACGGATGTTCGTGCGCAGCCGCAGCACGCGGGTTGCCGAAGTCGAGCATCCGGGCACACCCTCAGAGCGGGAGAAACCGGTCGGTCACGACAACGGTTTCCTCTGGCGCTTCAACAACTACTGCTCGCTCGAGGAGCGCCGCGAGGGCGTCTACATCCAGTGCGAATCGGTGTCGCTGACGCGGGACATCCCGACCGGCCTCGGGTGGCTGATCGGACCGTTTGTCACCAGCATCCCAAGAGAATCGCTCGAGTTCACGCTGGGGACGATGCGGACCGCGCTCAGGAAGGATCGTTGAACGCGGCCCGCGCAGCGGTCGGCTCGATCATGAACGACGCCACCGCGGCCGCAATGGAGACAGCCGTCAGCAGCATCGCGATCTCGGGGTGGGCGTCGCCGGTGGCGAGCGCGGCCGCCAGCAGCGATGCAGCGAACCCGGCATCGCAAACGCGTGTCCACCACAAGGCGAGCCCGCGCTGACCCCTGAGTTCCAGCGGATAGAAGCGCGACGTGAACCACAGGTGGAGCCGCAGCGTCGTCGCGGCTGCCGCACACGCCAGCACGGCGAGGAGAAACACCAACCCCCAAGGCTGCGGCACCCACGATCGTACCCGCCAGGCTGGATACATCGTCAGGACGTAGACCGCCGACACGGTCAGCTGATGGAACTCCCACCACCAGCGTGGCGTCGAGGCCCGCGCGACCCGTGCAGCCGCCCCCGGTCGGCTGCCGCTGTCCGCTCGATCGCGACTTGCGGACACCTCCACCTGGAGCCGCTCGAGATCGGCCACAAGGTCGTGAGTCGATTGGTAGCGCTCCGCTGGGTTCTTCCGCAAACAACTGGCGACGATCCGATCGAGGTCAGGCACGGCAGCGGGACACACCGACGACAGCGGGGGCGGATCGACCTCGAGGATCCGCGCGATCGTGGCCGGCACGGTGTCGGCGCTGAAGGGATTCGACCCTGACGCCAGTTCGTAGATCAGCACGCCGAACGCGAACAGATCGACCCGAAAGTCGACGTGCTGACCCCGCGCCTGCTCCGGGGCCATGTATCCAGGCGTCCCGAGAATCGCCCCTTGCTCGGTCAGATGCGTCGGCGAGAGGTTCTCCGCTCGGGCGACACCAAAGTCGAGGATCTTCACCACGCCCGCGGGCGTCCTGACGATGTTCTCGGCCTTGAGGTCGCGATGCACGACACCCTGCATGTGGGCGGCGGTCAGAGCTCTCGCGAGCTGTAGCGCGATGTCGACGACCTGCGGCGCGGGCAGCGGGCCTGATGCCAACACCTGGCGGAGCGTCCGGCCGGGCACGTACTCGCACGCCAGGTACAGATCGTCGCCAATCTTCTCGAGCGCATAGACCGTGGCGATGCCCGGGTGCGTGAGGGCCGCGGCGGCCCGCGCTTCCTGGCGCAGCCGTTCCCGGCGGGCGGCGTCGCGGCCGACGTCCGGGGGAAGCGCCTTGAGCGCCACCCGCCGCGACAGACGCGTGTCGTCGGCGAGATAAACGACCCCCATACCGCCCCGACCAATCTCGTGCCGGATGATGTAGGGACCGACGAGGCGTCCTTCGAGCGACGCGCCGGCTTCGTCGGCAAGAAGGTGGGCGGCGGTCTCGTACGCGGGGGCTTCGATGAAATCGCCCGTGCGCCCGTGCACGTTGAGGAGCGACACCACCTCGGCGCAGAGCCTCGCGTCGCCGGCGCACGCGGCATCCAGGAACGCCGCTCGCTCCGCCGGATCGCGGTCGAGCGCGGCGTCGAACACTTCACGGACCCGTTTCCACTCGTCAGGTGTCACGAAGGGTCGCTCTCGAGCTCGCGCATCAGCCACGCCTTCGCCAGGCTCCACCGCCGCTTGATCGTCGCGGGCGATACGCTCAGCGCCTCAGCCGTTTCTTCGATCGAGAGGCCCCCAAAGAATCGGACCTCGACCACGCGCGCGAGATCCGGGTCGAGGGCCCCGAGCCGCGTCAGGGCATCGTCGAGGACCTCGAGATCGAAGGATCGCGGTGCGGCCGCCACCAGGCCAGGATCGAGCGTGACGCGAACTCGTTCGCCTCCGCGCTTTTCCGCCCGGCGTGCCCGCGCGCGTTCGACGAGGATCTGGCGCATCGACCGCGCGGCGATGCCGAAAAAGTGGGCACGGTTCTGCCAGGCGAGCTGCGAGTCCTGCAGCAGGCGAATGTAGACTTCGTGCACGAGCGCCGTCGCCTGCAGCGTCTGGCCGGGCCGCTCCCGGCGGAGATAGGCGGCCGCCAGGCGCCGCAGCTCGTCATACACGAGCGGCATCAGCGTCGCGAGCGCCCGCTCATCGCCGTCGCGCGCGCGCTCGACGAGCGACGCCACCGCGTCCGGTGACTGGCCTAGTTCGCCCTTGAGCATCTGAGATTGGGCAGTCGGTGTCCTCACAGGCTACAGCAGTCGGCAGGACTTTGTCAGGCCCGCCTAGACGGTACAATGTCCCTCGCTCGGCGCGAGGCTGAGGCCCTGCCGCAGATTTGGAGATGTCGCCGCCAGCAAGATCCGGAGTGTGAGCGACCCGCCTACGCTCTTCGAGCTTGGGCGGGCAGGCGGCAGCGCGTGGGGGTGGGGGCTCGCCGGAGCGAGCAGCCCCACGCGGATCAAATAAGGAGGATCCGATGAGGCCCCTTGCACGACTGCTGATCGCTGCCCTGCTATTCACGACGATCGTCGGCGCGGCGACGAGCGGAGCGGGGCGTAGGGGTCCCCGCGAGCGAGGAGCTTGGCGGGGTGCAGGGGTCCCCGCCGTCCAAGAAAAGAGCCGCCTCACGACCCCGAAGGAGGAGTTCGGCTTCAATTTCGGCGACGACTACCAGCTCGCCAACTACAGGCAGATCTCCGCGTACTGGCGAAAGCTGGCCGGAGAGTCCGACCGGATCGTCGTCCAGGAGATCGGCAAGACGTCCGAAGGGCGTCCGCACCTCATGGCGATCGTCACGTCCCCGGAGAATCACAAGAACCTCGCGCGCTACAAGGAGATCTCGCAGCGCCTCGCGCTGGCGGAGGGTCTGACCGACGAGCAGGCGCGGGCCGTGGCGAAAGAAGGCAAAGCCGTGGTGTGGATCGACGGCGGTCTGCACGCGAGTGAAGTCCTGGGGGCGCAGCAGCTCGGCGAGATGATCTACCAGATGGTGAGCCGCACCGACGAGGAAACGATGAGGATGCTGAACGACATCATCATGCTCTTCGTTCACGCGAACCCGGACGGCAACGATCTCGTGGCCGACTGGTACATGCGGAACCCGGTGTCGGAAAAGCGCAGCATGGCGAGCCTGCCGCGTCTGTACCACAAATACATCGGGCACGACAACAACCGCGACTTCTTCGGATCGACGCAGCTCGAAACCGAGAACATCAACCGCGTCCTGTATCACGAGTGGTTCCCCCAAGTCCTCTACAATCATCACCAGAGCGGCCCGGCCGGCACGATCCTTTGGTCTCCCCCACTGCGCGACCCGTTCAACTACAACCAGGATCCGCTGCTTGTCCTCGGACTGCAGTCCGTGGGGCTCGCCCTGCACTCGCGGCTGGCGGCCGAAGGCAAGCCCGGCGCGACCATGCGATCGGGAGGTTCGTACGACGGCTGGTGGAACGGCGGGATTCGCAACACCGCGGCGTTTCACAACATCCTCGCCATCCTCACCGAGATGGTCGGCAACCCGACCCCGATGCAGATTCCGCTGGTGATGGAGCGGCAGCTTCCCACAAGCGACCTGACGTTTCCCGTGCCGCCGCAGACGTGGCACTTCCGCCAGTCGATCGAGTACTCCATCACGACCAACCGGGCGATCCTCGACTACGCCTCACGCATGCGCGAGACGCTGCTCTTCAACATCTACCGGATGGGCAAGAACTCGATCGAGCGTGGGAGCCGCGACACCTGGACCGCAAGGCCGCACCGGTACGCGGAAGTCGCGGCCAAGCTGGCGCCAGAATCCGGGCGAGCGAGTGGAGGCCGCGGCGCAGGCGGCCCTTCGGGCTCAGGGCAGGCGCCCGGAGCGCGCGACGCCGCGGCATGGGCCGAGCTGCGAAAACCCGAATGGCGCGACCCGCGCGGCTTCATCATTCCATCCAACCAGGCTGACTTCCCGACCGCGACGAAGTTCATCAACGCGCTGCGCGAGACGGGCATCACCGTGCAGCGCGCCACGCGCGACTTCGAGGTGCAGGGAAAAACCTATCCGGCCGGTTCCTTCGTCGTCTTGACGTCTCAGCCGTTTCGCCCGGCCGCTACGGGCCGCGTCCTCTTAGGGGGCTCGAAGAACAGCTGGACGCCCGACCTGAGCCGCCGTCTCCCAATGGGGGGCCATCGGATGGTTTACCCCGGAACAGCCCTCGCCGGCCTTGCGGGCCTGCTCCTTTTGCTAGCCTCCAGCGTCGTCGCCATGCCATCCACAGCGTTACAGCAGCTCTTCTCGAGTCTTGGTATCGCGTTCCTGGCCGTGGCTTTTGTCACTGCCGTCAGTGAGGGGCTGCTGAAGCGACAGCTGTCAGCCCAACTTCAGGATGTGCTTACGTCTAGCCAAAGTCACCCTACGAGAGTGCCACGATTCCCCGCGGCAGCGGTCTCCTCGGTGCACTCCAACCGCATCGAGGCGCTGCGGGCCTTTGTTGATGCTCTTACTCAAGAGCGGCGCGAGGTCAGGATAATAGCCTCTTCACTTGCGGGGCTCACCTACACCGATGGCCATAGTGGCGTGGCCGCCGCGCTGAGGCAGAAGATACAGGAATCCGTTCGTGTGAGAGTCTTGTTAACTCACCCAGCCGTCGCTGAGCTCCGAACCCACCAGGAAGGGCGAGCGCGATCCGCGATCGGCCGCGAGGTGGTTCACACATTGCGCGTCCTGGGGGACTGGGGGTACCGGCTGGCGAAGTCAAGCTGTACAGGGGGCTCCCCACTCACTTCGCAATCATGACGACCACCAGACTGCTGGTTAGCTGGTATCTCACTTCACGTAGCGGGTCTGACGGTCCGACCTTCATTGTCGACCGCGGTGACGACAGCATCCTGTACGATACGTTCTCCGCCGATTTCGAACGAGTTTGGAACAGTGCCACTTCCGAACCGGTGGGTGACTTTGGCTCTAGCATTCGCGAGATCGAGGAGGGGGATGTCCCGTTCGATGTTGAAATTCGCCGGCGGCTGCGGTGACATTATCACTCCAACGGAAATATCAGGAGGCGAAATTGATGCACCTTTTCCAGTATCGCGTTCCCCTCGTAGCGGCGTGCCTGCCGATTGCGGTCGCGATCTCCGCTTGCAATCAACCACCTGCCGCGCCACCGGCTGCGCCCGCGCCGGCCGCCGCCCCGACGCAGACACCGACCGAGCGCGGCAAGGTGCTCGTGACCGTGGGTGGCTGTCACGACTGCCACACCACCAAGAAGCTTGGGCCAAAAGGTCCGGAGCCGGACATGGACAAGATGCTGTCGGGTCATCCGGAAGGTATCAAGGTCGCGGTGCCGTACAAGCCCGCGGCGGGCAGCCCGTGGACCATCGCGACAACCGACACGCTCACCGCGTGGAGTGGACCGTGGGGCGTTTCCTTCGCGGCGAACCTGACACCGGACACGAACACGGGGTTGCGCAGCGGCGTCTGGACCGAAGAACTCTTTATCAACGCGCTGAGGACGGGGAAACACATGGGGACTTCGCGCGAGATCCTGCCGCCGATGCCGTGGAGTTTTTACTCGCAGTTGAGCGACGACGACCTCAAGGCGATCTGGGCGTACCTGGGAACCATTCCCGCGATCAACAATCATGTGCCCGATCCGATTCCTCCTGCGGGAGCGCCACCAAAGTAGGTCGCGTGATGTCGTGAAGCTTCCGGGTCGATTCGCAACCGGGACGGGATTTCCCGGCTTGAAGCCGATTCCGTTCTCCATCAGGGTGAGCCGGTACGTTCAGCGGTTGCTGTCTCCGCACCCTGTGTGACGCTCTCCTTGCAGGTGTGGGTAGTTTCGCATTTCAGGCTCTCGCCGCGCACGCGACCGCGGAGCCATCACGACTGTTCGCCTGGCTAACATCCGAATGGAGCCGTCGCGCCCACCGTCTTGTGCGATCATGTCGCCGCAGCGCGCGGCTCATTCCTGGCGTAGGCTTCTGAGCCACCAACGATGAACCTCGGGCAGTTCGCTTATCGGGAGTACTGGTTGCCACGGGAATCTGCGGCGAGGCCAAGACCGGCGACCGGCAGGCGGCCGATGCCACGAAATCTTTGCGGCGGCGTGTGGAACAGCTCCTCGATTTTCACCATTATCGGCAGAACCTCGGCAAGAGAAGGATCAGCCATATGGCAGAGTCCAGTGCGAACAGACAGCTCGCGGTAAGCTCGTTGGTCGCAGCGCTCTTCTCCTTGGGGCTCGGGGTGGCGGTCGGCCTCGCGCGGCAGCATCCGATGCCAGGGATGATCGTCACCGTCAACGGGACGATCATGACCGTGGGGCTCTTCGCCCTGCCTCTGGTGTGGTGGGGCCACAAGGTCGGATACACCTGCGCGATCGCCGTGGGCCTCGTCAACGTGGTTGGCGACGTGTTTGCCATCGGGACCGGGCTTCCCTTCTCGGAGGGCATGCCTGAAGGCACGATCGCCATCGCCGTCTCGCAGATTGCGGCTTCGGCCCTGGTGGTCCTGTACTGCCTGCGGGCATGGCGGGAATAGTCGCGGGGGCGGTGGTAGACTCACTGGCCCGATGTAGACGCAATCGATATGAGCGGCCGGGAGCATAGGTAACAGTTGTTCACGCGTCGAAGACGGACCCAGCGTTGCGATGAAACAGGGGTAGAGTGTGGCCGCGGCGTTGGCAGAGAGGTCGGCCTGAGAGTGGTGCCTTGAGCCCGTGTAACAGTTTGACTCGGAGTTCCGCAGCACCCCGTATTGCGACCCCGGCTCCGACCGGTGAGCGCGCCT
>JACOUA010000156.1 GCA_016178075.1 Acidobacteriota bacterium
CGGCTGTTCCAGCGGCCGGCCAAGTGGTAACGGGTTCGACCGGCGCCATCAACGGGCCGCTACCAATTCGCCGCGGTTCCGCCCGGTGAGTACAAGGTAACGTTCTTGCTGGCCGGCTTCACCACGATCATCCGCGAAGGCATCCGCGTGACCCTGGGCTTCACGGCCACGGTGAACACCGAGCTGCAGGTCGCCACCCAGCAAGAGACCATCACGGTTACCGGCGAGTCGCCAGTGGTCGACACCACGGCGACCAACATCACCAACAACTTCGACGCGGTGACGATGGCGAACCTCCCGACCGCCCGCGACTTTCCAGCCCTGATGGCCGAGGCGCCTGGCGTGTCGATGGGAAGGATCGACGTGGGGGGCAGCAATGCCATGAACGAGAACAGTTGGACGGTCTACGGCATGAGCACCGGTGGCCACGGCCTGTCGACCGAAGGGATCATGGCGCCCTCCCTCCAGAATCTCTACAACGATTTCGGCTCGTTCGACGAAGTGCAGATCTCGACGGCGGCGCACACCGCCGAGATGGCCACGCCGGGTGTCATGAGTAACGTGATCGCCAAGTCAGGCGGCAACAGCTACAAGGGCACGTTCTACGCGGACTACGAGCGGGACGACTGGGCCTCGCACAACATCGACGACCGGCAGCTCACACTCGGCGTGACGGGCAATGCCTTTCTCCCTGCCCGCGACACGAACCGGGTCCAGGATTATCGGGATATCAACGGTGGCCTCGGCGGCTACATCAAGAAGGACAGGCTCTGGTGGTACGGCTCGTTGCGCTTCAACTCCTCCAACGTGGCCTACGCGAACTACCCGGTCGAGCCGCAGTACACGCGCATCGTGAGCAAAGCCACGAAGTGGACCTACAACGTCTCGCGGAGCAACAAGCTGATTGGCTACTACAACTACAACGGGAAGTTCCAGCCAAACAGGCTCGGGGCCACCCAGGCGCCAATATCTTCGCCTCGGCCGACAGCACGCAGGACGAGGATTTCCCGCTCGGCCAATGGAAGGGTGAGTACAACTCCGTGTTGTCGGATGCGGCGTTCCTCGAGGCCCGCGCCGGTAGGTACTATAAGGACTTCATCATCTACTCGCGCGCCCCGCAGCAGCCGTTGTACAACGACACGGCCACCACAGAGCGGTTCGGCGGCGACCGTCAAACGCATACGGCCGAGTACCGGCCCCAGATGAACGGCTCCCTCAGCTTTTTCAAGAGCGGCTGGGGCAACAGCCACAACCTCAAGTTTGGATGGGAAATCGCCTACTACCCGACGCCCGGGAACCAGCCCGGCCGGATCAGTCGCGCCGACAAGGACCTCGAGGATCTCGCGCCCAACGACAACAGAGTTCAGGGTCTGCCCCCCGACGTCGAGCATCGGTTGATCAACGGCGCGCCGTCCGAAGTGGTCCTGTTCGAAACGCCAAACAAGACCAAGAACTTCCAGTGGACGTATTCGGCCTACGTCAACGACGCGTGGCAGCTCAACGACCACCTGTCGTTCAACCTCGGAATCCGGTTCGACCGGTACCGGAACGGGTACCCCGACCAGGTCCATCCGGTGGGACGCTTCAACGCAACAGAGGTGCGCTTCCCCGCGAACCCCGATGTTTTTCACTTCAACACGGTCGGTCCGCGGCTGGGGATCGTCTGGAACATCAAAGGCAACGGCAAGACCCTCGTCAAGGCCAACTGGGGCCAGTACGCCTGGCGGGTCTCCGGCAACGTTGCCGGTCAGAACCCGAACCCCCTCGCCTGGTCCAAGCGCTACGTGTGGAACGACCGCAACGGCGACCGACTGTGGCAGCGGGGCGAGGAAGGCCGGCTGGTTGCAGCAACGGGCGGCAGCACGAACGAGCGCATCGATCCGAACTGGAAGAACAACGTGACCTCGGAGCTGGCCGCGTGGCTGGAACGCGAGCTCATCCCCAACTTCGGCGTGCGCAGCGGCGTCATCTGGCGTGGCGACAAGAACAAACAGGTTGTGCTGAACCCGAATCGCCCGTTCGAGGCGTACAACATTCCGATCACGGTGCGGGATCCCGGCCCGGACGGCGTGGTCGGGAATGCGGACGATGGGCCCTCGTTCACCGCGTGGAACCTCGAGACCGCGGCGCTCAACGCGCCGATCGTCAACCTGACGACCCACAATCCGTACCTGACTGACGGTGAAGATCACTATACGTGGGAAATCGCCGGCACGAAACGGATGAGCAACCACTGGTCGATGAACACCTCGTTCGCCCACACGTGGAGCCGGGAAGCCGTGAACGGCACGAACCCGAACGCCTTCATCGGCACGGAGAGCGATCAGCGGAAGCACTACACGAACTGGCAGGCCAAGCTGGCCGGCACGTTCCAACTCCCCTATGAGGTCAACATCTCGCCGGTCATCCGCCACCAGTCGGGCGATCCATTCGGCCGCACGATTCAAGCACGGTTGAACTACGGCACCCAGACGATTCAGGTGGAGCCGGAGTCGGCCCGTCGTGTCACCAACGTCACGATTGTGGACGTGCGGGCGGAGAAAGGGATCCGCGTTGGCGGCCGGCGGGTGGCGTTCTTCTTCGATCTATTCAACATCCTGAACGCCAACGCGGATCAAGCGATTGTGCAGAGCTCCGGGTCGACCTTCCTGCGGCCGACCGTGATCGTCCCGCCGCGGGTGGCACGCATTGGAGCCAAGTTCGAGTGGTAGGCGGCACGCGATGACGATGTTCCGAACAGCGCTTGCCGGTGTGTGCGCCGCCGCAGCGGCCGGTGTTTTCGCGCAGTCACGGGACGCGCCACAAAAGGTTGACGTCATCGCAGTGGCCGGATGTGTCCTCCAGGAAGGCGCAAACTGGTTCTTGACGAGCGCCACCGAGCCACTGGCGGCGCCGGCGTACGCACGGGGCGGCCGGACTGGTCGCCGCGGCGGCCAGACGGCGTCGGGCCCCGGCGGTTTGACACAATCGCCTGACGAAGGCACGCTCGCGGTGAGCTTGACGGTGACGGTCGAGATGGCCAATCAGCAGCCGCCGGGAAAGGCTCGCTATCGGCTGATCGGCTTCCTCGACGAATTCGGCGTCGCTTCACACAAGGGTCACAAGGTGCTCGTTCGCGGTCCGCTTGTCGCCGGTGTGAAGGAGAAGCGGATCAACGTGATGTCGGTGACGATGGTCTCGCCGGCCTGCGGCACCGCCAAGTAATGTGATGAGGGCCCGCTTACGGCTGAGCTGATGGAAGGATCTGATCGTCGACGCTGATTTCGATGTGGAGGAGGAGCATCTCGTCCCAGCTCTGGTCGGACCAGAACACCCGCTTTTCGGGGCCCGGGTTGTACCGATTCCCCACGGAGTTGTCGAAGTGAGCGACACCGAGCATGACGCTGCCGGCGGGAATCTTCAGGGGCGTCTCGAGCTCGTCATGAAGCTGCCAGTTGAAATCGTAGCGCGGGATCGTCAACACCGTCTCGATGCGTCCATCCGGGAATGCGACCACGTACTTCGCATCCTTTCCGCGCAGGTGCATGTGCGGCGAAAGTCCGTACAGCGTGGCCGGCGTTCGAAACGTCCTGACGGCCGCCATCCTCCAGTTACCGACGAATGGCGGGATGAGAGGAATGAGCTCGGTGTATTTGGGCTCGCCGTTGACCATGATCACGTCGAGCGGCGCCTCGCGCCCTTCGATGATGAAGTGCTGGGAGACCGTTTGGGTGAGCACCTCGTGCGTGACGCGATCCTTTGCGAACCAGATGCCGAGCTTCGTGCGATCGTGTTCGGGCCTGCCGGTCGGCTGGTAGTGCATGTTGAAGTGGACGAACTTGCCCGCCGCAATCCGCTTGGCGACGCCGGGCGGGTGACGCTCGATCCCTTGGCCCGGATGGAACGAGATGAGCTTTGAGGCACCTTGTGTTTCGAACACGGACTCGCCGCGCCCGCGAATCTCATCGCGGCGAAGCTGTCGTCCGTCGGGGCCAAGGGCTCGCCCGTTGACGAGCCGTGTCCCTGCGGGAAGGTCGACCATGTACGCACCCCCGTGGTGGAGCACACCCGGGGTGCCCGGGCGGAACTCGAGGACTTGGGCGAAGCGATCAGTGGGAAACGGGACCGGCACGAAGAAGTCCTGGATCTCGATTTCGCCTTCGGCCGGTAGTTCGACATCGACCGGCATCTCGATCACGTAGTCCGGCGTGCCATTCTGCCAGCCGGCAGGAAAGACCGGCGGTGTCGGCAGATGCGCATCTTCGCCGCGCGGCGCGCCCGCGTCGACCCAGGCAGCAACGGTGTCGATGTCAGTCTCGGAAAGACGTCGCTCGTTGCGCAGCTTCATGCTGGCTGCCGGGTCGGCGAACCACGGCGGCATCTCGCGCGCGACGACTTTGGCCTTGATGGCTTTGGCCCATGGCCTGACCTCTTCGAAGGAGAGGAGCGACATGGGCGCGACCTCTCCGGGCCGATGGCACGTCGCACAATATCTGAAGAGGATCGGGGCCACGTCTCGGGTGAAGGTCGGCGCCGCGATCGGCGCGGAGCCTGGCGCGTCTGCAGCCAGACGAGCGGGACGATCGGACGCGATGGCGCCTGCGATGACGGCCAGGAGCCCGGCGAGCGTCAGCCCTATCCGGCCAACGGTGAACGCTTGGGCGCGCATCTCACCACAGCACCTTCACCCCGAACTGCAGCTGCCGCGGCGTGTTTGCCTGCCCCGTCACCACTCCGAACGAGCTCGAGGTGACGCTGGTGTTGGGCGACCCGAACTGCACGCGATTCAGGGCATTGAAGGCCTCGATGCGGGCCTGGAGCCGCACGCGGCCCGACAGGCTAACAAGCTTGAACACCGACAGGTCGACGTTGCGCACGCTGTCGGTACGAAGCAGCGGGAACGTCGCGCCCGCATTGCCGAACGTGAACGGCGTCGGCTGGCTGAAGGCCTTCGTGTCGAACCAACGCTGCAGCCGTTCGTCGCGCGGGGTGCTGAGCTGCGGATCCTGCCCATTCCAGTTCGCGCGAGTGACAGGATTGAACAAGCCGGCGGTGTTGCTGGCCGTGATCGTCAACGGCGTGCCGCTCTGGACGGTGATGATCCCGTTGATCCGCCAGCCACCGAGCACTGCGTCGATCAGGGCGGGCGCGGACGCGCCGAAGCGTTGCGTGCGGCCGAAGGGGATTTCGTACAACGCACTGAGCACGAGGCGATGCGGGATGTCGTACGACGCGATCGAACGGCTCGCGGGGATGTCGTAGCTGTTCTGGTGGGTTTCGCCTTCCTCGATCGCCTTGGACCACGCGTACGATCCGGCGAGCATGAGCCCGTCGGCCATGCGCCGGTTCACGCTCAGCTGCAGCGCATGGTAGATGGAGGTGGCGCCGGTCGCCTGCAACGGGATGATGTCGGTGAACTGCGGGTACGGCCGCAGCAGCTGCGCCCGACTCACCTGGGGCGCCACCAGCAGCCCGGTGCTGACGATCCCGAAGAACGGGTTCGGCACGAGCTGATTGAGCGCCGGACCGAGCGCGAGATACTTCGGATCGAGCTGATTGATGTTCAAGCCGGACTCGCTGTTGGTCTGCAAGTTGTGGCCCTCGCTGCCGACATAAGCGATCTCCACCGCGGTCTGCCAGGGCAGCTCACGCTGCATGGTCACGTTCCACTGCCGGTTCCACGGCGTGTCGCTGCGATCGCGGAGCGGCGCCTGCAGCGTCGATCCGACACCGGTGAGCAAGCCCTCGGCTGCGCCCGGTGACGGGCGGAAGCCATCGGGATACGGGTTGCGAAGCAGGCGGAACGGCGTGATGCCGTCAAGCGTCGAGACCCAGAGGTTCTCCGTCCGGAACCCAAAGGGCCCGACGGTCCCGTTCGCCTGTTGATACGATGGCCCGTAGAGGTGCGCGTAGCCCCCGCGCAGGACCGTCTTGTCATTCACCTGGAGCGCGGCGCCTATTCGTGGCGCGATGTTGTCGCGGTCCGACGCGAATTGCCACCGGTCATTGCCGTCCACGCCGACAAACACCAGCCCGCCGCGCAGGTCGGAGAATTGCGGGACGCGATCGGCGAGCGGAGAGCGCGCGTTCGGATCGAAGTAGTTCATCCGATCGTACCGTTCCGTCCGCGGTGTCTCGAGGTCGTACCGCACCCCCACGTTCAGCGTGAGCCGCTCGTTGACGCGCCAGTCGTCCTGGACGTAGCCTGCGACGTAGAAATTCTGCGAGGCGACATTCTTCCAATTCTGAATGAGCACGTTGTTCGCCGTGCCGGTGCCCAGCAGAAGCGACGCGATGCTGTGGCCGGCCGTGCTGCTGGCGGTATTCGGGTTGGGCCCCTGCGTGAATCCGGCCGAGAAGTTGAAGGTCCCGGCGGCGCGCGCCTCCCACACGTTGACACGGATCATCCGGGCATCGAGGCCGGTCTTCAGCGTGTGCCGCGGGCTCGTCCTCGTGAGGCTCACCAGCAGCGGATAGCTCATGAACGCGTTGTAGCGGTGATCGTTGCCGCCGAGCGACGCGTAGTTGGCCGCGCTGAACCTCGGAAACATCATCCGGTCGACGGCCGTGTCGATCGACGCCGGCAAGCCCAGGCTCGAAGGCCGGAAGCCGAGGCCCTGGTTGTTGAACACGAAGAGCGTCCGCGCAAACCCGATGCGCGCCGTTAACAGGGTCGATCGGCCGAATGGCTGGTTGTATTCCGCGACGAAATTGTGAACGCGGTTCTCCTCGATGACGCGGCCCTCGGCAATCGTGAGGTCGTCGGGAAACGCCCGGAGAGGGATGCTCTCCACGAACCGGTGCGAGTAGCGCAGGAAGCCGCGGCCGCTCGCCCCGAAATTGCGATCGACGCGAACGTCCGTGTTGTTCGTGTTCAGGTCGGCCGTCCCGCTCGCGACATAGTTGTTCCGGCCGGTGACCGGATCGCCGGGCTGGTTCGGCAGCGGGTAGTACCTGAGCACGTTCAGCGCGACCGGGTCCCACAGCTCGCGCGGGATCGTGTTGCCCGGAAACGGATCGCGGCTGAAGCCCGAGCCGCTCGGGTTCGGCCGCGTGGTGAAGGGATTGAAAATCGCGATCAACTGACCGTTCGCGGCAAAGCTTCGCGAAAAGTCTCCCCGCCGCTCGAGCTCGGTCGGCACCGTCAGCGTCCTCGACGCGAACGCGCGCTCTCGAAGGCCCTCGAACGAGGCCAGATAGAACATTTTGCCGGTCTGCAGCGGTCCGCCGGCCGCCCCCCCGAACTGATGCCGCGAGAAGTCGCCCAGCTTCTCCCCGCGTCGCTTCTGGAAAAAGTCTCGTGCATCGAACGCCGAATCCCGCAGGAACTCGTAGGCGCTGCCGCGGAAGTCGTTCGACCCGGACTTGTACACGACGTTGACAATGCTGCCGAGGCTGCGTCCGAACTCGGCCGGATAGGTCGAGCCGAGCACCTTGAATTCCTGGATCGCATCCACCGAGGGGAACACCGAGATGCCCACGCCGCCGGTGACGGTCGGAAACGTGGCCGTGACGCCGTCCACCAGGGTGTCGCTGCTCCGCGGCCGGGCGCCGTTGATCGTGTACCGAAGGTCACCGTACGCGTTGCCGATGGTTCCAGCCACACCGGGCGTGAGAAAGATCAGAGAGTACACGTTGCGGGTGTTGAGCGGCAGCTCGGCGATCTGGCGGTTGTCCACGAGCTTCCCGACCGCAGACGTGTTCGGATCGACCAGGGGCACATGGGCGACGACCTCGACCATCTCCTGCACGTTGCCCACCTCGAGGACGAAGTCGACGCGCGCCACCTCGCTGACGGTCAGGGTGATTCCAGATTGGGCGGCGGTCCTGAAGCCCGCGAGGCTGGCCTCGATGCGGTAATTCCCGAGCGGTAACGGCGCGGAGGTGTAACGGCCTTCGGCGTCGGTGACCGCAGTCTCCCGCCGATCCGTCTGCAGGTGAGCCATCGTGATCGTCGCGCCCGGCAGCGCACCGCCGCTGGCGTCCTTGACAACACCGGTCACGGTCCCGGTGATCGTCTGGGCCTCCACCACCGTGGTCGCGCTCAGCAAGGCAGCCGCGAAGGTCAGCCGTGTCAATGCGTGCATGTCTCCCTCGAAGATCTGGATGTGACGCGAGCTCGGATGATACGACCCGGGAACTGGAGGAATCAAGAAGGCGGACCCCTATGATCGCTTCCCGTGCCGCCTGGCTCACTCGTCGACGTTGGAGGGTTCCGCCTCCATCTGAACCCGCGGTGGCAAGCGCTCTCCCGTTGTCGCCTTCGATGCGGCGGGCGGCTCTGGACCTGGATTGGCGAGCGCGATGAGGAGGCCGTGCGGCTGGAGGCCGAGTCAGCCTCGGGAGCCCGTTTTTTCCTAGGAAAACGCCGGTATTCGAGGCGCGCGCCCCGCGAGCCGCTCCTGCCCTGCGCCCGCGGCTGGCACGAGACCGCAAGCCGGCAACTTGATATCATGTCTGGTCGAGCATCGATGGAGCCGGCGTCGTCGCGTGGAAGAAAGTCAGGGAAGCATGGTGAGATGGCGGTTCGCCGTAGGCTGCCTGTTCGCGCTGTGCGCGGGCGGGGTGCTGGCTTCCGATCAGAAGGCAGTTCGGCTCAAGCCGGTGCCCGCTCACCAGCAGGCCGCGCTCCCTCCCCACCAACCCGCACTGAGTCCCCCGACGGTTGACGCGGCACAGACCGTGGTCAGCCGGACCTGCGCGGCATGCCACAACGACCGCACGCGCAGCGGGAACCTTTCGCTGGAAGCCTTTGATGTGACCAGGGCCGGTCACCAGAGTGAGATCTCAGAGAAGATGATCCGCAAGCTGCGCGCGGGTCTGATGCCGCCGCCGGGGAGCAGGCGGCCGGATGACGCCGTGCTCACTGGACTGGCCGACGTCCTGGAAGCGCAGGTGGACGCACGGGCCGCGGAGCCACCGCCCGGTCGACGGAGCTTCCAGCGGCTCAACCGCGCCGAGTACGCGCGATCCATCCGCGATCTGCTCGCGCTCGACATCAATAGCGGTGACTACCTGCCACTCGACCCGAAGAGCGCGAACTTCGACACCATTGCCGACGCGCAGCTGCTCTCGCCAACCTTGATGCAGGCGTACCTGACGGCGGCCGCCGAAATCAGCCGCCTGGCCGTGGGCGATCTCGCAGCCACGGCGCGCGAGGCCACCTACCCGGTGTCGCGATGGACGTCGCAGCGCGAGCAGGTCGAGGGCGCGCCGTATGGCACGCGGGGCGGGGTCTCGGTGGTGCACACGTTCCCCGCCGATGGCGAGTACCGGTTCCGGGTGTCCTTCTATCACGAGACGACGGGCGCGCTGTACGGGAACGGACGCGCCGCGTTGCACACCGCCGACGCGCCCGAGCAAATCGAGATCTCGATCGATGGCGCGCGGGCCGCGCTGCTCGATATCGATCGGTGGATGACCACGTCGGATCCCGACGGTGTCAACCTGCGAACGGAGCCCATCGCGGTCAGCGCGGGGCCCCACCGCGTGTCGGCCGCCTTCATCCGTCGCTTCGAGGGGCCCGTCCAGGATTTGATTTCACCGCTCGAGTGGTCGCTGGCGAGCACCAGCATCGCCGACGCCTACGGGTTCACGACTCTGCCGCATCTGCGTGACCTGGCGATCACCGGGCCCTTCACGACCACGGGGGTGTCGCAGACGCCGAGCCGCCAGACGGTCTTTACGTGCCGTCCTCCAGACCGGGGCTCCGCCCCGGACCCCGGCTCGGTCGCTCGCAGGGGCCCCGAAGCCCCGCTCCGCTCTCTCGCAGGCGCGCTGCGCGCGCCTAGCGCCGTGGAAGAGCTCGGGTGCGCGCGTGAGATCGTCGGACGCCTCGCGTCCCAGGCCTTCAGGCGCACGGTGACCGAGGGCGATCTGGACGCGCTGATGTCGCTCTATAAGAAGGGTACGGGTGAAGGTGGGTTCGAGGCGGGCATCCGGATGGCGCTCGAAGGCATCCTGGCGAGCCCTCGCTTCGTGTTCCGTTTCGAGGAGCGTCCAGCCGCCGCACGCCCCGGCTCCGTCTACAGACTCCACGATGTGGACGTCGCCTCGCGGCTGTCGTTCTTCCTCTGGGCAACCGGTCCCGATGAAGAATTGTTGCGGGTGGCGGAGGCCGGGCGGTTGTCGACGGTCGCGGGACTCGAACAGCAGGTCCGCCGCATGCTCGCGGATCGCCGCTCCGACGCGCTCGCGTCGCGCTTCGCCGCGCAGTGGTTGCGGCTGCAGGATCTCGACAAGATCAATCCCGACGTGCGGACCTATCCGGACTTCGACGAGCAACTCAAAACGGCGATGCGCCGCGAAACCGAGCTTTTCTTCGGTCACATCGTCCGCGAGGACCGGCCCGTACTGGACCTCTTCTCGGCTGACTACACCTTCGTCGACGAACGGCTGGCCAGGCATTACGGGATCCCGAACGTGGTCGGCAACGAGTTCCGCAAAGTGGCGTATCCGGATGGCCGGCGGCGAGGCGTGCTGGGACACGGGAGTATCCTGACGCTGACCTCCCACGCCGATCGGACTTCGCCGGTGCTTCGAGGCAAGTGGGTGATGGAAGTGCTGCTCGGCACGCCGCCGCCGCCGCCGCCCCCGAACGTGCCGGACCTCGAAGCGACGGCGGAGGCGGAAGACGGACGACTCCGCACCGTGCGCGAGCGCATGGAACAACACCGCGCGAATCCAGCGTGCGCGTCGTGCCACCGCATGATCGATCCCATCGGCCTGGCGCTCGAGAACTTCGATGTCACCGGGGCGTGGCGCATCAGGGACAACGGCACGCCCGTGGACGCGGCGAGTGCGCTCTACGACGGAACGCCGTTGACGGGCCCGGCCGACCTGCGCCAGGCGCTTCTCAAGCGATCCAGGGTGCTGATCCAGACGTTTACCGAGAATCTCATGACCTTCGCGCTGGGGCGGCGACTCGGGCACGCCGACATGCCCACGGTCCGCAGCATCGTTCGCGAGGCGGAAGCTGCCGACCACCGGTTGTCCGCGTTCGTGCTCGCGATCGTCAAGAGCCCCGCGTTCCGGATGAAGAATGCGGACGTGTCGTCGACGACGGTGGATGGACACAAGTAGTTATCAGTTTTCAGATGAGAACCGGTGACTGCTGATAACTGAGAACTGAGAACTGGAGGAAGCAGCCGTGACGTTCATTGCTGGAAAGCACGTTCCTCGCCGGACGGTGCTGCGCGGACTCGGGGCAACCGTCGCCCTTCCGTTTCTCGACGCGATGGTGCCAGCGCGCGGGCTCTGGACCAGGACGGCCCGCGCCGCGTCGCTCGACCGCACGAGGCTCGTCTGTATCGAGATGGTGCACGGGGCGGCGGGCAGCAACGAATGGGGGGCCACCCAGCATCTCTGGGCGCCTGCCGAGACCGGCCGGTCGTTCGACCTCGCCCCCGGCGCTCTCGGTCCACTCGAGCCGTTCCGTCAGTATCTGACGATCGTCAGCGACATGGACGTGCGAGGCGCGGAGGCGATCACGCCCCCGGAAATCGGCGGCGACCATTTCCGATCGAGCGCGGTGTTCCTGACCCAGACGCATCCGAAGCAGACCGAGAGCTCGGATGTTCGCGCGGGGATCTCGCTGGATCAGATCTATGCGAAGCGGTTCGGACAGGACACGCCGATTCCTTCGATGCAGCTCTGCATCGAGAACGTCGATCAGGCCGGGGGATGCGCGTACGGCTACTCGTGCGTGTACACCGACATGATCAGCTGGGCCTCGCCCACCGAGCCGCTTCCGATGATCAGGGATCCGCGCATGGCCTTCGATCAGCTCTTCGGGGCGGGCGGGTCGACCAAGGAGCGCGCCTCACGCCGGCGAGCGACCAGCAGCGTCCTCGACTACATCACCGGGCAGGTGGCGGACCTCAATCGGCGGCTCGACACGGGCGACCGCCAGCGGATGGAGCGGTATCTCGACGACGTTCGCGAGATCGAGCGGCGGATTCAGCGGGTCGAGGCGCGCAACACGAGCGGCGACGCTCGGGAGCTGCCGGGTGCACCGGCCGGCGTGCCCGACTCGTTCGACGAGCACGTCAAGCTGATGTTCGATCTGCAGGCGCTCGCGTTCCAGGCCGACGTCACCCGCGTGTTCTCGTTCAAGATGGGCCGTGATGCGTCGAGCCGCGTCTATCCGGAAAGCGGTGTCTCGAAGGGCTTTCACCCGGCCTCGCATCACGGCAACCGGCACAACAACATCACCGAGTTCGCGCAGATCAATCGGTATCACGTGAGCCTCCTGCCGTACTTCCTGGAGAAGCTCCAGACGCTCCAGGACGCAGATGCGTCCCTGCTCGACAAGAGCCTCATCATCTACGGCTCTCCCATGGGCGATGGCAACATCCACAATCACAAGCGATGCCCGCTGATCGTTCTCGGTGGGGCCAACGGTCAGCTGCCGGGCAACGTTCATCTGAGAGCGCCGGCGGGCACGCCGATGGCGAACGTGATGTTGACCTTGATGCACAAGATCGGTCTGACCGACATCGGGCAGTTCGGCGATTCGACCGGCGAATTCGATTTGACGATGGTTCCGGCGTAAGAGGCGGGAAAAAACAAGGCAACCACGGAGAACGCAGAGCACGCAGAGAATGTTTGGCTAAAGCCTTTTAGACTCCGCGATCTCCGCGGTCTCTGCGGTTACGCCTGTCGCGAGCATTGATATGAAGCAACCAGGTCGTCTTTTCGTACTCGCGATGATCGTCGCGATGGTCACCCCGGTGCTGCGCGCAACGAGCGACTCCCCCGTCGCCGACGCCGCCATGCGAGGCGATGTCACGGCCGTTCGCGCCTTGCTGCAGCAGGGCGCCGACCTGAACACCGCCCAGGGCGATGGGATGACGGCGCTCCATTGGGCCGCCGCACGCGGCGATCAGGAGCTGGCTCGGTTGCTCCTCGGGTCCGGTGCCAATCCCAAGGCGGTCACGCGCATCGGACGGCACACGCCCCTCCATGTGGCCGCCAGTGGTGGTCACCATCTCGTCGTTCGCGCGCTCGTCGACGCGAACGTCGACGTCGACGCGTTGACCACCACGGGGGTGGCGCCGCTCCACTTCGCCGCCGCGTCCGGTAGCAGCGAGACGATCAAGATCCTCCTGGAGAGCGGCGCCGACGTGAATGTGCGGGAGCCTCAGTGGGGACAGACGCCGCTCATGTTCGCGGCGGCCTCCGGGCGCACCGAGGCGGTCAAGCTTCTGCTGGCGCGCGGCGCCGACGTCGGCGCCGCGGGCAAAGTTGTCGACATCAGCGCGCGCAATCGCCTGGACGGCGCGGAAAGCCGCGAGCGGAACGCCCGCGTCGCTACGATCCAGAAGCAGCTCGCCGCCGCCCGGGCCGCGGCGACGACGACCCCGTCGGCCGGATCATCGCCGGCGATGCGCGGCGGACGCGGCCGCGGCGCAGACGCAGACTCGGGCGGTGAGCCGGAGCCGCTCGGCTACGCCGACCTCGTGGGCACGCACGGAGGCCTGACCGCACTGCTCCTGGCGGCGCGCGAAGGCCATGAGGAAACGGCCGTGGCGTTGCTCGATGGCGGAGCCGACCTCGACCAGGTGAGTGCGTCCGATCACACCAGTCCCCTGCTGATGGCGACGATCAACGGTCATTTCGACCTCGCGATGCGACTGCTCGCGCGCGGGGCCGACGTCGCGAAGGCGAGCGACGCCGGCGCGACGCCGCTCTACGGCGTGCTGAACATGCAGTGGGCGCCGAAGGCGCGCCATCCGCAGCCGGCCAAGTACATGCAGCAGAAAGTTGGCTATCTCGAGCTCGCCGAGGCCCTGCTGAAAGCCGGTGCCGAGCCGAACCTCCGGCTGAGAAAGTCGCTCTGGTACACCACCTACAACCGCGATTTGCTGGGCGTGGATCGCAGCGGCGCGACCCCGTTCTGGCTGGCCGCCTACACGCTCGACGTGCCGGCGATGCGGCTGCTCCTCACCTACGGCGCGGATCCCAACATCCGCACGGTCAAGGTCCCCGAGCGCTACGAAGAGGGCGGCCCCGAGTCCACCGGGCCCGATCGGTCGGGTCTGCCGCCGATTCCCTGGGGGCGGGCCGGCGGTGGCTCCCATCCACGCGGCATCTGGCGTCGGCTATGGCCTCGGGTTCGCCGGCAACACGCATCGCCACGTTCCCGACGGCTGGCTGCCGGCGGTGAAGTTCCTCGTCGAAGAGCTTGGCGCAGACGTCAACGCCCGCGATCACAACGGCTACACGCCGCTACACCACGCCGCGGCCAGAGGCGACAACGAGCTGATTCGGTACCTCGTGTCTAAGGGCGCGGACGTGAAGGCGGTGAGCCGCAGCGGTCAGACGACGGTGGACATGGCGAATGGTCCGGTTCAGCGAATACAGCCCTTCCCTGAGACCATTGCGCTGCTCGAGAGCCTGGGGGCCAAGAACAATCACCGCTGCGTGAGCTGCTGACGACAGCGAGAACGGCGCCGCAAGACCAGGCACGAACGAGGCCCTGACCTCGCCGATCCCGGCGTCAGGTCAACCTGCACGACGTCCGCCGTAGGCCTTCCGATACGTAGCAGTCTCCGGCGGGGGTTGGATCCCCTGGCGATGTGGCCCAGCTGCTCGAGCAGAAAGGCACGACACTCGCGGCCTGCCGCAGCTGCTCTTCGGCGCGACCACCGAGAAGACGCGCGACGTGCTCGCCCGCGCGGGCATTGACGCGTCCGTCTCCGAGGGGTCGCGCGGCACCGAGGCGAATCGCATGTGGCCTGGGCACGGCCGTGATCGCCGCGCGCCGGGCCATGGGCGTCACGGCGCCCAGGCCTACGACGGCGCGCACCGCACCGAGGTCCCCCATCCGCGCATGACCCATGGCGACCGGTGTCCCGCGTGCACGAAGGGCAAGGTCTATCGGCAACGCGAGCCGGGCGTCCTCATCCGACTCGTCGGCCAAGCACCGATGACGGCGAGTGTGTACGCGCTCGAAAAGCTCCGCTGCAACCTGTGTGGGGAACTCTTCACCGCCGATCCGCCGCCGGGCGTGGGCACGGAGAAATACGATGCGACGACCGGCGCGATGGTCACGCTGCTGACGTACGGCCGCGGCATGCCCTTCTATCGGCTGGAACAGCGGCAAGCGAACCTGCAGATCCCGTTGCCCGCCTCCACGCAGTGGGAGATGGTCGCCGACACGGCCGAGCGCATCCGGCCCGCGTGGGACGCCCTGACTCACAGGTTACCGCTCCTACAACCCTCCGGTTAACAGTTAGGTTCGAGTCCTACCTGAGGAGCCAAATCATTTCTTGTCAGTAGGTTACGGCGTTGCGATTCTTGCCTCAACCATCCGGTTGGTGGCAGCAGCGATCGTGCGCCGAACGCTTGTTTGCGCAATGACTTACGCGCCATGCCTGGTCCCAATTGCAACATCAGTGAACAATCCGCGCCGGTCGTGTTGGGTTCTGGCAAACGACGGGCGGGCATCACTGGTCGAATGGTCTTCATATAAATTATTATTTAATATTGCGATATAGTTAACAACATGCACCACGATACTGTAGCGCTTGCGCATGAGCGCCTGGCGACATGGCTGCCTGGCGCCCAGATCAGGCTCATGCCGGACGCAGTCCTTGATGCGGTGCTGGTGTGGCGGGGACCTGGCGGAACGGTCCGCTACATGCTCGAATTCAAGAACCACCTGCCCCAACAGGACATCCAACTGCTCGCCCACCGTCTGGAGCGGCAAGCCAAGACCTTGCCGAAGACGGAGGGGACCACGAGGCCGTTGCTTCTGGCTCCTTATATTCCGCCGAAGCAGGCAGCGTTCCTTCGCGGCCGTGGCATCGACTACGCCGACGAAGTGGGCAATGCGCACTTGGATGTTCCCGGGGTGCTCGTCCACGTCGAAGGCAAGCGCCCAGGCCCGGCCAAGACTGTGAGAGGCGGCATTACCAAGGGCTGGGTGAAGGTGACGCTGGCTGGCCTGCTCAATCCCGCGCTCTTTGAGGGTCCCTATCACCGGCTCGCAGACGCTGCCGGCGTGACGCCGCCGACGGTCATGACGTGCCTCCGGGATCTCCAACGTCGCGGCTTGCTCAACGCGCGCGGACGACGCCGGCGATTGATCGGTCGCCAAGAGTTGTTGCCCCTGTGGACACAGGGCTACGTGAACACGCTGCGTCCGCGGCTGGCCGAACGTCGCTTCCGCATGTTGATGGCGGACGATCCCCAAGCCGCACTGACGCGAATGAGGGACGTCTTGAACGCCCAGCGCATTGCGTGGTGCCTGACAGGAGCGGCCGCGGCGCTCCAACTCACGCACTACTATCAGACGGGTGTGACCGAGATCTATGTCGCGCCTCGGACAATCACGGACGTGATCGCTCGCGAGCTGAAGGCGCAACCGACGGAGGGCGAGGCGAACTTCGTGGCGATCGAGCCACCGATTCCGGGCGTCGTGCCCGAACCTGCCGCACACAAGCCCCCCTTCCCCATGGCTCCCGCACTCTTGGCGTACGCCGAGCTCCGATTCCACGGCACGGGCCAGGCTGACGAAGCGGCCGAACTGTTGCTGCCGTTCGTTGAAGGTCGAGATGACGCGACCACTTGAGCCCGGTCTCCTCGAGACGGTGACCGCCCTCGTCGACGGACTCGAGCACGCGAACGTTCGCTACTGTCTCATCGGCGCGCTGGTGCCGGAGTTCCTCTTGAAGACACCTCCGCCGAGACGGACCAATGACGCCGACGCGGTCGTGCAGGTGGAGACCCTTGAAGACTTCGATCGCGTGAAGCGTGTCCTCGAACGTGAGCCGTACAGGTTTACGCGGACGCGCGGACCGTTTCGCATGGAGCGCGGCGCCGGGAGAGTCGACATTCTGCCGTACAGCGAGACGCTCGCCCCCAGTGGCCTCCTGCGCATTCCGCCCAGCACACCGTAACAACATGCTCGGCTTCGATCGCGTTCACAGCGCCCAGACCCAGGTGCGACTCATCGGTGAGCGAATGGTGCGGTTGGTCACGATCCCGCTCTACGCCCTGCTGAAGATCGTTGCGTACTCAGATCGGAGGGACGCGCGAGACCCGGCGGGGGTACTCCACTGTCTCCTGTTCTACGAAGAGGATTCCGACCGCCTCTACGGCGTGGAACATGACGGAGCGCTCATCGACTTCGACCTTGCTGCGGCGTATCTGTTGGGCGTCGATGGGCGTCCCCTCATCGATGCGCCGCTGGCACAGGTGATCAAGCCTATTCTGGCCGAACTGAGCGATCCGGAATCGTCTTTGGGGTTTCAGACCATCCACGAGTATCGTGGCGGTTCTTTCAGCGACCGCTGGCGTTTGCACACCGCGCGGCTCTTCCGTGCATACGAGGATGGGCTCAGGATCTGACGAGGACGCGGCAAGACCCAAGAGAGACGAGCGAACTCAGCGGCGAGGGGACGGGTCGCCCGGCCGGGCGACCCCTTCCTGTGATCGATCTGTGAGCAGTTTGTTGCCGAACACCGGTACCAGCAGGGCCCAACGCGGGCTAAACCGACGACGAACGATCAGCATGAATCCGCATCGGCGAATGCTCCTCAAGAAAACCGCCTGAAGAGAGCCCACTCTTCCGCGGCCTCGGGTGACCTGATCGAGCAGGTTGCCCTTTCTTGCCCTTTTCGGGCATCAGACATAGCCTCCCATCGAGGACCCAGGCACTTCGCAGGTCGAGGCAGCGACCAGCGCGGCAGCGTACTGTCGTTTGCAGATCTGAAGGGCGACTGCGCATGGAACACCACACGGCGATCGTCGATCAGCACTCATCGGCGCAGGCCAAGATTGCGCTATTCCGATCGTTCTTCCGCGGCCGAGACGACGTCTATCCGCGGCGATTTGAGAGCCGCAAAACGGGGAAGTCGGGCTACGCGCCTGCGTGTGCGAACGAATGGGTTCGGGGCGTCTGCGAGAAGCCGCGAATCAAGTGCGCCGAGTGCCCGCACCGCCGCTTTCTTCCGGTGACCGACACCATGATCCGGTGCCACTTGTCCGGCCAGGACGACGAGGGCGAGCCGTTCGTCGCGGGCGTCTATCCCATGCTGCTCGACGAAACGTGCTTTTTTCTCGCGGTGGACTTCGACAAGCACAGGTGGTGTGACGATGCGCGCGCGTTCTTGGAGACATGCCGTCGCGTGGGCGTGCCAGCCGCTCTCGAGCGGTCGCGCTCCGGCCGTGGAGGCCAGGGCACAGACGCTCGGTATCGGATACCTATGATGCGCATCTCTGCTGCAACATTCGTGATCGCCTTCGCAATCAGTCCGGTCTTGGGCACACAGGACGTGGCCTTCGATCGCAGCGTGCTCAAGAGCGGCGTCGAAGTGATCCCGGTCACGATCCGCGTGCACGCCGGGCTGGCCTTCCTTGACAAGCCCTTCGCCGCCGCGATAATCGGCGCTGAGCGGTAATGTGAACCGCCCGATTAGCAATCTCCGCGCCCCGTTCGGTCGCCGAATCGTTCGCACGCACTTGCCGCAGTCGTCGCGATTGAAATCCGGACCCGATGTCGGCGGTTGCGCGAAGTTCTCATGGACGCGGCTGCGTCCGGAGACCATTTTCCTGTCGTTGGTCGCGACGTTCGGTCTGGCGGTATTGGCCGTGAATCCCCCGTTTCAAGCCCCCGACGAGCACCACCATTTCTTTCGCGCCTTCCAACTGAGCGAAGGCCAGGTGTTAGGGCAGAGGCAGGGGAACAGCGCCGGCGGCCCGTTGCCCGTGGCGGTGGTGGCGATCGCCGCAGATACGGGGGAGATGGCGTTCCATTACGAAAGAAAAATGACGCGCGCGATCTTCAGCAAGAAACTGAGTCCGGCTTTCGTCGATTGGAGCACAGTGCCTCGCATGTGGGGTCATTTCCCCGGCATGGTGGTCAGGCCACCGACCGGCTATTTGCCGCAGGCGGTCGCCATCGGGGTCGGCAAGCTGGCGCGCGTGGGACCGTTAGGGCTGCTATACCTGGCCAGGTTGTGCGCTTTCGTCGTTTGCGCCTGGCTCGGCTGGGTTGCACTGCGGCGGCTGCCGGTTTATCGGTGGTCGTGCATGCTGCTCCTGCTAGTGCCGATGAGTCTCTACCTCATGGGGTCCGTTGCAGAGGACGGCTTGTTGATCGGCAGTGCATTTCTGCTCGCAGCAATGGTGGGGCAGTTGACGATCGGAGCGCGACAGCGGCCCACGTGGGGGGATCGCATGCTGCTGCTCGCCCTGGCGTTGCTGCTCGCCACGGTGAAAATCGTGTATTTGCCGCTCGCGTGTCTCGCGCTTGTGCTCACGCTAGCGCGTCTGCGGGGACGGGACCGGGTGATATTTGGCCTCGGTTTCCTGATGGTGTGCGTGTTGCCGGCCTGGGCGTGGTGGGCTCGTGCAGTGCCGGATCTCTATGTTCCTACCCGGTCCGACATCCCGCTTGATCCGATGGCGCAATTGACCCACGTGCTCGGAGACCCACTGGGCTTTTTGTCTCTCGTCGTTCAGTCGATCCGCGTGAACGCGAGCGATATTTATCGGTGGTTTGTCGGCACGCTGGGCTGGGGCGACACGCCGATGCCGGAGTGGTTTTATCACGTGTTCGGCTGGAGTTTCCTCGCCTGCGTGGCGGTGGAATCGACTGGAGCGGGCGCGCTGCGCTGGCGCGAGCGAGCGATCGTACTGGGCGCGGTGGTTGCAGCGGTCGTTCTGATTTTCGGCGCTCAGTACGCGAATTGGAATGCGCCGGGGTCGCGCGGGACGATCGATGGCGTCCAAGGACGCTACTTTCTTCCGGTGGCGCCGTTCGCGGTGCTGAGCGTTCCAGCGCCGGGGCGGCTCAGGGTGCCGGACTTTTGTGCGCCTCTCCTCGGCAGCCTGCTCGGAACGATCAGCGCCATCGTTTGTCTGGCGGCAGTTTTGATGCGGTACTACCTCCCATGACATGCCGCCGCGGCGGCGTGTGTCGCGGACAGATACTGGATGCGACCAGAAGCAGTGCACGGCCGATACGCACGATCTTCATGGATCTCATTCGCAGATTTGAGGTTGCACCTTGGCTGGGCCGGGGCTGTGCCGTAGGGGGCCGTAGGGGAGAGTCGGCGACGGATCGCATAACGGGCATTCGGCAAATTTCCCCTGGCTAATGCTTCCTATCGTCCTGATGGATCGTGACCGGCCCGCGCGGCTTCAAGACAAGAAGCCACGCAGCTCGTGAAGAACCTCGGCGAGCTTTTCCTGGCGGAGAACGCAGATCCGCTTGAGCCACCAGCGTCGAGTACATCGTGA
>JACOUA010000157.1 GCA_016178075.1 Acidobacteriota bacterium
CGGTGAGAAGCTCCGGCGTCTCGAACTACGTCGACGTCGGCTTGCGCGAGCTGGTGCGCAAGGACGCGATCGCCGGACCTGACGTGCTGGCGTCGGGGTATCACGTGCGGCCCGTGGTCGCCGAGGACGCATTTTTCGGTGACCCGACGCTGGCGAACCTGATGGGCGGCGTCAGGACGCCGGCGGATCTCGTGCAGATCGTGCGCGCGAACCTGGGTCACGGCGTCGACTGGATCAAGGTGCTGGCGACCGATCGCGCCGGCCTGCCGGACACCGATCCACGCCAGCAGGTCCTCTCCGACGCGCAGCTTCGCGCCGTCGTCGAAGAGGCGGGGACAAAGCGCGTGCCCGTTCAGGCGCACGCGCACGGAGATGAGGGCGCGATGGCCGCCGTGCGGGCCGGGGTCCGCAGCATCGAACACGGGACGTACCTGTCGGACGCCACGCTGACGTTGATGAAGGAGAAGGGGACGTTCCTCGTTCCCACTTACACCACGACGTTCGACCTCGTCGAGCCGGGTGGTGACTATGACAACCCGGTGTTGCACTTGCGTGGGGTTCACATGCTGGCGGTGCAGCGCGAAATGATCCACCGCGCGCAGAAGATCGGCGTGAAGATCGTGACCGGCGCGGACACCGGGTACGGGCCGACGAGCGTGACGCGGATATCGACCGAAATCGTGAACTTCGTGGATATCGGGCTCTCGCCGCTTGCCGCGCTGCAGTCGGCGACGACGGTCGCCGCGGAGCTTCTGGGGATCGAGAAGCAGACCGGCGCGATCGAGGCGGGACTGGAAGCGGATCTGATTGTCGTCGATAGCAACCCGCTCCAGAACGTCGGCGTCCTGAGGGATCCTCTGCTGATCGTCAGCAACGGCCACATCGCGGTGGATCGACTGACGTTCGGGAAGTGACTATTTCGGATGTCGTACATGCAGTTCGATTTCCTGAAGGACCGCTACGATTTCGAGCTCGAGCGAAAGGACAAGCTCACCGCCGCGCTCACGCTGCCGGTCGGTGTCCTCACTGGGTTGGGCAGCCTGCTGGCGGTCATGGCGCGGTCCTTCACGTTCCGCGATCCCGTCCTCACATGGACGTTTGTGCCGCTGGTGATCGCTGACGTGCTCTCGTTCTTCATCTGTCTGCTCTACCTCGTGCGAGCGTACCACCGACAGACCTATATTCACCTGCCGCTTCTCGCGCAGCTCCAGGAAGCCGAGGAAGAGCTCCAGAACTACTATCGCGCGACCGGCGACGACGCGGCGCTCGCGGACGAGGAGTTCGCGGCGAATCTCCGCAGGCGTATAATTCAATCAGCCGATCGGAATACCGAGAACAACGACGTCCGCAGCGACCTTTTGTACTGGGCTCGAGTGTGGCTGTTCGTGATCCTTTGGATCACCGCCTTCGCGGGCATCCCGTACGTTGCAGATCACGTGAGGTTCTTTATGCCGACACAGCAGGCTCCAAAGCCGAGCCAGACGCAGCCCGCGTCGGTCCCCCAGAAGCCGGAGTTCCCGCAGAACCGGGTGGTGAAGGAAGGGGGATCGCCGACCACCATCAAGAAATAGCCCCAGAATCGGGTGGCCCGTTCTCCGAGGCTCGCGCCCGCCGCACGGACTTTGGCCCCAACTGTTCAAGCCAGGAGTTTTGAATAACCTGGGGGCCACTCATGCGCATTCCTGAATCACGACGAATCCTCTGGCACCGGCCCGGCCGAGACGCTGTCAGGGTTGGCGTCGGAGACGCTCCAGTTGGACGAGCAGCGGAAAGTCCGGCTCGGCCACGGCCAGCAGCTTGGCGACGTCGTCTTCAACCTCGCGGGCTTCTTCCACGCGCCCAAGAAGATGATGCAGCTCGGCGAGTCTCAGTTGAAGTTGAATCTGGTAGAAGCCGCCTGGTATGACATTTCCAGTCGGCCGCGGGGCAGCGAGAGCCACCTTCAGGGCTTCGGCCGCTTGCCACGGATCGCCATGCCGCGTCAGCGCCTCCGCAAGAGAGTCCGCGGCTCGATAGCTGCCTCCCCAGACAAACGTCTGGGCTGAGAGGTAGGTCCGAAGCGACTCGATACTGCCGTCCACATCTCCTCGGGCGAGGAGCAGGTCACCTTTCAACCCGCCTCTCAAGCTCGCACTGCTGGCATTCTTCTCTTTCTCGAGATCGTCGAGCATCTTCTGCGCGACTTCCAGCCGACCCGCTCTGATCATCAGCCAGGCGGCGCTGGGCCATTGCGTCGTCCCAAGCATGCCAGGGCGCATGGCTACGCGGACCCGCTTGATCTCCTCGCCCATCCTTGGCAGATCTCCCGCTGACCACGCCACCAGCGCAAGTCCCAGATGACGCTCGTCGTCGTCCTGCATCCGTTTCGCGATCTCTCGCGCGTCGCCTGGCCTGCCGAGTGCCAGGCAGAAACCGACGAGGAGCGTCCACATCGGTTCTCGCACGATTCGGGGCATTCGATCGAGGCTTCGCCTGGCCGCATCCACTGCGACGAGGGTGGCCCGAGCATCGCGCCTCGACCATGCGTCGTGAGCCGTCGATAGCAGCGCCCCATGGTAAGCGCCCCTGAGATTTCCCCCCACCCACCGGTGGTCCGGATAGAGCCGCAGCAGGGCCTCGTACGCTGGTATAGCCTTCTCGAACTCCTGACGCAGGTAGTGATAGCTCCCGACGATCCAGTAACGTTCCCAATCGACCGTCCGATCGGCTAGACGCATGGCC
>JACOUA010000158.1 GCA_016178075.1 Acidobacteriota bacterium
CGAACGGTGCAGGAAGGGAGCTTCATGCGGCAGGGCGGGACCGCGGCGTCGTTCACCCAGCAGGTCGACGCGGCAAGCGGCCGAATCGACATCACATCTACCCGAACGGCGGGCCTTCCCGGTGCGGCTGGGTCCGGCGTGCTGGCAGCGATCGTGTTCGACGCCATTGCGCCCGGCACCGCGACGCTCGGCTCGAGCGGCGTTGCGACCGACTCAGCCGGCACCCCGGTGCCGCTTCAGTTCTCGGCCGTGGCTGTGACGGTAAAGTGACGAAGCCCCACGGCTACACCTTTGTCGAGCTCCTCGTCGTGACGGCGCTCGTGTTGATTCTCGCCTCCGCCGTCCTGCCGATGGCAAGGGTGACGGTTCAGCGAACGCGCGAGGCCGAACTGCACCGGGTTCTGAGGGAGATGCGAACCGCGATCGACAAGTACAAGGATGCGGTGGACCATGGTCTGATTGGCGGGACGCAGATCCGGGTGGGAAGTGAAGGCTATCCGCCGGATCTGGAAACGCTGGTCGAAGGGGTGCCGGTACAGAACGATGCGTCGGGCCGGAAGCTGAAATTTCTCCGCCATATCCCGATCGACCCGATGATGAAGTCGACGGACTGGGGCCTCCGGTCCTATCAGGACCGGCCGGACGCCACCACCTGGGGCGGCCAGAACGTTTTTGACGTGCACACGAAGAGCGAGGGCATCGCGCTCGACGGCACGAAGTATCGGGAATGGTGATGGGTGGCCGTCCGCGGCGATCGTCCGGCTTTACGCTGATCGAGCTGACGGTCGTGATCGCCCTGATCGTGGTCCTCGCGGGCATCTCGCTCGTCCAGTACCGCAACAGCCTCATTCGGGCTCAGGAAGGCGTCCTGAAAGAGGACCTGTTTCGGATGCGCGACGCAATCGATCAGTACTACGCCGACCGCTCGAAGTATCCGCCGGATCTCCAGGCGCTGGTGGCCGAAGGGTACTTGCGCCAGGTTCCCGAGGATCCGTTCACGAAGTCGTCGTCCACGTGGGTCACAATCCCGGCGGAGCCGGATCCTGCCAATCCAAATGCCGAGCCTGGCATCTTCGACGTGAAGAGCGGCGCGTCCGGCACTGCGCTCGACGGCACAAACTATGCGGACTGGTAGGGATCGAACGCGTTTCCCTTCCAGCTTCTTCGTTCGTCATTCTTCGTTCTGCGTTCAGGGTGCCGGCGGCAGCTCGACCGAGATCTGAATCTGTCCGGTGCCGACCGACCCGAACGTGCCGTGGACCACGACTTTGATCGTCTTGGTTCCAATCGACCCGAACGCGTAAGAGATGGAGTTCCCGGTGGTGCGGGCGCGGTCGGTCACGTCGGCCCCGATGAATGTCCATTCGAACAGGTCGACGGAGGTCGACCCGCCGCCGGAGGAGGTCACGTTGGCCGTGAAGGTCACCGGCTGATTCGGCCTCGCAACCGAGGCGGAGGCGGAAATGTTGACGTTCAGCGGCAACGGTTCGGCGATCACCACAACCGTCGACACCGACGACTGCTGACCCGAGGTGTCCGTGGCCGTCACGGTGACGAGGTACGTGCCGCCCCCGTCGTACACGTGTGCCACGTTGATCGCGCCGCTGACCGCGCCCAGATTCACGAAATCGTCGTCGCCCCAGTCCACGCGGACGTTGCTGATCGGAGATCCGGTCAGGCCGCCGCCTGGCGACACGGTAATAGCGAAGACCGCGGCCTGCTGCCGCGCCGTCGGCACGCCGGTCGGCGGCGTGACGGCGACGACGGGTCCGACGTTGACCGCGATCGTCACCTGGGCGAGCTGGCCGCCCGCCGACGCAGTCACCACACTGCCCCGCGTCGTCGTCAGCGTGTTGCGGGCCTCGCCGTTCAGATCTGAGATGACCGTGCCGACGCCGAGCGCGCCGGCTGTCGCCGTGAAGGTCACCGGCACTCCCGCGAGCCGGTTGCCGGCGCTGTCTGTCACAACGGCCACGAGCTGAACCGTGCCGCCGGTGCCTGGCACCACCGACGGCGTCGCGCTCAGGACCACGCGAGACGCGGCGGCGCCGCCGATTCGGATTTCGACGGCGTCAGAGGTTGAATTGCCCGAGAACGCCTTCACGATCGCCGTGCCGGATTGTCCCGATGAGACGAGCCGGACCGTGACGGTGCCGTCCTGGGTGCGCGCCTCGCGCGGCTCGATGCTGCCGAGCGTCGTTGTGAAGGTCACGACGGTGCCGTTCGGAACCGCGGCGCCGGCCTGCTCGCGAACGGTCGCGATGAGCTGTGTGGATCCGTTCGCTGCGATGACGTTGGCAGTGGCAAACAAGCTGATCGTGGATTGCGTCGGCGCCACGAGCGGCACTCGTTCGCAGCCCGCCACCGCCGCGACGACGAACAGCAGAGCCGACAGCAGCCCCGGGTGCCCGGGCCGCCGAGATCGCGTGAAAGTCTTTGCTATCATAAGAGGTTCGAGGTATTGGTCGGTTGTGACATCAGTGAATCAGGGCCGCGAGCGCTGCAAGGGATACGCCATGGCGGCGCTCCTCGTGATGCTCGGCATCATGTTGATCATGCTGACCGTCGCGTTGCCGGTCTGGCGACAGATGGTGAAGCGAGACAAGGAAGCCGAGCTGGTCTTCCGCGGGGAGCAGTACGCGCGGGCGATCGTCCTGTTCCAGCGCAAGTACGCCAACGCGCTGCCGCCGACGCTCGATGTTCTGGTCGAACAACACTTCCTCCGCAAGAAATACAAGGATCCGATGACTGGCGACGACTTCCAGCCCATCCCAGCGTCCAGCCTCAGCTTGACGCCCTCGAGCTCGCAGGGCGCCCGGACCCCCGGCGCGCAGGCTACACCGGTTCAACCCGTTCGTCCCGGCGCCGCCGTCGCTCCGCGGCCCGGTGGTTCTTCCGCCCCCACAGGACTCGCCGGCGGCATCGCCGGCGTGGCGAGCAAGAGCAAGGACAAGTCGATCCGCATCTTCAACGGGCGCGACCACTACAACGAGTGGCAGTTCCTCTTCACGTCCGTGACGATGCAACCGGGCGGCATGCCGGGCAACGTGCGCCCGGGCGGAGTCCCCGGCCTCCCCGGCCGGGGGCAACCTGGCCCGACGCCTGGGATCATTCCCGGTATGCCGACGACGCCGCTCATTCCGAGGACGCCGCGAGTGCCGGACTGATCGGCGCAATCCGAACCGCCTCCGCCAAGGCTACGGCGAGTCTCGCCGAAGCGCTTCGCGCGAAGGCGGAAGGCCTGCGCGACCGGAAACCAGCCGGCCGCCCTCAAACAGTTATCGACCTGACACTTGTGGCGACACACGCTGCGCTTTCTCAGCGCTGCCCGCTGTCGCGGTTAATGTTCGGCTGTGGGGAGGGGCACCCATACAGGGCGGTGCCGCGTTGTGCAGTTGTGAAACTCGTCCCTACCAGTTGGGCCGCCATTCGATCTGCATCAGCCGGCCGCGGGGATCGAAGCTCACACGCCGGCCTGAAGGCCCGGCGCACGCGGCACCGCGCCGCGCCCCGGACCCTCCGGAAAAAATAAGCACGCGGTTTGGCTCCGACTTTCCTTGGCACTCAGCATCATGCCGGGGATCCCAACGCCTCCATCACGGCGTCATGAAAGGCCGGCCGAAGCGGGGTGATGCGCTCGTTCTCGCGCGTGGGATGCACGCGATTGGTCAAGAGAACGACGTAGAGACCGGCTTCAGGATCGATCCAGAGCGACGCGCCCGTGAAGCCGGTGTGCCCGAACGCGAGCCGAGACATCAGGTGCCCGCACGACGAGCTCGGGAGCATCGTATCCCACCCGAGGGCGCGCGAGCTGCCCGGCGTACCGCCTCGTGCCGTGAAGTCACGAACGAGCTCCGGCGTCGCGGGCCAGTCGTCCAGGCCCCGCCAGGCGCGCAGCCACGCGCGCGCGAATCGGCCCAGCGCAGGGGCACTGCCGAACAGTCCCGCGTGACCGGCGGCTCCGCCCAGGGCCCAGGCGTTTTCGTCGTGGACTTCGCCACGTAGGAGACGGCCTCGCCAGGAATCCACTTCGGTTGGGGCGATCCGCGATCTCAGATCCACCGGCGGGTTGAACAGCAGCACGTCTTCAGCGCTCTGATCCTGCGAGAGGAAGAGGCGGCTCGCGATCTCGCCGAAGCACGCCCTCAGGGGCTTCGCCACGATGTCTTCGATGATGAAGGCGAGAAGGATGAACCCGAGGTCGCTGTAGACGGATCTCGTACCCGGCTCGTATTCCAGCGGGAGTGTGGCGATCGCGTGCTCGAACTCGCGGCGTCCCTCGCAATCCCGAAAGAGAGGCAGCCACGCCGTCAAGCCCGACGAGTGGTCGAGCAGATGCCGGACCGTGACGTGCGCACGGTCCGCACCGGTCCAGTCAGGAATCAGCTCGCGCACCGGTGTCGCGAGCACGAGCTGGCCGGCCTCGACCAGCCGCACAATCGCCGTCGTCGTGGCCACGACCTTGGTCAGCGACGCCAGATCGAAGATCGTGTCGAGGCGGACGGGCTCGGCGTCAGGCTCGTACGAGTGCCGGCCGAACCCGTGCCGCCAGACGATCCCGTCGTGCCGCCCGACCTCGACCGCGGCCCCTGGAAACGCCCGGTCCTGAACACCGGCCTGCAGGATCCGGGCGGCGGACACGAAGCGATCAGACATCACCTGGCACTTAGGACCCGGAAAGAAATAAGGGTGTCATCTTGGGCGTCGAGGCGCCCGCCCGGCAAGGCGCGAGGAGCGCGCATACCGGGTGTATGTAAGCGACGAGCAACGCAGCCCGGCGGGATGCATCGGCGGCCAAGATGGCACCTTTATTTCTTTCCGGGTCCTTGCGTCAGGGGCTGGCTCGAACGCCACCATGATCCACACCATGCCACCGCAATCGTGGTGCACGTGCCGATCAACACGTACCACGTGAACGCGACGGTGGTCGCCGTCCAGACCCACGCCATCACCGCCATCCCCGCCACCATCCCGGCCACCGTCGCACGGCGACTGAGACCCGGCATCAGCGTTCCGATGAGGAACGCGCCCAGTACGGATCCCGAGGCCAGCGACAGCACCGAGAGCCCGGCGTCGAGCACCGACTGGGTCATCAGCTGCGCGGCGAGCGCCACCCCGATCTGCACGACGCCCCAAAGGACCGTGGCCGCGCGCGAGATCCACATCAGGCGCCGCTCGTCGGCATCCGATCTGACGTAGATGAGATAGAAGTCGTTGACCGTGGTCGCCGCCATCGCGTTCAGCGAGGGCGACAGCGCGGCGGCGACGATCGCGGCCATGATGAAGCCGGCCGGGCCGCCCTGGAGTTGATCGATGATGAAGGTCGGCAGGATCGCATCGTTTCGTGACAGCGGCGCCGTCAGCGGATGGTGCTGATAGAACGTATACAGCATCACCCCGATCATCAGGAACAAGCCGAACTGACCGAGCACGAGAACGCCGCTCAGGATCAGGCCACGCGCGGCATCGCGGGCCGAGCGCGCGGCCAGCAGCCGCTGTACCAGAAACTGATCCGTGCCGTGCGTCGAGAGCGTCAGCGCCATCCCCCCGAGGATGCCGGCCCACAAGGTGTACGGCTTCGACACGTCAACCGACAGATCGATGACCCGAAACTTTCCGGCCGCCGCCCCGACGGCGATCATCTCCGACCACCCGCCCGGGATCCGGTTGAGCAGCGCCACGAAGACGACCAGGGCGCCGGCGACGTAGACGAACAGCTGCACGACATCGGTCCAGATGACCGCCGCCACGCCACCCCGCGTCGCGATCACGATCATGACAGCTCCTGTGATCAGGATCGTCACCGGTACCGGCACGCCCGTCACGACCGCGATCACCAACGCCGTCGCGAACAACCGGATCCCATCGGCCAGCGACCGCGTCACGAGAAAGACGATCGCCGACAGATTCTTGACCACTGAACCCAGCCGCTGGCGCAGGAGCTCGTACGAGGTGAAGAGCTCGCCCTTGAAATAGGCGGGAATGAAGAGCGCGCTGATGACGATTCGCCCCAGGATGTAGCCGATGACGATCTGAAGGAATGTCATGTTGCCCGCGTACGCCGCCGCCGGCACCCCGATGAACGTCAGCGTGCTGGTTTCAGTCGCCACGACCGTAAAGCACACCGCCCACCACGGCACCGACCGATCGCTCAGGAAGTAATCGCGGCGGCTTTTTTGGAATCTGGCGAAATAGGAACCGAAGGCCGTGATCCCGACGACGTACGCCGCGATGACGAGGTAGTCCGTCCAGCCAAGGACCATGCGCGCGTCGATACTA
>JACOUA010000159.1 GCA_016178075.1 Acidobacteriota bacterium
CTCGATGCGTCCAATGCCGGCGGTATTGACATAGATGCCGTCGCCCTTGCCGCGATCCACGACCTTGGTATCGCCGGTGACGATGGCCACGCCGGCGTCCTGGGCCGTCTGCCGCATGGACCCACCAACAACAAGGTGGCGCGGCTGCAGAGCAGCGCAGCACCGCGGCGTCACGCTGTCGCTATCCTACGCCATCATCAGCTCCCCACCCGGACTGATCTGTTAGTGCAACGGCACCTTGAGCGAGAGACCGGCTTCTATGGCCATCTCGATGGCCCCCGCCACGATCAGCAGGCTGGCGGCCATCCCCGGCTGCGACACCTGCAGAGGAGAAAGACCTGACGCGTCCCGGCATGGCACTGGGGACGGTGGCGTATATGTCTCCGGAGCAGGCGCGAGGTGAAGAACTGGACGCGAGGACGGACCTATTCTCTTTCGGCGCAGTCCTCTATGAAATGGCGACAGGTAGGCAGGCGTTCTCGGGCAGCACTGCTCTGGTGATCGCTGATGCGATTCTCAACCGTGCGCCTACCGAGCCGCTGCGCCGCCTGCCCTACGGCTATGCGCGCCAGCGCGTCTCCAATCCTGGTTATGAGACGATCGAAGGGTTGAAGCCATTGGGACTCGTCAATCAGCTGATCCGGCTCGATGTGGCGGGAACGTGGCCGGGCGGTATGGTGAAAGTCGTCGGTGGTTCGTTGCAGTCGATTAGTGCAGTGCCGGTGGGTCCATATCCGATCCCCGACTTTTTCATCGACCGTTTTGAGGTCACCAACCGTCAGTTTCAAGAGTTCGTCGATCGCGGTGGCTATCGCCGCAAAGAATTTTGGAAAGAGCCGTTCATTCGGGATGGCCGGACTCTGTCGTGGGAGACCGCCATTTCGGAGTTCCGTGACACCACGGGCAGGCCCGGGCCTGCGACCTGGGTTGCGGGACATTATCCCGAAGGACAAGGCAACTACCCTGTCGGCGGGTTGAGCTGGTACGAAGCAGGCGCGTACGCCGATTCCCGCTCGAGGCCTCACAAAAGCCATTATTCCGGTTGCTGAGCTCACCGGAAAAGGACAAACGCCATGTCGTGCTCGAATACGCGCATAACGTGAACCCTCGTCTCAACGAGTTGATGCGAGAAGTGCTGGACTGGCTGGATCGCTATCTGGGCCCGGTCAAATGAGGATACCAGCCGTGGCGTCACGGAGCCGCGGCAGTCACAAACTGTCCGCGAATCACGCCAACCGGTAGAACGCGACCACGCCGGCTAACAAGGTGACGCCGATCATTAGGCAGCCGGCCATCCAGAACATCTGCTTCCACACCCGCCCGGCGGCGCGATCGGCCGAGCGGTGATTCGCCAGCCCGAACCGCAGAGCCATGACGAGGAAGCCGGCAAAGAGCGTGAGCGCCAGCACATTCATGAGACGCTGACCGGCCAAATTGATCCCGGCCGACGGCACCAACCCGCTCCGAACGAGCGCCACGAACACCGCGGATCCCGACGATCCGCCCAGGAGAAGCCAGGCTCCAGACATCGCCGTCAGCGACACCAGCAATGCCCAGAGTCCGCTGGTGGCGAGGGAAGACACATAGAGGCTGCCGACGGTGAGCACGGCGACCGGGACCGTAAACCTCGGCCGAACGATCTGTGCCAGCCGGGGGAAGTTCACGCCCGCAGGCGAATTGAGGGAAGCCAGGAGCGCCGGCAGGATGAGCGCCAGCAGCATCGCCAGGCCCAGCGCCACTCCCACTTTTAACGCCCACTGCTTCCATGTGGCCATGGGCAGGAGCACCTGCCACTCGAGGGCGCCGAACTGTCGTTCTTCGGCGCTGGCGAGCGATCCAATCATCAGCGAGACGAGCAGGATGTGGAAGATCGTCATAACGAAGAAGATGCCCAGCACATCGGTGACGAAGTACGTTCTCAACGACGTGACCGTGAGCCAGCCGAGCACGTGGACTCCGGCAACGATCAGCGTCATCTGTTGCAGACGAAGTTCTTTCTTCGCGAGCAGCCAAAGCGGGTGGCGCTTCGAGAAGGCGGGCACCGCGGTCCTCGTAGCCGTCCGCCAGACCAGCCAGTGTGGGAGGCGCACATCCTGCCCTGGGCCGTCGATCGCCTCGAGCCGCACGAACTTCCGCCAGCTCATGACGGCGGCCACCGCGCAGAGGGCCAGCGTGCCCTTCCACAGGAAGGCAAACTGGACCTCCCACACTGCCGGCTCGCTCGCCGGGGCGAGTCCGTACTTCACAATCCCCAGCAGGGCGCCCACGGGCAGAAATACCCCCGGAAGCGACGGGGCGAAGACCGTGCCGGCGATCGAGCTGCGGCAGAGCATCGTCAGCCACGGTGCCACGAACAGGCCGACGAGCACGGGCAGCCATAACGCCGCCAATACGTATTCCGGTTCCGGCGGACGGGAGCCGAAGCCACTGAACAATCCACTCGGAGCGAACAGGACAGCGCCCGCGACCGCACGGAGCGTCAGAAGCATCGCCAGGAGCACACCCAGCTTCACGAGGAGCAGATCCGCCCGACGCGCCGGCTGCGAGAGCAGCATGCTGACTGTGCGGTGACTGTACTCGTGGCCGATCGACAGCGCGCCGAGCGCCGACGCCCCGAGGAAGTACGCCAGCATGCCGCGTTCACGGAATCCGCGGGAGTCAGCCGCCGCGACGGCGGCCATCGCGAGGAGACACGCCAGCCAGGCGGGCGCCAGCTCCCGGATCTCCTTGGCGACGCGCAACAGCAGCCGCGCGGTGCGCGTCATACGAGGACTTCTCCAGGCTGCAGCGTGGTGATGAAAATCTCTTCGAGGGTCAGGGCCTCGGTCGTCATCGCCTCCGGCGACCTCGCCCTCAGGCGCTCCAGGACTTCGGCCGCCTTGCCGTTGACGACGACCTCGACCTCGCGGCCTCGCTGGCGCAGCAGGTGCGCGCCGGCCAGATCCAGCGTCCCAGGTTCTTCGGCGA
>JACOUA010000160.1 GCA_016178075.1 Acidobacteriota bacterium
CTGCAGACCTGACTGGTTGCGCACGAACGAGCGGGCGGCGTCCATCAGATCGTCGACGGAGGTCGGCGGTTTGAAGTAGGACGGCCAGCGCGGCTCGGGGTACTTGTCGCCGGCGGTCGCGCCGGCCCGCGCCGTGGCGGCGGCCCCGCCGGTGCCCTGTTCCGGACGGCTGCAGGCGGCGGCAATCACGACCGCGATCAGAAACACCACGGTGAGCAGCTTGACGGCGTTCGAGGCCCATTTCATGACACTGACTCCATTTTTTGATCCGCATGGGGCCCACCCCATGCGCAGCCGTCGCTTACGCTCCGGATCTTGACAGCGGCGGCTGTCGTAAAACCTGTGGCCTTTGGTCTGACCATTCCGAACTGCGCGCGAGGTGTGTAACACGGGCACGCGCGACAGGTCAATGAACATATTATGTTGCGCGGCCTATGGTGACCACACCCGGCAGACGGCCGAGCGAGGCGACCAGCCGGTCCGCCCCCGCGGCTGACAGCAGCGCGGAGTCCCCGGCGCCACCGAGGACGGCCATGGCGATCATGCCAGCGGCGTGCGCCGCCTCGATGTCGAGCGGCGTGTCGCCGACATACGCCGCGTCGGCGGCCGAAACGCCCAGCATCGATGCGCAGGCCAGGAGTCCTTCCGGGTCAGGCTTCCGGCGCCGCACATCCTCGCCGGTGATGACCGCGTCGAACAACTCGATCACGCTTGCCCGCCGCAGCGCCTCGAGCGAGCCGCGCCGCGATCCGGTGACGATTCCGAGCTTCGCGCCCCGCTCCCGCAGGGCGCCCAACGTCTGCCCCACGTCCGCACACAACCGCCCGTGCTCGCGCAGCACCTCCGGCCACAGCCGGCCCGCTTCCCGCCGCAGCGTCTCCATGACCGAGGCGCGGTCGGCCAGGTCGGGCGGCAGCAGCAGGTCCCAGAACGGGCGCGTCGTGTTGAGCGCCTCGCGAACGATGGCGTCGCTGATCGTGAGGCCGTATGGTGCGGCGGCGCGCTCGGCGACCACACGGTAGGCGGTGAGCGAATCGACGAGCGTGCCGTCGACGTCGAAGATCAGCGCGCGAACAGACAGCCGATCGCACGTGCCGAGGGTGACGCGGTCGCCGTCGCGCAGGCCGAGCAGGCCGCGAAGCGCCACCGCGGCAACGATCTCAATCTGCGAGGGCGGATAGGCTGGAAGCTCCGGCACCACGACCCCGGCCGGTACGCGATCGTTCAGCCGCACCGCGTAGCAGCGGCCGGCGCAAAAGTCGGCGGTGGGCGGGTTGATGGGGATCCCCTGCGAGGTCCGAACCGCGCGCCACGTGTCGAGATCCGCGGGCTCCGCTTCCAGATTCAGCGTGCCGGGGAACGGATCGATCCCGAGGTGTTCGACCACCTGCTCGCGCACCCAGTCGAGACGCGTGAACCCGGCCGCTTCGCCGCGCCCGGTGACGACATGTCCTGAAAAGCGAGTCACGATCGTCGCGGCTCCATCAACGTCGCGTTTCGCGCCGGATGCCCGTGGCGCTCGGGGCTCCGGCCGACGCGCGGGGAAAACCGACTCCTTCGGCCTAGCCTCACGATTCCCGTGCCGGCTCGGGTTGGCCGCTGCTCCGGTGAGTCGACTGGTCATCGCTCGGGTTCGCCGATCACCTTCCGCGTACTCATGGCCGGCGCGGCGGGCGGCCTACGGAGCCGGTTTATCGTCTGACGCGTGTCCCGCGCGTCGGAAGTCGCCCCAATCGCAACGGGCATCCGGTGCGAGAGTTCAGACACCTTAACCGCAGCGACGACGGCGGACAGCCGTTCCGATCGTCGCGCCCTCTCCCACCCCACGGCGCAAAGTCCGCGCCGTGGGGGCCCCGGCTGAGCCGCGTGACACCCGAGCACCAAAACCGTCCCGCAGGCGTACCCATTGGCGTCGGCGGGGAGTACGCGATCAGCGCGCGGCCGAACCCCGCCGATGACCAGTCGGCTCACCGGTGATCGGCGAACCCCAACCGACACCACATCGCCAGACAAGCGCCGGAGGGGCGGTTTTGCCACGCGGCGAAGGGGCGCGACGAGCGGAATGGCTGTCCGCCCTCAGGACCGCGACCACATAGTAGACCAAGCCCACTTTGGTCAGACCATTGGAGGAACGAGCATGCGACGGCATGGCGGGCACTATTATCAATTTCTTTGGTCTGACCATTGGTCCAGGTGTATCCTCCGGCGCATGATTGCCACGTTCCTTGTGCTGTTGAGCGCGACCACGCTGGTCGCACAGGCCGCCACCGGCACGATTTCCGGCACGGTCAAAGACGAAACCGGCGCCGTGCTGCCGGGCACCACCATCGCCATCACGAACACCGATACGTCGCAGACGCGGACGCTCGTCGCCGACCCGAACGGCCGCTATGCGGCGCCCGATCTCGCTCCGGGACCGTACGAGATCCGGGGGGCACTTCCGGGATTCTCGACCGTCGTGCGCAGCGGCGTCCGGCTCACCGTCGGGCGTGATGCGATCGTCGACATCACGCTGAAGCTGGGCGAGATCGCGGATCAGATCACGGTGGTAGGCGAATCGCCGACCGTCGATCTGAAGAGCGCCTCGACCGGCGGCCTCATCGGCACCGAGCAGATTGAGGGCCTGCCCCTCAACGGGCGCAGCTATGTCGAGCTCGCCTCGCTGACCCCAGGTGTGCAGCTCACCCAGACGGGCGGTCAGGGCACCAGCACCGGGTTCGGCTCGAAGCTCAGCGTCAACGGGTCGCGCTACACCGGGAACCTGTTCACGCTGGACGGCACGAACCTGAACGATCAGTTCAGCCAGGCGGGCAGCGCGTCGGGCAACGTGCTGGGGGTCGAAGCGGTCCGCGAGTTCCAGGTGCTCACCAACAGCTTCAGCGCCGAATTCGGCCACCACACCGGCGGCGTGATCAACGCGGCGACCAAGTCGGGCACCAACGCGGTGCGCGGCTCGGCGTTCGAGTTCCATCGCGGCGACAAGCTCGATTGGAAGAATTACTTCGACACCGTCAAGCCGCCGTTTCAGCGGAACCAGTACGGGTTCTCGATCGGCGGCCCGATCGTACGCAGCAAGACCTTTTTCTTCACCACCTACGAAGGACTGCGGGAGCGGCTGGGCCAGACCCACATTTTTAACGTGCCCTCGGCAGGTGTCCGCGGCGGAGCGGTGAATCCGGCCATCAAACCCTGGCTTGACGTGTACCCGTTGCCGAACGGCGCGGCGCTCGGCACCACGCGCGGCGAGTTTCGCCGCATCGACTCGCGCACGACCGACGAGCACTACGTCATGGCGCGCACGGATCATCAGATCACAGCCGGCTCGAACGTCTTCGTCCGCTACACGTTCGACGACGGGCAGGTGGATGACCCGAGCCGATTGAACACGGGGGCGCGGATCAAGACGCGCACCCAGTACGCGACCGCGGAGTACGCGGCGGTCCGTGGATCGTCGTTTTTCCATCGCCTGCAGTTCGGGTTCACACGCAGCCGCCTCGACGGCGTCGACTACATGCTCGAAGGCCTGACGATGCCGCGGACGACCTTTACCGACATCAATCGTGGCATCCTCGCCCTGTCGGTCACCGGGTTGGCGGCGCTCGGCGGCGACACGACGAACCCGAAGTTCCACCGGTTCAACAACTATCAGATTCGGGACAACATCACCTGGAACCGCGGCGCGCACAACATCAAGATCGGCGGCGACGTGCAGATCCTCCAGTTCAACCTGACGTCGGACTTCACCTCGATGGGCCAATACACCTTCAGCTCGCTCGACAACTTCCTGATCGGACGCGTCAATCAATTCAACGCCGTGATGCCGGGTTCGGACGCGACGCGCAACCTGCGGCAGACGGCGTTCGGGCTCTACCTGCAGGACGACATCCAGGCGCGCAGGAACCTGACGCTCAATCTCGGCGTCCGCTACGAGCCGACGACGTCGGTCACCGACGCGCGGGGCCTGCTCGCGCAGCTCATCGACTTCGCCAGTCCAACGGCGACGCTGAACGACACGACGCCGCTGAACACGTTGTTCAAGAACCCGTCGCTCAAGACGATCGCGCCGCGCCTCGGCTTCGCATGGGACGTGATGGGCAACGGCAAGACCGCGATCCGCGGCGGCGCCGGCGTCTTCTACGACGACATTCTCATCAGCACGCCGTTCGTGCAGAACACGGCCGTCCGCGTGCCGCCGTACTTCAATCGGGGCGGCCTGGTCGGCAGCAGCACCTTCGTCGTCGATTTCCCCGACGCCTACACGACGCAGCGCGCGCGGCTCGCGGGACAGGCGCAGCTCGAAGGCATCCAGTACGACCTCGATCAGCCGTACATGACGAAGTGGAACCTCAACGTGCAGCGCGAACTGCCGGGGAAGACCACGGTCGAAATCGGCTACAGCGGATCGCACGGCGAGAACCTGGTGCGGCAGATCTACACGAACGGCCGCGTCGCGCAGCAGATGCCCGACGGCCGCCTGTTCGTGGCGCCGAACACACCGCTCAGGCAGCCGAATTTCAGCCGCATGCGATATCGCGTCAGCGACGCGACGTCGGATTACTACGGCATCACCGCCGGCGTGACGCGACGCTTCTCAGCGGGGCTCCAGACGCAGGTCTCCTACACCTACTCGAAGTCGATGGACGATGGCGCGTCGGCGCTGGGCGGGAACGACTTCAACAGCGAAGGCGGCGGCTCGCGCTATCTGTTCTCGAAAGATCGCGGCCTGTCGCCGTTCGACCTGCGGCACTCGTTCGTGGCCAACCTCAACTACACGCTGCCGTTCGCCGCGAGCACCACCGGCGTGAAGGCAATCGCGGCGAGGGACTGGACCATCGGCATGCTGGTGCGGATGCGAACCGGGTATCCGTTCTCGGCCATCTCCGGCGTCGACACGGGTCTCCAGGTGCAGGGCTGGGCGCCGGAGTATCCGGATTTGAGACCGGGCGCGAGCAGCAACCCGGTGCTCGGCCGAGTCGATCGTTGGTTCGATCCTACCGCGTTCGTGCTGCCGCCGGCGGGCTACCTCGGCACGCTGCCGCGGAACACCATCATCGGTCCCGACCTGAAAACCGTCGACTTGATTGTCGGCAAGAGCATCGTGCTCGGCGGGCGACGCGAGCTGCAGGTCCGCATTGAATGTTTCAACCTGCTCAATCGCGCGAACTTCGGCCTGCCCCAGAATCAGGTGTTCGCGGCCAACGGCAGCGTCCGCGAAGACGCGGGCCGCATCACGACGACCTCAACGGCCGCGCGCCAGATTCAGTTGGGCCTAAAGGCGGTGTGGTAATGCTGGGTCACACGTACATTTCAAAATCTGGTGATTTGAAGTTTGGTAATTGATTGATGACTTGATCGATTGAGAATTGAGAATGTATTGTCGATTGAATCGTCAATAAATCGCCAATCACCAAATTCTTCAATCGATCAATCAATTACCAGATTTCAAATCACCAGATTTTCAAATGTACGCGATTAGAAGTCCACCTTCACCCCGAACTGGAACTGCCGCGCCGTCCCGACGATCGTCGTGATCTCGCCCGCGTTGGCGATACGGCCGGCCGAGTTGAAGACCGCGTTCGCCGGCAGCCCGAAGTTCGCGCGGTTCGTGATGTTGAAGCCCTCGACCCGGAGCTGGATGCGGCGCCCCTCGCCGATCGGGAGGTTCTTGAACACCGCCATGTCCCACGAGCCGAAGCCCGGGCCGATGATCGTGTTACGCGGCACGTCGCCGAAGTACCCGAGGTCCGGCAGCGAGAAGCAGGCCGGATCGAAATACTGCGACGGCGACCCGAGCACGGGGTTCAGCGCGCAGCCCGACACGAGGTTCGGGCGCTGCCCCGCGCCGCCCGATCGCGGCAGCGCACGCGCGCGATCGAAGCCCAGCACCGGTGTAAACGGAATGCCCGACCGCAGCGTCACGATGCCCGACACCTGCCACCCCGCCGCGAGCCCGCGCGCGAGGCCGGTCATCGACCTGCCGAACGGCACCTCCCACGTGTAGTTGAAGACGAAGTTGTGGCGGATGTCGAAATCCGAGAGCCCCTTGTTGTCCATCGGATCGAACGCGTAGCGCGGCTGGAAGGTGTTCTCGAAGTCGCCGCTCCCAATCGCCTGCGACCCAAGATCCTCTGACCTGCCCAGCGTGTAGGACGCCTGCAGCGCGAGGCCGGCGCTGAACCGGCGGCTCGCGCCGGCAATCAGCCCCTTGTACCAGGACAAGCCGTCGGTGGTCCGCAACCGCATGCTGTTGAAATTCGGATTGCGGCGAACCGGGTTGGCGGGAAAAAAGTACCGGCCGTCGGGCTGAACGGTCGGCACCGCCTGGTTGTACTCGACGTTGCGAATCTGGTGGTACCCACGCGAGCCAACGAAGCCGACGGTGGCCACGGTCTGCGCCGCGAGCTCCCGCTGATACGTGATGTTGTACTGGACCCGGTACGGGTTCTTGAGGTTGTAGTCCACCAGATCGAGCCGCAGCAGCGACGACGAGCCGGACGTCGGGGGATTCGGGAACGTCGGGTTTCGCGGGTTGATCAGGTTGTAGTACGGCGGCGTGCGGTTGCCGTACGCGCGGTACAGGTTGCTGAGCAGCGGCTCGTAGAAGATGCCCGCGCCGCCGTGCAGCGCGTTCTTCCCGTTGCCGGTCACGTCCCACGCGAACCCGACGCGCGGCGCGAGGTTCTTCAACGTCGGGTTCCGGAAGATCGGGCCGCCGGGGATCGTGGCGGCCGCCTGCAGGTCCGGCATCCGCGCCATCCGCCCGTTGGTCTCGACCGGCGTCGTGATGAATTCGTACCGTGCGCCGAGGTTCAGCGTGAGGGTCCGCGTCGCCGACCAGTCGTCCTGCACGTACAGCCCAACCAGGTTCTGCCGCCAATGACGCTCCGTCGTCGACCCCGGGGCCTGCCCCTCGTAGGTGTTCGGCCGGTTCAGCACGAAATCGTTCACCGAGCTGAACGCGTAGTTGCCGCCGATGTCGAACGAGGAATCCTGATCGTTGAACCACCGCGTGACGTTGAGGCCCGTCTTGAGGCTGTGGCTGCCGCGGGCCCACGTGAAGGTCTCGACGATCTGCAGGCTCTTGAGATCGATGAAGGTCGGCGTATTCGAGTCGGCGCCGAGCGGCGACAGACCCGACACGGAGATGACGCCCATCTGCGTGCCGGGAATGAAGAACAGGACGGGATTGACGTCGATGTTGTTGACGTTGACGGTCGATTCGTACGCCCGGTTCCAGGCCACCTTCACGGTGTTCAGCATGTTCGACCGCGCGATCCATTTGTACTCGCCGACGAAGAACTGCGCCTTCGTTGCGGTCTGGATGCCGAAGAGCGGCAGCGTCTGCGCCTGCGTCACCGCCGCCTTGTCGTAGGAGTACCGCGCCGACAGCGACTGGCCGCCGCGGAGGGTGTGGTCGATCTTGCCGACGACGTAATTCTCGGTGGTCGGCTCGACGATCTGCGACGTGTAGAGGGCGGTCCCGCCGGCGGAGTCCGGGCCGGTCGGCTCGGGATACAGCAGGAGATAGGGACGCGTCGCCGGACTGATGTCGGTCCGAGCGCGGGTCGCCCGGCTCGGCACGCGCGCGACGTTGGTCAGGCCGCGATCCTGACGCAGCCCCTCGTAGCTGCCGAAGAAGAACGTGCGATCCCGGACGATCGGCCCGCCCAGATATCCGCCGAACTGATTCCGCGAGAGCGGTGGGATGTCGGAGTCGGGCGAATCGAAGTACGTCCGCGAATCGAACCTGCTGTCGCGGTTGAACTCGAAGAGCGTGCCCTTCAGCGCGTTCGTGCCCGAGCGCGTCACCGCGGTCACGATGCCGCCGGTGCTGCGGCCGTACTCGGCACTGTAGTTGTTCACCAGCACCTGGAACTCGCGCACCGTCTCGACGCCAAGCAGTCCGCCGGCGGCACTGCCGGGCGACCCGTTGCCCTGGAAGTTCACGTCGGTGCCGTCCATCTGGTAGCTGATCTGGTTGGGCCGCGCGCCGGCGATGGACACCTGGGTACCCATGCCACGGTCCACCTGCCGCTGGGTGCTCGGCGACGCGGTGACGCCCGGCTGCAGCAGCGTGAGCTGGCTGAAGTCGCGGCCGTTCAGCGGCAGCTCGCGAATCTGCTTCTCGTCGACCAGCGCGGCAACCGACGACTGGCGCGTGCTGACCAGTGCTGCTTCACCGGTGACGGTCACCTGCTCGTCGATGCCGCCGACCTTCAGCTGCATGTTGACGACGGCGTCTTGTCCCACGGTGAGCGGCAAGTCCGCATAGCGTCCGCTGCGAAACCCCACCAGCTCCACCGAGATCTCGTACCGGCCCGGCGACAGCGCCGGCGCGCGGTAGCGCCCCGCGGAGTCGGTGACCAGGACGCGTCTCTGGTCCGTCTCGATGTGACGGACCGTGACCGTGGCGCCAGGCAGCGCCCCGCCGGTGTCGTCGGTGATGAACCCTGAGATCGATCCGGTCGTGCCCTGCGCCAATGCACCTGTGATGCACGCGAGGGATGCGAGGAGCGTGATTGTGATTCGGCTGATCGCGTGTCTCATGGCGCGCAGGTTGCGGTTCGCCGCCCGAGAAGTCAAGCAAAAAGAGACGATCCGCCTCAATGGTCTGACCAAAGGCTTGATTTCCGGCCGGCGGCCCGCTATGGTGGGGCCGCTTGCGCCCCCGTGGCCGGAGGACACCATGCTCGCTCTCCTTCTAACTCTCGTGCTGGCCCATGGCGGGTCGGCGCAAATCACCTCGGCTACGATGTCCGGCAACGTCAAGGATCAGACGGGCGCCATCCTCCCCGGCGTCGACGTCGTCGTCAAGAACGTCGACACCGGCCTGACCCGGTCGGTGACGACCGACGCCAACGGCTATTTCACCATCCCGGGCCTGCCGCCAGGGGCGTACGAGACGCGCGCGAGCCTGCCCGGCTTCGGCACGGCGGTCGAGCGTGTCGTGCTCGCCGTCGCGCAGGAGGCGGCGCTCGGGCTGACGCTGAAGGTCAGCGTGACGGAGGAAAGCCTCACGGTGGTCGGCGCGGCGCCGCTCGTCGACACCCGCAGCGCCGCGATGTCGGCGGTGGTCACCGAGAAGACGATCTCGGAGCTGCCGCTGAACGGCCGCAACTACATCGACCTCGCCCTGCTGCAGCCGGGCGTCGCCAACTTCAGCGAGAAGGACAGCACCTCCTCGTCGAACCGCGGGACCAAGCTGAACATCAACGGCATGACCTTCCGCTCGAACAGCTACCTGCTCGACGGCGCGAACATGCGCGGGTACGCGGGCACCGCGACGGTGTCGGCGGCCGAGACCACCCTCGGGGTCGAGACCATCCAGGAATTCCGTGTCGTCACCAATGCGTACTCCGCCGACTACGGCCGCGCGATGGGCGGCGTCATCAGCCTGGTCACCAAGAGCGGCACGAACAATCTTCATGGGTCGGGCTTCGAGTTCTTCCGCGACAGCGCGCTGGACGCGCGCAACTTCTTCGATCGCGGCACCGAGCCGCCGCCGTTCCGCCGCCACCAGTTCGGCGCCAGCGCCGGCGGACCGATTCGGAGGAACCGCCTGTTCTTCTTCGGCGGCGTGGAGCGGCTGCAGGAAGACCTCGGCCTCACGACGACGGCGTTCGTCCCGAACGAGGCGGCGCGCTCGGGCGCCTTCGCCCCGATCAATCCCGCCGTGCGTCCGTACCTCGATTTGTTTCCGCGCCCGAACGGCCCCGATGTCGGCGTCAACCAGGGCATCGGCCTGTTCACGTACGAGCGCAATCAACCGACCCGGGAGAATTTCTATCAGGGACGGGTCGACTACACGCTGAGCGACCGGGATTCGATATTCGCGCGGTACACCTATGACGGCGCCGATCAGACGGTGACCGCGGGTTTCCCCGACTACGCCACCAACTCGGTCTCGCGGAACCAGTTCTTCACGTCGGAGTACAAGCGCATCCTGACGCCGGCGCTGCTCAACACGGCGCGCTTCTCGCACAGCCGCCTCCGGTTCGAACAGCTGCCCGACTTCCCGTCAGTCCCCGAGCTGGCCTTCATCGCCGGTCAGAACGAGATCGGCGTGATCAACGTCGGTGGCTTGAACTCGATTGGCGGAACGGCCACCAACCCGTCGTCCAACAACAGCTTCTATTGGACGATGTCGAACGACGTGTCGTACGTGAAGGGGCGCCATCTGCTGAAAGGCGGCGCCCTCGTCGAGCACCTGCGGACCAACAAGCTGACGGCGACCAACATCCGCGGCAGCTACACGTTCGGCAGCGTGCGGACGTTCCTCGCGGGGACGCCGACGCGGTTCGTCGGCGTGCCGCCCGGCGCGCAGCTCGAGCGCGTGCGGTCGAACACCCTGGTCGGGTTCTACGTCCAGGACGACTACCGCGCCACCGATCGCCTCACGCTGAATCTCGGCGTGCGTTACGAGTTCTACACGATTCCGGCGGAACGCGATGGTCTCGATACGTCGCTGCGAAACGTGATCAACGACCGGGCCTTTACGGTCGGCCCGCCGTTCGGCGAGAATCCCTCGCTCAAGAACTGGGCGCCGCGGCTCGGCTTCGCCTGGGACCTGCGGGGTGACGGAAGGACCGCCGTCCGCGGCGGCGCCGGGCTCTATCACGACACCGACGGCCCCTTCAACAGCGCATTCGGCATCGCCGCGTTCTCGCCGCCGTTTGCGGCGACCGCCACCATCACGAGCCCGGCGTTTCCGCGTCCCGCGTCGCTCACCGCGGGCGCGGCCAGTGCACGGACGATCGACTACAACATCAAGCAGCCACATGGGCTCACCTACAACATCAGCGTCCAGCGCGAGCTGGCCGGGCAGATCACGGCGACCGTCGGGTACGCCGGTTCGCGTGCGTACGACCTGATGAGCGCGATCGAAGCGAATCCGGTGGTCCCGCAGATCCGGGCGGACGGCTCCAAGTTCTTCCTGGCCGGCGCGCCGCGGCGAAACACCGCCTTCGGGCCCGTCGACTACCGCACCAACGGCGGGCACTCCGCCTACAACTCGCTCCAGCTCAGCGCCCAGAAGCGTTTCAGCCGCCGCTACCAACTGCAGGCGGCCTACACCCTGTCCAAGGCGATGGACAACCTGCAGGCGCAGCTCAATGCCGACGTGAACAACTCGTCGGTGTATCCACAGGATCCGTACGATCGGGACATCGACTGGGCGCGGTCGGACTTCGACGTGCGGCACCTCTTCAGCGCGAACTTCGTGTGGGACCTGCCGGGAGGCAACGCCTCGGCGCTCCTCGGGGGCTGGCAGTTCAACGGCATCGTGACGATCCGGAGCGGCGTGCCGTTTACGCCGGCGCTCGGTGGGACGAACTGGTCGCGATCGGGGAACACGTCAGGGGAGGATCGGCCGAACCTGAGCCCGGGCGTCAATCCGGACAGCCTCGTCCTCGGAGGCCCGGACCGCTACTTCGACACGTCGGCGTTCCTCCTGCCGGAGCGGGGCACGTTCGGCAACGCGGGCCGCAACATTCTCACCGGGCCGAGCTACGCGATGACGAGCGTCTCGCTCGTCAAGAACACGCGCGTCGGGGCGCTCGGCAGCGGCGGCCAGCTCCAGCTCCGGCTCGAGGTGTTCAACCTGTTGAATCGCGCGAATTTCGCGACGCCGGATCGCGTCGTCTTCGCCGCGCAGACTGCCGACGAAGCGCCGCTCGCCACCGCCGGCCGCATCACGCGCACGATTACCTCCTCACGCCAGGTCCAACTCGGTGTGAAGCTTCTGTTTTAGGAGTGCCATGAAACGTCGATTCGTCATCGCCACTGCTGGTTTGCTGCTCTTCTCGCTGACCGGCACGACGCCCGGTGACACGCCGCCAGAGGGCGCGATCTGTCCGACGCCCGCGCCGGCCTCGTTCGAGGCGCGACTGCTGGCGCTCGAACGCGAAAACGGTTGTCTCGACCTGGACCAGGGCGCCGAGCCCGCCACGTGGCCGCCAGGCTGGGACAATGCGACGATCGCCGGCGGGGATGTGCCGCCGGCGCGCGTTGTCGCCGATCCCTATCCCACGCTGCACAGCGTCGTGATCGATGCGGATCGGAACAAGGTATTCATGAGCGACCCGAACCGGCACGCGCTCTGGTCGTACGAGCGGCTCGCCGCGTCGAAGGGCGGTGAAGCGATCGAACCGCTGACCGGCATCCGCGGGCCGTCGACCGGGATGATGTTCGTCGCGGCCGTGACGATCGACCGCGAGCGGCAGGAGATCTATTCGGTCGACAACGACATCGGCGATCGCATGATGGTCTTTCCGTACGACGCGAACGGCAATGTGAAGCCGAAGCGGGTGCTCGACGTGCCGCACCAGGCGTGGGGCCTGTCGATCAGCCCGGAGCGCGACGAGGTCGCGGTCTCGGTCGAAGGGCCGCGGCAGATTGTCATCTACAGGCGCGACGCGCAGGGTCACGACCAGCCGCTGCGCACGATCCGCGGCGTCAAGACCGGCCTTGGCGATCCGCACGGCCTGTTCTTCGACGGCCAGAACAACGAAATCATCGTCGCCAATCACGGCAACCAGAACGGACGGCAGGTCGCGCCGGGCGACGCCCCGGCGCGTCAGCGCGGCGCACGCGTGGCCGAGAACCTGCCGATTGTCGGCGGCCGGTTCGACGAGCCGTCGCTCACGGTCTATCCCGCCGAGGCGAAGGGCGACGTCCCGCCGATCCGCAAGATTCAGGGTCAGAAGACCGGTCTCAACTGGCCCATGGCGATTGACGTCGACCGCACGCGTAACGAGATTGCCGTCGCGAACAACGGCGACAGCTCGATACGGATCTTCCGTCGCACCGACCGTGGCGACGTCGCGCCGATCCGCATCATCAAGGGCCCCCTCACCGGCATTGTCGGACCGATGGGCGTCGCGTACGACCTGAAGAACGACGAGCTCTGGGTCGCGAACTACGGCGATCACACCGCGCTGGTCTTTTCGAACACCGCGTCGGGCAACGTCGCGCCCAAGCGGATCCTGCGCAACGCCCCGGCCGGGTCGCCGACCGCCGGCTTTGGGAATCCAGGAGCGATCGCGTACGACTCGAAGCGCGACGAGATCCTGGTGCCCAATTGAGTCAGCGAGCCGAGGATCTCGGCGTTTGCCAGGCTGGCAAACGGGAACGCCAAACCGACGCGCGTGATTGCGGGACAGACGACGAAAGTCAGCCGGACGATGCACGGGATTTTCTACGACCCGCTGCACGACGAGATCGTGGTGCCGGTGGCGCTCGCCGGCGCGGTGCTGACGCTGCCGGGCGGCGCCAACGGCGGCGACCCCCCGACGCGCGTGCTGCAGGGTCCGCGGACCGGCATCGTGCAGCCCGACACGTTGTATGTCGATCTCGAACACGACGAGATGATCGTCGAGTCTGGCGACGACGCCGTGCTCGTCTTTTCACGGACCGCGACCGGCGATGTCGCACCCATCCGCCGCATCGGCGGACCTAGGTCGCAGATCAACAACATCTATGGTCTCGCGACCGATTCGAAGCGCAACCTGATCATCGTCGCCAACCGCGTCGAGATGGGCGGGCGCAACTCGAACGACGGGATCCTCATCTTCAACCGGACGGACAACGGCGACGTCGCGCCGCGCGCGAAAATCGCCGGCCCGCACACGGGAATCATCAAGATCCGGCAGGTCGTCGTGGACGAGGTGCGTGGGCAGATCTTTGCGACGATCAAAAACAACTTCGAGGCATACAACTATGCCGACCAGCGGCCGTCGCCATGGGATCCGGACAAGACCGGCTTCATCGGCGTCTGGAGCATCAACGACAACGGCGATGTGCCGCCGCGCGGGGTCATCAAGGGTCCGGCGAGCGGCCTCGTCTGGCCCGCGGGTGTCGCGATCAATCCCGCGAGCCACGAGGTGTACGCCATCGACAGCGTGAGCAACGCGCTGTTCATGTTCAGGACGCCGGAGTTCTTCTTCAAGCCGCCCACGTCCACTGCGGGAGCGCGGTAGCATTGCATGTTCTTTCTTATTGGGCGTGGGGCGGCCGCTCCGCCCACCCGCAAGCCACGACCGGGCTCCGCGGCTCCTCATTACTTGAGCCGGGGACCCCTGGGATCCCCGTTGGCCCCACGCGCTTTACGCGCGACGCGCGACGGCCGGAGCCTTGGCGAAGGCGGTCGGCCTTGCCGCTTCGCGGCCTAACGTGGCGTCGTGCCTGTCTGTGCTCGTCCTTGGTCGCGTTCGCGGCGTCCGCGGGCGCGCAGGTGCCGGAAGTGTCTTGCGACCGCTGGCTGTTGTCGCAGCGTGACGTGAGGGGCGGCCAGAGGGTCGGACCGACTTCGTGTCTGATGCAGGAATCCGACGTCACCGTCGACGGTAAGCCGTTCAAGCGCCTCGATGTGGGGTTGAATGGCCGCGTCGAAGGGTACGCGACCAAGCAGGGCGAGTACAAGGACTACCTCACGCAGTCTCCCGACCTCGTCTTTCCACAGTCGGGCAACCCCGGACCGGTGCTGTTCGCCATCGCCAGCTACGAACGAGACAAGGGCGCCGCGATGACCATCGTCTATCCGCGCGACAGGGCGGCGTGGAACGGCAAGATGTTCGTCACGGTCCATGGCCGGGGCGCTTCGTTCAAGCAGGGCACCCTGAAAACGTGGAACAAGAATCTCGACCCGGCACATCCCGCCGCCGACTTGAACAAGTACGACGCGTTGATGCTGTCGAAGGGTTACGTGCTCGTGAAAACGCGCCGGACGTCGGCCGAGGGTCTCGGCGAAATCAAGGGGACGTTCGAGGACGGCACGCCGGTCGACTCGCTCGCCTTCAACGACACGACGCACTACATCACCGACTTCGGCGATGTCGCGCGGCAGATCGTCGCCGATCGATTCGGTCAACGCCCGCGGCTGACGTACTTCTACGGACATTCCGCGGGCGCGCGGATCGGCCGCGATTTGAATTACACGCCGGGACTGAACACGGATCGGAGCGGCAGGCGTTACTTCGACGGCATTCTCGCCGACGACGCAGCCGCGGGCACGTGGCTGCCGGTGCTGATGAAGGACGGCAAGGATGTGCTGTTCGCGACCGATGCCGAGAAGGTGGCGTTCGTTCCGCAGATCGACATCTCGCACCAGATGTACAACAACATCTGGGATCACAAGATGCCGCCGTACATGTCGCTCAGCTACCTGGCGAACAAGCGGAGCAACGCGCGCATCCTTCGACAGAAAGGGCTCGCGCCCGCCAAGGAGCGGATGTACGAGATTCGCGGCATCAGCCATTCCGGCGGTGAGAACCTGCCGAACGGCCGGCGCGGCGACATCGAAATCCTCGATCTGTCGCGCATGATGGACCGCTTCATCGACATCCTCGACGCTTGGGTCGACAAAGGCGCCAATCCGCCGCCGAGCCGTTCCGATGACCGAGCGGTGGGCGATGCGGACGGCGACGGCGTCATCGAGAATCCGGCGCTCGCCTTTCCCGAAATCGCCTGCCCGCTCGGCGTGTACTTCCCGTATCCCGAAAGCACCTCGGGAACCACCTCGTTCGCCGCCTTCACCGGCGCAGGCCTCGAGCCGCTCGATGGCAGGAAGGTCTTTGTCGACATGAATCGCAACGGTGTGTGGGACTATCGCGAGACGCCGACCGAGGCCTGGCGACGGCTCGGCCTGCTGCAGAAAAACGACGACCTCACGCGCGACAGATACGCCGTGTGCGTGCGGCGGGCGGCCGATGAGCTGCGCAAAGGCGGCTTCTTCCCCGACAGGACGGCCGCGTGGTATGTCGACCAGGCCAACAGCACCGACCTTCAGCCCAGGCCGAAATCGCCTACCCAATAGCCGGTCAAGACCAGGCTAGTAACGAACGGAGCTTCGTTAGGGCCCGGAAAGGAATAAAGGTGTCATCTTGGGCGTCGAGGCGCCCGCCCGGCAAGGCGCGAGGAGCGCGCATACCGGGTGTATGTAAGCGACGAGCAACGCAGCCCGGCGGGATGCATCGGCGTCCAAGATGGCAC
>JACOUA010000161.1 GCA_016178075.1 Acidobacteriota bacterium
AGTTCTTCCTCAAGTACATCGTCTCGCATCCGGCGGTGACGTGCGCCGTGCCGGGCACGGCCAGGGTGGAATACCTCGTCGACAACATTCAGGCCGCACAGGGCCGGCTGCCCGACGCCGCGATGCGGAAGCGGATGGAAGGGTTCATCGACCTGATCCCTGCTCCGCGAGCTCAGGGATGACCACATCACCGCCCAACGACCCCGACACCCGAGCGAACCTGGTCTCCCGGCTGCTTCGGCTGGCGATCGAGGTACGTCCGGACGAAGTCCGGGCGCTCGTCTGGTCGTGGCTGTACTTCTTCTGCGTGCTCTCGGCGTACTACGTCATCCGGCCCATCCGGGACGAGGCGGGCGTCGCGGGCGGCGTCGACAACCTGCCGTGGCTCTTCACCGGCACGCTTGTGGGGATGACGATCGTCAACCCACCCTTCGCCGCGCTCGTCGCGCGGCTGCCGCGCGTCCGGTTCGTCTCGGCGGCGTACCGCTTCTTCATCGCCAATCTGCTCGTCTTTTTTCTCCTCCTGAAAACAACGACGGGGGCGCAGAACATCTGGGTCGGACGTGTCTTTTTCATCTGGGCGGCGGTCTTCAATCTCTTCGTGGTCTCGGTCTTCTGGGCCTTCATGGCCGACGTCTTCTCGCGTGATCAGGGGAAGCGCCTGTTCGGCTTCATCGCCGCCGGCGGCACGCTCGGCGGCATCCTGGGCTCGAGCCTCACCGCGAGCCTCGTCGCCGTCGTCGGATCGACGTCGCTGCTCATCGTCTCGGCGGCGCTCCTCGAGCTCGCCGTGTTCAGCGTCCGGCGACTGGCGCGCCACTTCGAGGCGCTCCGGGCCGGCCGCGCGCAGCAGGCGCAGGAACAGCCGATCGGCGGGGGCGTCCTGAGCGGCATCTCGCACGCGCTCAAGTCGCCGTACCTGCTGAACATCAGCCTTTACATGCTGCTGTACACCATCCTCTCAACCTTCCTCTATTTTCAGCAGGCGGAGATGGTCAACCGCAGCTTCGTCGACCGGGCCGCCCGCACGGCGTTTTTCGCCCGCATCGACCTGCTCGTCAACATCCTCACGCTCGGCATCCAGACGTTCCTGACCGGGCGCATCATGCGGGCGCTCGGCGTCGCCCTGACCTTGACGCTCGTGCCGGCCCTGAGCGCCGCGGGGTTCCTGGCGTTCGGCCTCGCGCCGACGATTGCCGTTATCGTCTGGTTTCAGGTGCTGCGGCGGGCCGGGAACTTCGCCCTCGCGCGTCCCAGCCGCGAGGTGCTCTTCACCGTCGTCCCACGCGAGGACAAGTACAAGGCCAAAAGTTTCATCGATACGTTCACGTACCGCGCCGGAGATCAGATTGGCGCCTGGTCGTACGCCTTGATGGCGCTCATGGGGATCGGCCTTGTCGGGACCGCCTTCGCTGCGGTCCCGATCTCGGTGGCGTGGCTGCTGAACGGTCTGTGGTTGGGACGAAGGCAGGAGAGGCTGGCCAGCGATCAGGCGCGCGGCCAGCATCACGCACCACCGGTCGCGGCGCCAGCGCTCGCCCCAGACTAGAAACCGAAGAACGACGGCTTTTTCGCCTCGAAGGGCGTTAGGTCGAACGTGAGCGAGTCGATCTGGATGCTCTTGAGCTTCGTGCCGGTCGGCGTGCGAAACGGGAACGAGCAGGAGAACTCGGGCGGCTTGCCGACGTCGACGAACGACACGGCGGTGTAAAAGTCCCCACCCGCGGCGTCCTTCACCGAGGGACGCTTGGTCGGTCCCGCTTTGAAGGCGGGCAGCACCTTGAACTTCATCGTCACCACCGCGAATTCCTCGCCCGGCTTGGTCATGCCCTTTTGGGTGTTCGCCCCTGGGGGACAATCCTGCAGCGACACGCTGGACGCCCGCTCGACTGCCGTCACCGACATCTCGAGGCCGGCCAGGGTCTGTGGTTTGCCGGCCGGAGGGGCGCCCTGATTACCGCTCGTCGGCCCACCGGCCGCGCCGAGCGCGGGGATGACGGGAAACGCGACGGCACAGAGGCAGAGGCACACGAACGCCACATACGGAGCTTTCACGACTTCCTCCTTGAAGAAGCTCTCAGCTATCAGCTCTCAGCGAGCTGTCAGCTATCAGCCAAAAAAGGTAGCGCGTCGCGCGGAGCGTGCCAGTCTTGGCTGACAGCTGAGAGCTGAAAGCTGACAGCTTCTTACAGCGGCGAGTCCGGCCTGGCGATCGTCCGCCACATGTGGGCGACCGGGCTGTTGTCGTTCCCGAGGCCTTCCTTCGGCTGCTTGAAGTGGCGGCCGATGATGTCGATGAACGGGTCAATCGACACCTTCGCGTTCGCGTCGAACGCGTACAGGTCGTTGACCGTCACGAGTCGCGGCGCCATGTAGTTCTTGTGGTTCTTCAGCATCTTGTACGTCGCCTCGATGTGGGGTGGGGGCACGTAGTCGATGCCGAACGTGCGGTAGTACATCTCCGGGTACTCGTAGCCGGCCTGCGGATCCGCATAGAAGCGTAGCGTCTGGTGGTACCGGATTGCGAATGAGGTCTCCTCCGGCACATACGGCTCGACCAGCTGCGCGCCCCACCACCCGTGATCGGGCTTCATGAGGTTCAACACCACGTCGTGCAGCAGGCAGGCCAGGATGATGTGCTCCGACATTCCGGTCTTCAGCGCCCGGTTCGCGCTCTGGAGCACGTGGTTGGCCGGCTCGAACCGCAGCTTGAAGAAGTCGACGAGCGTCGGTTTGTCGGGCATCGGCGGGAGCCGCTTCACGTTCGTGCCGGGCCGCGCGGCGAACAAGCTGCCCGCCCCCCGGCGGACGCCGCGCGTCTCGATCTGCGCTTCGATTTCGGCGACCGTCGGGTACTTGGTGCCGCCGCCCTGGCCGGGCTGCTGCAGCACCGCCCCCGCTTCGCCGTCCAGCTGCTCGTCCAGCTTGTCCATCATGTAATGTTCCAGCGCATCCGCGCGATCCTCATGCGTCATGAGGCCGACGGCGGTGGCGCCGCCAAGACTGGAGATGAAGGCACGACGATCGATTTCCATGTGAGGCTCCTCCTTCGGCAGGCCGTTGCGAGGCCTGAGTAGCATGCCCTGGAAAACCCGACTGGGGCCCGGAACCTGTATTTGGTGCACAAGGGTAGCCCCGACCGTCTCCCTCGTCAACGATTAAGGCTCAGGGCTTATGGCTCATGGCTTATGGCTCAGGCCGGAACGTTTCCTGAGCCCGGAGCCTTGAGCCATGAGCCCGCCGACTGGACCGCCAGCGCCAGGGCGGGGACGATGACCGGGGCCAACATTTCGAACATCCGGCCGGTATCGACGGCAATAATCGACGCCAGCAGAGCGCCCGCGAACAGGAGCGCGAACGAGACCATCAGCAGCGCCTTACGCAGATTCGCCAGGACGGCTATTCCAATGGCCCACCAGAAAAGGCCGTACGCGTCGTAAACACGGCGCGCAAACACCCAGGGGAATCGATCGCTCCCGCCGGACGCCCGATATGCGCGGCCCATCGATTCGACCAGCGGCGTCCCATCGGCATACCAGAGGCGCGGGGCCATCGCCACCGCCGCCGACGCGAGCACAATCGCCGCGCCCCTTCCCCTGTCCTTGAGCAGGAACCAGGCCGGAACGAAGACGATCGAGGTCTCGCGCGCCGCGACGGCCATGACGGCCGCGGCGGCAAAGAGCGAGAAGCTGTCAATCACGAGGGCGAAGACCATCGCCGCGAGCGACGCGAGTTGGAAGGCGTCGGTCAGGTAGGGGTTATGGAAATTGTACTGGTGCCAGAAGGTCAAAAAGACGGCGACGAGCGCGCCGAACGCGACCGGCGCCGAGGCGCCGAGGCGGATGCTGGTCGCCAGCGTCAGCAGATAGAAGGTGATGAGGGCGGCCACCGAGAGCATGAGCAGGCTCGTGGGGGCCGGAAGCGGAATCAAGCCCGCCAGCAGCGGCACGAGCACGCGATATCGGAACGGCGCGATCGCGGCGGTGGGTCCGTGCTCAGCCATCGAGACGTACGAGAGGGCGTCGCCGTACAAGGATGCCGTCGGCGGCATGCGAGCGAACCCCAGCACCACCAGACACACGGCCGCGCCGGCGAGGAGCCAGGTCCTCACAGCATCACGCCGCGGTGTCGCCGCGCCTGGGATCGAAAGGCATGAGACGGTAGTGCATGGACTGGACGAGAAGACCTCTATAATCGCGTGATGCCGGCTCGAACGCTGGCGACGATCCTACTGCCATGAACTTCCTTCGCGCCACACCTGTCGTCCTCGACGGAAGCCACCTGTCGATCGCGGATGTCTTTCGGGTCGCACGCCACGGACACCCGGTGGAGCTGGCGCCCGAGGCCGAAGCGCAGATCGCACGCTGCCGCGCGTTCGTCGAGCGGGAGATCGCCGACGGGCGCGTGATGTACGGGATCAATACCGGCATCGGCGAGCTGTCCGAAGTCGTCTTGTCGCCGGAGCAGATCCGAAGCTTCCAGCGGTACATCATCTACAGCCATTCGGCTGGCTGCGGCACGCCGCTCGCCCCAGAGGTCGTGCGCGCGGCGATCTGCTCGCGCATCAACGTGCTGGCGCGCGGGCATTCCGGTCCTCGGCTCGTCATCGTCCGCACGCTCCTCGAGATGCTCAACAAGGGCGTGACGCCGGTGGTGTACGACAAAGGCTCCGTGGGAGCCTGCGGCGATCTGTCGCCCATGAGCCAGATGGCGCTCGTGCTCATCGGCGAAGGAGAGGCGTACTTCCAGGGCCAGCGCATGCCCGGCAAGG
>JACOUA010000205.1 GCA_016178075.1 Acidobacteriota bacterium
GAACTCGGCGTAGGGAAGCAGGAAGGCAAAGCGCGTCCCACGGGGCTCGAGCCGCTCAGCCCAGATCTTCCCCCCATGTTGTTCGACGATGGCGCGGGAGATGGCCAGTCCGAGACCGGTTCCGCCTGCCGTCTGGCGCTCGTGGATGCCGACTCGAGAGAACGGCTGGAACAGACGGTCGAGCTGGTTGGCGGGGATGCCGGGCCCTTGATCTTCGACCCTGATCTCGACACCTTGCGAGGTCGGCACGGCCGCGAGCCGCACCTCCGATCGCTCGGGCGCGTACTTCAACGCGTTGCTGACGAGGTTGGTCATGACGCGCATGAGGTGATCGTGATCGCCCGGCACCGCCGGCGCGTCCGGCAGGCCGTGAATCACCAGCGAGGCGCTGCGCTGAGAGGCCAGTCCCTGCATGGCGCGCGCGGATTCCTCCAGCAGGCCTCGTACGTCGACCGGCAGGATATCGAACGGCATGCGGCCCGCTTCGATCTTCGACAGATCCAGCAGGTCGTTTACGAGCCGAACGAGCCGGTCGGTACTGGCCAGGGAGATCCGAAGGAGCTCGCGATCTTCTTCGTCGAGCTTGTGTCCGCTTCCCGCCAATGCGAGCTGTAACGCACCGTGGATCGAGGTGAGCGGTGTGCGGAGCTCGTGGCTGGCCGTCGACACAAACTCGCTCTTCATCCGATCGAGGTCGCTCTCCGTCGTCACGTCGGTGTAGGTAAAGACGCGCCCCGCCAGCTGGCCGCCCTGAAAGAACGGCCGCGAGTAGCGGCGGAGAACGCGCCGCCTGGGCTCTCTGAGCTCGAGTCTGTCCTCGTGGGAGGCATCGGGCGACGCGAAATGCATCGCCATGGCCTCGCGATACGTGGCAGGGTCGGCCGATCGCCCTTCGATGTCGTCGTGTGGATCCTGGGATGCTCTCCCGAACAGCTCGCTGAACGCGACGGCCAGCAGCTCCGCCGCCCGCTGATTCGCCGTGACGAGTTGCCCGGTCGTGTCGTAGAGGAGCAGTCCATCACTGGCGGCATTGATGATCGAGTAGAAGAGATCCCGCTGCCGCGCGGCCTCGTCGAGGGCGCGGTTCAAATCCTCGTCGTGGCGTGTGCCCGTATGGCGGAGCGCGTGGACGGCGCGGCGCAGGGCGGTCAGCACTGCGCTCGGCTCCGGCAAATCGCCCGGACTTGTCGTCCGAGCCTCGTGGCGTCGAATGGCTTCCGGATGTACCCGGCGGCTCCTGCCGCCCGTCCCGCGGCGACATCGGCCTGCTGGGATCGCGCGCTCAGGATGATGACCGGGATTCGTGCGGTGCGAGGGTTGGCTTTCATTCGCCGACACGCTTCGAGCCCGTCCATCTTCGGCATCAGGCCATCGAGAATGACGAGATCGAAGAGCGAGTCCTCCAGGTACTGCAGCGCCTCGGAGCCGTCGCCCACGGTGTAGACGTCGAATCCTTCGCGCCCGAGGGCGATTTCGGCGATGCGACGGATCGCTGGATCGTCCTCGGCCAGCAGCACCGTTCTCACACGCATGTCCAAGGCTTCACTGGGCGACGCGGATTGAGGGTCAGCAGGACCTGTGCCAATGGAGACGGTGCATGGCGGTGAAGCGTCGTGCAGCAGTACCGGGTTCGACGCGGGCGCGTGGGGGTCTCGTGTGCGCAATGTGCGGTCACGACGCGATCTGAATACCGGGGTAGTAGAAACGGAGAATCGTCTCGGCGCTGTGGCCGTCGCGGGCGCGAGCGAGAGCTCCCAGCTGGCAAAGCCCGACGCCGTGGCCGTTGCCTTCTCCTTGGAACACGAAGCTGCCACCCTGGCGTCGGACGGTGAAGTGTGTGCTCTTGAGAGACCGCGCCCCGAACGCCTGGAGGAGCGCCCAGCGGAAGGCGGCGCCGCGAACGACGACCGACCCTTCACCCCGGAGCTCGATTCGACTGGCGCGACCAGCCTCGTCTCTCGCCACGACGCGAACGTCGCGGAGGTCGTGCCCCACGCGCGTATTCGGATTCCGATTGAGAGCCTCACGGAGGCGATCCCGATCGGGGGTGAAGGTCCACGCTGGCGTATGCAGCCGCAGGCAGAAATCATCGGCCCGGGCCCGCAGGTACGGTTCGGACCCGCCCCAGACGGTTTCAGGCGCGCTCGTGTGCCCGGCGCAGTCCGCGTGAAAGATGGCCTGAATGGGCTTCCCTTCGTGCATCACGATCTGCCCGCGGGTCGACGCCACCGCTCGGCGCGCGAGTTTCGTCATCGCATCGTTGTCGGGGACGCGGTAGATCTGACAGTGGCTCCCGGAGCAGAGATCGAATCCATCCTGCGCATGACGACCCCGGTTGGCCACGGCGTTCGTGCGGCACAGAAGCGCCTGCATCTCCAGCACCCGCTCGGCGACCGCTGGCGGAAGACCGTACACGCCGATTTCCGCCATCACACATCCGACGACATAGTCGTCGATGTCGAGCGTCACGACGCGACGCGAGCCATGATCCGCAATCTGCACACGAATCGGGGACGCGGACGCGACGCTTGGCAGTTCGGCCTCGCGCGGTGTCGGCGCGGAGGGCGAGGGCGCCACACGGGGCGGCGCTCCGTGTGTCGCGCAACTCGTCGCGACACCCGCCAGCACGGCCGCGCGCAGCGCACGACACAAGCTCGTCCGCACCCTGACTCGTCGTTTCACGCGATCACATCCTCGAGGCCGATGACCGAGCGCCGTTTCTATCGGCGGCGCGAACAGCCGCCTGCATCACGCGCGACAGAAACGGTGTGACCCCATGAACGTGCGGAGCAAACGATGTGATCGACGGAAAAAATGGTTGTGCCGGTCACGCACACCGCGCGTTGGCTTCGTGTGCGAGGCGCGCGGAAATGGCTGGCCAAGCGTGGAAGATCTGCGCCATTTGCGTCCGGTAGGCTTGGCAATGCGGTTGCAGGCTGGCCACGGCATGGCAGTGTTTTCTGGACGTGTCTTCTTCTCCGGTACACGCTCGATCCCCCGTGGGTTCTCCGCCACCGAGGCGGCGATGGTCATCTCGGCCGTTTCACTCCTCGGCGCGGTGGCCAAGCCGGTGGTGTCCGACTACGTGAATCAGGCCCGGCTCGTCCGCGCTCATCAGGACGCGCATACCATCGGGGTCGCATTTCTGCGCTTCGCCGACGACGTGGGGGGGCAGGCCAGAACGGGGAACGGCTGGGCGACCCAGGACCTGCTGGTCGGCGACGGCGAGGCGCCGGCCCTGGGCGTCGGCGGTGATCCCCACTGGCTCGGCGCACCGGAAGAGCAGCGGGTCGGCTCACTCGCCGACCACCTCGTCACCAACGACGTGAAGTACGGGCGGGCGCCAGGCAACTTGAACGTCGTGCGGGCGGGCTGGCGCGGGCCCTACATCGAGAATGGTATTGGCCCCGATCCGTGGGGGCATCGCTATGAGGTCAACGTGAAGGCGCTGGCCAAAGGGGGCGGGCTCGACACGATCGTCATTTCCGCGGGCCCGAACGGCGTGATCGAAACGGCGTTCGAAGGTGACGGGCTCATCGCCGGCGGCGACGACATCGTCGCGCTCGTTTCGTCAGGCGGATAAACGAACACCGCAGAACGCGCAACGAAGGACGTGGGGAGGCATGATGGATCGGGTTCTGGTGGTTGACGACGAAACAGGCATCCGTGCGCTGATGGCGCGCTGGGTCGAGTCGGCCGGGTTCATGGCGGCGCAGGCCGAGAACGCCGACCGCGCCCTCCGGGAGGCCGAAGACCGCGGCGCGGCGATTGCGCTTTGCGACATCAGAATGCCGGGCCACGACGGGCTGTGGCTCGCGGAACAGATTCGGCGGCGTCATCCGGACACGGCGGTCATCATGACGACCGGCGTCCAGGATCTCGACGCCGCGGTGACGAGCCTCCGCAACGGCGTGGTGGATTATCTGGTCAAGCCGTTCGGCCGGGAGCGGCTGCGCGATGCGCTCGACCGCGGCATCCACTGGCACCGCGCCTCGGTGGACTCCCGACGGTCCCGCGAATCGCTCGAGCAAGAGCTGCAGCTTCGGGGCAATCAGCTGCTCCAGGCGATGGGGAGCGTCGAGATCAAGTCGCCGGCTTCGCTCGACGGCGCGCTGGCCATGCTGACCGTGCGGGATCGCAGCGCCTACGAGCACGCCAAGCGGGTCGCCCGGCTGAGCGTCAATGTCGCGATGGTGCTGGGCATCGGCGAACCCGAGCTGACGATTCTCGAGCAGGGGGCCCTCCTGCACGACATCGGCCGCATGGCGGTTCCCGACTCCGTGCTCAACCACCCGGGCGCGCTGAGCGACGAGGAGAGGGAAGTGCTTCGGAAGCACCCCGCCCTGGGCCATCAAGCCGTGGCGCGGGTGCCGTTTCTGGTGAGCGCGGCCGACGTGGTGGCCGCCGCACATGAGCGCTATGACGGGTCCGGGTATCCGAAGGGGCTCCGGGCAGAGGAGATTCCGCTTGCGAGCCGCATCGTGGCAGTGGCGGACGCGTTCGACGCGATGACGTCGCCGCGACCGTATCGGGCCACGATGACCCGCGCTCAGACGATCCAGGAGCTGATGCGCTGCCGCGGGACGCAGTTCGACCCGCGCGCCGTCGACGCGCTGCTCCAGGTGGTCTCGGTGCAGTAAGGCTCAGGGCGAGCCATAAGCCTTGAGCCCATCAAGTTTCAGTTTGGGCCTGGCGAGACGTGACCTGTCCGACCGAGGCCATTTCAGCCGGCAGGAGCTGCCCCTCCTGCCGGTTTTTTCTGTACACAACGACAGGACGGGTCTTCGCCACGTGAAGACACGAAGGGTGGACGTGAGCCTACGAAGGCACAAGGTCTTTCGTGGTGTGCATCCGCCGAAAGTTGACTTGCGCGAATCCCGCTAAGTACGATGTTCCGTTTGATCGTCGTCTATCCTCAACGCTGATTCGCTCGGACGCTTTCTCCTGGAGCCTCGAATGGGACCACAGGTTCAACCGGCCCCCGGCCTCGGCGGGCACGGCATTCATACCCCGCTCAACATTTTCTGGAATCTCAGCGTGCCGGCCCTTTATGAAGAGGCGGTGCGCCGCAAGGAAGGCGTCATCGCGGCCAACGGCCCTCTAGTGTGTCTCACCGGCGTTCACACCGGTCGATCCCCCAACGACAAGCTGGTCGTACGGGAGCCGTCGAGCGAGGACAAGATCTGGTGGGGCCCCATCAACCGGTCGTGCGAGCCGGAGCAGTTCGATCTGTTGCACCGCCACCTGATCTCGTATCTGGACGAGCGTGACGTTTTCGTGCGCGACTGCTACGCCGGCGCCGATCCGGACTATCGGCTCCGGGTCCGGATCATCTCGGAGTACGCCTGGCACAGTCTGTTCGCCCGCCACATGTTCATCGACGAAGGGGTTCGACAGCCCGAGGAGCACGACCCCGAGTTTGTCGTCATCAATGCCCCGGGATGCAAGGCCGACCCCTCGCGGCACGGCACCCGCTCCGATGTCTTCATCCTGATCCACTTCGGCAAACGCCTGGTTCTTATCGGCGGATCGAGCTACGCGGGTGAAACGAAGAAATCGATCTTCACGGCGCTGAACTACCTGCTGCCGCTCCGTGGCGTTCTCTCGATGCACTGCTCGGCCAACGTCGGCAAAAAGGGCGACGTCGCGCTGTTCTTCGGGCTCTCGGGGACGGGGAAGACCACGCTGTCGAGCGACCCGGAGCGCGGGCTCATCGGCGACGACGAGCACGGCTGGAGCGATCGGGGCGTCTTCAACTTCGAGGGCGGGTGCTACGCGAAAGTCATCAGGTTGTCGGCCGAGGCCGAGCCCCAGATCCACGCGACCACGGGCCGCTTCGGCACCTTGCTGGAGAATGTCGTGGTGGATCCGATCACCCGCGAGCTCAACCTGGACGACGGGGCGCTCACGGAGAACACGCGGGCGTCGTATCCGCTCGAGTACATCGACAACGCGGTGATGTCAGGACGGGCCGGCCACCCGCAGAACATCGTCATGTTGACGGCGGACGCGTTCGGGGTACTGCCGCCCATCTCGCGGTTGTCGCCGGCCGGGGCGATGTATCACTTTCTTTCGGGGTACACCGCGAAGGTCGCCGGGACCGAGAAAGGCGTCACCGAGCCGGTCGCGGCCTTCAGCACCTGCTTCGGCGCACCCTTTCTGCCACTGCCACCGGGGGTCTACGCCCGGGCGCTCGGCGAGCGCATTTCCCGTCATCGCGCCAAGGCCTGGCTCGTCAACACCGGGTGGAGCGGCGGTCCGTACGGCGTGGGCGATCGGATGAAAATCGCGTACACGCGCGCGATGATCAACGCGGCGCTCAACGGCGACCTCGACCGGGTGGCCTACGAGCGCGACCCGATCTTCAACGTGGAGATCCCGTTGTCGTGCCCGGACGTGCCCGCCGGGGTCATGAAACCTCGGAACACCTGGGCCGATAAGGCCGCGTACGACTCGCAGGCGAAGAAGCTCGCCCGGATGTTCGTCGAGAACTTCAAGACATTCGAGTCCTCGGTGACCGAGGATGTGCGTGGGGCAGGGCCCAAGGTGCAGGAAATCTGAATCCCGTCAATTGAGGATTGCGGATTGGAGATCCGCAATCCTCAATCCTCAATCCCCAATCCGCAATGCCTTTTGAAGCTGTCATTGGGCTCGAGATTCACGCCCAGCTCCTGACCGAGTCCAAGATCTTCTGCGGCTGCCGCACGCGGTTCGGCGATCCCCCGAACACGAACGTGTGCCCGGTCTGCCTCGGGCTTCCCGGGGCGCTCCCGGTGCTGAACCGGCGGGTCGTGGATCTCGCGATGGGGGCCGCGCTCGCGCTCGACTGCACCATTCAGGGCATCTCGATCTTCGCCCGGAAGAACTACTTCTACCCGGATCTCCCGAAGGGGTATCAGATCTCGCAGTACGAGCAGCCGCTCGCGACCGACGGCCGCGTGGCTTACGAGGTCGACGGGCACGTTCGAGAAGTCGGGATCATCCGCTTGCACGTCGAGGAAGACGCGGGGAAATCGCTTCACGAGGGGTTTGCGGATTCGGACCGGGCCACCTACATCGACTTCAACCGCAGCGGCGTGCCGCTCATCGAGATCGTGACGCGGCCCGACCTGCGATCCGCGGCGGAGGCGGCCGACTTCTTCAGCCGGTTGCGCGCCGTGCTCGTCGCGATCGGGGTGAACGATGGCAACATGGAGGAGGGCAGCCTCCGCTGCGACGCCAACGTCTCGGTGCGGCCCGCAGGCTCGTCCGGCCTCGGCACCAAGACCGAAGTCAAAAACCTGAATTCGTTCAGGTTTCTCCAAAAGGCGCTCGAATACGAGATCGAGCGCCAGACCGCGCTCCTCGAGGCGGGTGGCGCGGTCCAGCAGGAGACGCGCCTCTGGGACCCCGCCGCCGCCCGGACCGTGACGATGAGAACCAAGGAAGAGGCCCACGACTACCGGTATTTCCCGGAACCGGATTTGCCGCCGCTGCAGGTGGACCAGGCGCGGATCGCCGCCATTCGCGACGCGTTGCCCGAGCTGCCGGAGACGCGCGCGCGGCGCCTCGTCGCGCAGTACGGCCTGCCCATGTACGATGCCGGGGTGCTGACCCAGTCGGCGGCGCTCGCCGACTACTTCGAAGCCGTGGCCGCGGCGTCCGCCAACCCGAAGGCGGCGAGCAACTGGGTCATGGGCGAGGTGCTCCGCAAGCTGCGCGAATCGGACACCACCATCGAGCGTGTGCCCATCCTGCCGCCGTCGCTGGCGGGTCTCATTCGCCTGATCGACGGTGGAACCCTGAGTGTTTCGGCGGCGAAGGAGGTCTTCGAGAAGATGTACGGTTCGGGTCGCGAGGCCGAGGAGATCGTGCGGGCCGAGAACCTCGGCCAGATCAGCGACGCGTCGGCGCTGCGCGATCTGGTGCGGGGCGTGCTCGAGCAGAACCCCGGCCCCGTCTCGCAAGTGCGGGCGGGCAAGGCCGGCCCGCTGGGGTTTCTCGTCGGCCAAGTCATGAAGGCGACGGGCGGGAAGGCGAACCCTCGTCTGGTCAACGAGCTGATTCGGGAAGCGTTGGAGACCCCGTGATCGACGCGCAAAACGTCTCGAAGCTCTACAACCGTAGCGTCTATGCCTTGCGCGATCTGACCCTCAAGATCGAGAAGGGCGACTTCGTCTTTCTCACCGGGCCGAGCGGTGCCGGCAAGTCGACGTTTCTTCGCCTCCTGCTGCGTGAGGAGACGCCGAACAAGGGCGCGCTGCGGGTCGCCGGACGCGATCTGTCCAGACTCACGACCCGGCAGGTTCAGGCGTACCGACGGGGCGTCGGCTTCGTGTTCCAGGACTTCAAGTTGATCCCGCGGATGACGGTCCTCGAGAACATCGCCTTCGTGCCGAAGGTCCTCGGCGCCGGGAGCGTCCCGATGCGGCGCCGGACGTTCCAGGTCCTCAAGTGGGTCGGGTTGCAGCATCGGATGAACGCGTTTCCCCTGGAATTGTCGGGCGGGGAGCAGCAGCGGGTCGCCATCGCCCGCGCGCTCATCAACGACCCGGTGCTCGTGCTCGCGGACGAGCCAACCGGCAATCTGGATCCCGACCTCTCGCTCGAGATCATGAATCTGTTCCGCGAGATCAACGCGCGTGGAACGACGGTTGTCGTCGCAACCCACGACCGCGAGCTGATCCGGCAGGTCGGCCGACACACGATCACGCTGGCGCACGGCCGCATCGTCGAGAACGAGTGAAATGAGGGCGTTCCGGTACTGCGTGGACGAGGCGACGGCCAGCCTGTGGCGCGGCCGCGGCGCGAGCCTGCTGGCCATCCTGACCATCGCGATCGCGCTCTTCGTCCTGAGCGGGTTTCTGGTCGTGTCGTCGAATCTCGAGCGGCTGATTGCGCGGTGGAACGACGCGGCGGAGCTCTCCGTCTACCTCGCGGACGACATCTCGCAGGAGCAGCGCATTTCGGTCGACCAGGTCTTGGCCCGAAACGACGCGGTCGTCGCGGCCCGCGAGTACCTGTCCAAGGCCGACGCGCTCCGGCGCTTCAAACGGGATTTCCCGGACCTGGCCACGACCGCCGACGGGCTGGCGAGCAACCCCTTTCCCGCCTCGTTCGAGGTGCGGCTTCGCGCCGCCCACTCTGCCGATGACGCTCCGGCGAAGCTGGCCGCTCAGCTGCGGCAGACCGCGGGCGTGGTCGATGTCCGGTATGACAGACAGTGGATCGAACGGCTGAGCAGCGTGGCCGACCTGTGCCGGCTGATGGGCTACGTCCTCGGAGGGATTCTCGTCGCCGCCGCCGTGGTGACGGTGACGAGCGTCGTGAGACTGGCGTTGTACGGCCGAAAAGACGAAATCAAGATCATGGAGCTCGTTGGAGCCCCGATCGGCTACATTCGGGGCCCCTTCGTGCTCGAAGGCACCCTGCAAGGCGGCCTCGGCGCTGGGTTGGCGTTGGCGGCGCTCTGGAGCGCGGTCTTGGTGGTTCGATCGCGAGAATATCAGGTGGTCGACGGGCTGGCGGACTTCTCGGCCACGGCCTTCCTGGCCCCGTCGCTTGCGGCGCTGGTCGTGACGGGCGGCATGCTGGTCGGGTGCGTGGGCGGGTTCATCGCAGCCAGGACCCCCCGGTAGCGGTCTCGAACGGAGCGTCCCGGCTAGTGTCGGGACACTAGGTGAACACTAGGTGGCGTTGACACGCCGCGCAGCGCGGCAATAGACTTGAAGGAGATCCCACTTACGTCGAGGGTCTTGATGCCACACTCTCGGTCGGGGCAGTGGCCAGCCAGGTCGGAAATCCCGGCAACCCTGGCGCGGTTCTACCGTGAAGAATTCCTCAAGCACCAGCGATGTCTCGAGCGCCAACGGGAATACTATTCTGAGCGCGCCATCTCCGACGTCCAGGCCGCGCTCACGCGCATCCTCGCCGAGCTCGAGCAACTGTGCTGCAAACACGACGCTGACCGCATCGTCAGCGAGCTGCTGCGGCAGTTCGATGTCGTGACCGGGCTGTCGGCCTGGTCCGATCCCAAAGAAGTGCACTGACCGGTCTTCCTGAGTATCCTGAAAACAGCGTCGAGCTCGCTCGTCTCCGACGGGATCTGTCCGCCATCATTCGCGCCGCTCTGGACGCCGTTCGGCCTGGTCACCTCGTGAGCCGCGCGTGGTCCGACTTCCGGTCAACTTCTCCCTCGCTGACGTTGAATCTCATCGCGGCCGGAAAGGCCGCCGACGCCATGGCGGCAGCCATCCTCGAGAGCGAGGCCGATCGGATCTCGTCCGGGATCATCGTCGTGCCCTCGGGCAGCGCGGGGACGCTCGGACGTCCGGCCGCGCGCGGCGTCGAAGTCATCGAAGCCGGTCATCCCATCCCCGACACAGGGAGCCAGCGTGCTGGCGTGAGAGCGCTGGAGATTGCCGCGAACACGCCCTCGGATCAATGTCTCGTTGTGCTGATCTCCGGCGGCGCCTCGGCCCTCCTGGCCGCGCCCGCCGAAGGCATCACGTTGGAAGACAAACAGATCCTCACCCGTGTGCTGCTTCAGGCAGGAGCCGACATTTACGCGCTCAACACCGTGCGCAAGCACCTCTCGTGCGTGAAGGGGGGTCTGCTGGCGGCCGCCTGTCCCGGCCAGACCCATACGCTCGCGATCTCCGACGTCGTCGGCGACACTCCCTCCGCTCTCGCGTCCGGCCCGACCGTCGCCGACCCGACGTCGTTTCACGACGCCTTGAAAGTGGTCGTTGACCATGGCGTGCGAGACCGGATGCCGGCATCGATCCTCCGGTATCTTGAGCTTGGTACGCGCGGGGAACGTCCGGAGACGCCGAAACCGCGCGATCCGCGGCTGGCTCGATCGGCGTTTCGGCTGGTCGGACACGCCCGTGACGCGGTGGACGGCGCGAGGTCGGCGGCTACGTCACTCGGCTACGCCGTGGCAATCTGGACGGACGCGGTTGTCGGCGAGGCGCGCGACGCAGCTCGAGCTCACATTGACGACGCGGCCGGACGGCTGCGCGACATGCCAAGGCCGGCGTGCATCCTGTCCTCGGGCGAAACGACCGTGACCGTCAAGGGAAGTGGACGCGGCGGCCGCAATCAGGAGTTCGCGCTCGCGTGCGTCCAGCGCATGGGCTCGCTTGGCGCGGCTGCCCTGGTCGCGAGCGTGGGAACGGACGGAGTGGACGGGCCAACCGATGCTGCGGGCGCGATTGCTGACACGTCCACCTTCCATCGCGCGGGCTGCGCCGGACTCGGGACCCCGGACTCGTTCCTGGAGCGCAACGACGCCTTCAGCTTTTTTGCCGCGCTGGGTGACCTCGTGCGAACCGGGCCGACCGGAACCAACGTCGGCGACCTTCAAATCGTGCTGGTCGCGTAGTTCCATGCATACACGCGAACAAATACTCAATCTGATCCGCGAGAAAGTGCATCACCCTGCGTCCGCGCGCGAGCTGACCCAGATCCTGCGGGTCCCGCGCGAGGATCGAGTCTCCTTCAAACGTCAGTTGAAACACCTCGTCTCGGGCGGGGATCTCATCCAGATCCGGGGCAATCGCTACGGCCTCGCCGACAAGATGGACCTCGTGGTCGGCCGGTTGCAGACCCATCCGAACGGCTTCGGGTTCGTCGTCCCCGAGCGGACCGCCGAAGCGGGCGGGGATGTCTTCATCGCGTCGACGAACCTCAAGGATGCCGTTCACGGCGACCGGGTCGTCGTTCGGATCGAGCATCGCAGGGACGATGCCCGCGTCGAGGGACGCATCGTGAAGATCCTCGAACGCGGCAACGCCACGCTCGTCGGCCGCTACGAAGCGGATCAGCAGGGATTTGGGTTCGTCGTGCCGTTCGACCGGCGAGTGCTGCACGATGTACAGATTCCAAGGGGGGAGCACCGAGGGGCGAAGGGCGGCGAGATGGTGACGGTCGAGCTCACCAGGTGGCCGTCGCCGACGCGCGGGCCCGCGGGCCGCGTCATCGAGGTCCTCGGCAACCTCACCACGCCGGGCGTCGACACGACGATCATGATCCGGAAATACGGCATCCCCGACCAGCACGGTGATGAGGCTGTCGAGGAAGCCCGCCGCATGACCGGCGCAGTCGTGAGGCCCGGCTTTCCGCCTTCGCATGAAGCTTCGGCTGACCGCCGTAGCCTTGGCGGAGCCGGTAGCCGGACCACAAAGACGCCCAGTGCCGACGCCGCCCGGCAGATGCACGCGCGTCCGCAGGACACGGCAGGGCGCACGGATTTCCGCGGCTGGCCGACCGTCACGATCGACGGCGAGCACGCGCGCGACTTCGACGATGCGATTTCGCTCGAGCGGCTGCCGAATGGGAACTACTGGCTCGGCGTTCACATCGCGGACGTGTCGCACTACGTGGGTGAGGACAGCGCCCTCGACAGCGAGGCGTACGAGCGTTCGACCTCCGTCTATTTCCCCGATCGCGCCGTGCACATGTTTCCCGAGGAGTTGTCGACGGGTCTCTGCAGCCTCAATCCGGGCGTCGACCGTCTGACGCAGTCGGCGATCATGGAAGTCAACCGTCACGGTGAGATCGTCCGCTACGAACTGCATGACGGCGTCATCAACTGTGACGCGCGAATGACCTACACCGCCGTCAACGCCATCCTTACCGACCGCGATCCTGAGCTGATGCGCCGGTACTATCGTCTCGTGCCGATGTTCGAGCGGATGCGCGAGCTGTACGAGATCCTGAACGAGCGTCGTCATCGCCGGGGCGCGGTCGATCTCGACCTGCAGGAACCCGAGCTGGTCATGGACGAAGGCGGCGAGGTCGAGGCCATCATCGCGCTGGAGCGCAATGTGGCCCACCGGCTCATCGAGGAGTTCATGCTCCTTGCGAACGAGACGGTGGCGACGCATCTCGAAGAGGCGGGAGCACCTTCGCTGTACCGGATCCACGAGCAGCCCGACCCCTTGAAGGTCGAGCGATTCGAGGAATTCCTGACGACGCTCGGCTACAGCCTGGGGGCGCCGCCCCATGCCGTGCAGCCGCGTCACTTTCAGCGCCTGCTGGAGAAGCTGCAGGAGCGTCCGGAGGAGAAACCGGTCGCCGCGCTCTTGTTGCGGACGATGCAGAAGGCGCGGTACGCGGCGGAGAACGTCGGACATTTCGGCCTGGCCGCCGCGAGCTATACGCACTTTACCTCCCCGATTCGCCGATATCCGGACCTCGTCGTGCACCGGGTGCTCCGGGAGCTCCGGCGCGACGAGCTGACGACCGAACGCGCGGAGGAGCTTCGGGAAGACCTGCCGGAGGTGGCGCGCCACACGTCCGACCGCGAACGCCGCGCGAACGACGCCGAACGCGAGTTGCTCCAGTGGAAAAAAGTCCGGTTCATGGCCGACAAAGTCGGCGACGAGTTCGAGGGCTATGTCACCGGCGTCAACGCGTTCGGGCTCTTCGTGCAGCTCATCGAGCACCTGGTCGAGGGACTCGTGCATGTGTCCACCATGGCCGACGACTACTACCGCTTCCTGGAAGCCACCCACAGCCTGCGGGGCGAGAACACGAAGAAGGTGTACCGGCTTGGTGATCGGGTGAAGGTGCAGGTCCTGCGCGTCGACCAGGAACGCAAGCAAATCGATTTTGGTCTGGTGCAGATTCTGGAGCAGGTTCGCCGCGAAGAACAGCGGCGGCAATCGCGCCGCAGCCACGTGCGCCCGAAGAGGGAACAGAGAGGGCGACACCCCCGAAGACGCCACTAAGCAGCATGCCCCACGTCGTCATCGGCACCGCCGGCCATATCGATCACGGTAAGAGCGCCCTCGTCAAAGCGCTGACCGGCACTGATCCCGATCGCCTCAAGGAAGAAAAGGCCCGCGGGATCACGATCGACCTGGGCTTCGCCCACTGGGCGTCCGACGATCTGCACGTCGCGTTCGTGGACGTGCCCGGTCACGAACGGTTCGTGCGCAACATGCTCGCCGGCGTCGGCGGCATCGACTGCGTGTTGCTGGTCGTCGCCGCCGATGAATCCGTCATGCCCCAGACGCGCGAGCACTTCGAGATCTGCCGTCTGCTCGAGATTCGGGCCGGACTGATTGCCCTGACGAAATCGGATCTGGTGGACGCCGAGACGCTGGATCTGGTGCGACTCGAAGTGAAGGAGCTGGTGCAGGGCTCGGTTCTTCAGGATTCGCCGGTCGTCGCCGTGTCGTCGCGCACGGGCGCCGGTCTCGACGACCTGCGTGCGGCGCTGCTGGCGCTTGGCCGCCGCGCCGGCGGCCGGCCGAGTGACGGCATGCCGCGCCTGCCGATCGATCGCGTCTTCTCGATGAAGGGCTTCGGCACCGTCGTGACCGGCACGCTGGTGTCCGGCCACATCACGGTCGATCAGGAGCTGCTCGCGCTGCCGGCCGGGACGAGTGTGAAGGTCCGCGGCCTGCAGGTGCACGGACACAAGGAGCCTCGCGCCGAGGCGGGACAGCGCGTCGCGCTCAACCTGGGCGGCGTGGAGGTTGCCGATCTCACACGCGGCGACACGCTCACCGTTATGGATTCGCTGCCGGTGACGCGCGTCGTCGACGCGGCGCTCGAGCTCCTCGCAGATGCGAAGCCGCTGCGGCACGGCGCGCGCGTGCGATTTCATCAAGGCACCGCGGAGATCATGGGTCGTCTCGGTGTGTCGTCTGTCCTGGGAGAGCACGAGGCTGTCACCGCTCAAATCCCCCCCGGCCGGCGCGCGTTCGTACGAATTAGGCTCGAGCAGCCGGTGGTCGTGACGCGCGGCGATCGGTTCATCCTGCGTGCGTATTCGCCTCCGGTGACGATCGCCGGCGGCCAGATCCTCGATCCGACACCGCCGCGAAGCGGTCTCCGAACGGCCGGCGGGCGCACTCGCTTCGAGCGGTTGCGGTTTCGCCCCGACGTCGACGTCAGTGCCGTACTGAGTGGATCGTCGTCTCAAGGCAGCGCGGCGAGCACGAGCGAGCCGTGGCAGGTCGCGGGGCCAACGGGGATCCAGGGGTCCCCGGATGAAACACTGAGCCGCCGCGGAGCCCATTCGTCACTTCCGGGTGAGGCGGAGCGGCCGCCCCGCGCCAAACTAGAAAATGATGCCGCGCTCGCGTGGATGATCGAAGAGGCGGGAAGCGCGGGGCTCCCTGTCCGAAGGGTCATCGCGCGGGCCGGAGTCGCGCCGCATGAGGTGCCACCGACAATCGATCGGTTAATCGCCGGCAAGCACGCCACCGTGGCGGGGCAGCTCCTGCTCGCGCCAAACGTGATCGAACACCTGAAGCAACAGCTCGTGGCGGCGCTTCGCGCGCATCACCAGACGGACCTGTTGTCGGAGGGTCTGCCGCGCGAGGAAGCACGTGTCCGAATCTTCGGGAGAGCAGGTCCCGGCGTCTTCGAGCGTGCACTCGAGGACCTCGTCCGCGATCAGGCGATCGAAGTGCGCGACAAGATCGCGCTCAGAGGGCACCGCGTCTCGCTCTCGGCGGAGGAACAGCGCGCCATGACCACGATCGAAGACGCGTATCGGAACGCCGGCCTCAAGCCGATCGAGCAGGCGGCGGTCGCCCCCGAACTTCGACTGCCCACCGACGTCGCCGATCGAATGATCAAGCTGCTCGTGCGGCAGAAGAAGCTGATGAGGGTCGATACCCTCCTCTTCCACGAGTCGGCGCTTCGCCAATTGAAAGAGGATGTGACGACGCTCAAGCGTCACGCCACAGGTGCAACGCAGATCGACGTCGCGACCTTCAAGCAGCGATATGGAATCACGCGCAAGTTTGCGATCCCGCTTTTGGAGTATCTCGATCGCGAGCGCATCACGCGACGGGTGGGGGATGTGAGGCAGGTGTTGTAACAGGGATCGGGATCGGGGCTCAGGGATCGGGTTGTCTTGGACCGCTCTACGGCGCCTTACGAGAATTTTGTTCTCGTTGCCGTAGAGCGGTCCTAGGCGCGCACAGCGCGCCTGCGAGCCGGGGTCCCCGACGCGCGTTTTTCAGCGCGTTGGGGTGGGAGGGAGC
>JACOUA010000206.1 GCA_016178075.1 Acidobacteriota bacterium
ACGGCGACGGACGAGGGCCTCACGCGAGGCGCCGCGGCCTAAGCAATATGTAGAAACTCCAGGCATGGGGCGGAGCCCCATGCGGATCAAATAAAGAAGCGCCGTGACGCGGGGAGCGTCACGGCGCGCTCAAAGGAGGGCAGACAGTCGACCGGCCCGGGTTCCCCCGAACCGACCGAATGCGCTGCACCTTTCTTAGCACAGTTTCACCCCAAATGGGTGGAGTGATGCGTAACTTTTTGTCTCGAAACGGCGGACGTTCCGGGCCCTTACCCCACGAACTTGTAGCCCGACCCGTGGATCGTCAGGATGTACTGGGGCTCGTGCGGCCGAGGTTCGACCTTTTGACGTAATTTGGCCACGAAATTGTCGATCGTCCGGGTCGTCGGGGACTCATCGTAGCCCCAGACGTCGTTGAGGATCTGCTCTCGGGTCACAACTTGGCCGGTGTGGGCCACGAGGTAGCGCAGCAGCTCGACCTCTCTCGAGGTGAATTCCACGCGGCGGCTGCCTCGCCGGGCCTGGTGGGTGCGGAAGTCGATATCGAGGTCGCCGATGGTGACGTGGTCGGCTTCAGGTCCCTGCCGCCCCGTGCGGCGAAGGACCGCCTTGACCCGTGCCAGCAGCTCGGTCAGGCTGAAAGGTTTCGTCACGTAGTCGTCGGCGCCGACCTCGAAGCCGAGCACCTTGTCGCTCTCCTGCGAACGTGCGGTCAGCATGATGACGGGCGTGCCGACCGAACGCCGCCGCAGCTCGCGGCACACGTCGAAGCCGTTCCGGTGCGGCAGCATGATGTCGAGGACGACCAGATCGGGCAGGAAGCTGAAGGCTTTCGTCAGCCCGTCCTCCCCGTCCGCCGCCGTCATGACCTCGTAGCCTTCGAGCTCGAGGTTATCACGCAGACCGAGCCTCATTTGCGGCTCGTCCTCGATCACCAGGATTCGCTTCATCTTTGGGTGGCGGGGACCCCTGCACCCCGCCAAGCTCGGTCGCTCGCGGGGCCCCTACGCCCCGCTCCGCTCCCTCGCCAATTGTGTCACGTTCAATCGGGAATCTGAGCGAGAACGTGCTGCCGCGTCCCGGCTCGCTGACGACCCGGACGGAGCCGCCGTGGCCCCGCATGATGTGGTCCACGATGGCCAGGCCCAGCCCGGTGCCCGGCGGGCCGAGCGCGCGATCGGTCTCGATCCGATAGAACTTGCGGAAGATCCGCCGGTGGTGGCGCGCTGCGATCCCGATCCCCCGATCGATGACGTGCAGGACCACGGCGTCCTTTGTCTGTTCGACCTTCACGATGATCTCGCGATGGTCGGGCGAGTACTTCATCGCGTTCGCCAGCAGGTTCTCGAGCGCCTGCTGGACGGCCTCGGGATCGACCAGGGCCGGCGCCAGTCGAGGATCGACTTCGATCGTGACGGCGACCTGCGCCTGCTGGAACTGGCTCTCGAGCGATCGGACAACGCGTCCCACGAGCTCACCGAGATCACTCGGGATGCGGCGGTAGTGGCGGAGGCCGGCGTCGATCCGCGAGAAGTCGAGCAGGTTGTCGATGAGCCTCGTGAGCTTTCTCGCTTCGCTGTTGATGATCCGGTAGTACTCCTGCACGCGGTCGGACGACTTGATGCGCCCGAGCTCGAGCGTCTCGGCAAAGAGCTGGATCAACGCGAGCGGTGTCTTCAGGTCGTGCGACACGCTGGCCACGAAGTTCGATTTCATCTCGGCCAGGCGCAGCTCGCGGCCGGCCGCTCGCGCGACGAAGAAGACGCTCGCAATCATGATCAGGACGAGCGCGACCATGATGTTGCGCTGCTTGCCGGTGCTCGCCTGGGCGATGGCCGGAATCGCCCGGTCCCCATAGCCGGTCCGAATCCGCCACTGCTCCACGTGCGGGACGTACGGAAGCAGCCCCTCGAGCAGCGCCGTATCGAGGAAGACGAACGGCAGCCGCCGCTCGTCGACGAACAGATCCGGATCGAACGGCCCCGATTGGTAGGCGATACGGCCGTCTCCATCGACGATGGCGGCTTCGACTGTCGGAAACCCTCGTTGCCGTCCGTGCGCGGCCAGCGTCTCCTGCACCACTTTCGGGAGGAACTCACGGCGGAACCGGGTGAGCCCCGTACGGTAGCCTGCGAAGCTCGTCAGGTGATCGCGCAGCGAGTTGTCGAAGAAGAGCCGGTAGACGAGTTTTTCCTGCTCGCCTTGCCGCTGGCCCTCCGCCTGGACGAGCGCCCTTCGGTTCTTCGCGAGATCGACCGCGTGGCGCCAGATCTCCTGCGCTTCTTCGCTGTCCGCCCATCGGAACGCCAGATCGGATGTCGCGGGCGCTGCGAGCTCGAATCGGCCGCCGGGCGATCGCCCGCCGGCGTCGAGCGACCGGCCGTGCACGCGGTCCGGCGGACCGACGACCAGAATGGAGCGGTCGCCGCCGCCGTACCGATCGGAATAGAAAAAGAAGGCGTCGATATAGGGCTGGCGCTTCAGACCATCGGTGACGATCTGCACGATGGGGTCGAGCGCCAGGGGCTCGACCAGGTTCGGTGTCAGCCGCTGAAGCGCATTGAGGCTCGGGCCGCGCAGCTCGTCGACCAGCCGCTCGAGGAGGTTGTCGGCGGCCTCTTCGCTGCGCTGATGCAGCACGACGTCGTACGCCTGCTCGAGGTCGGCAATCGACTGGAACTGGAAGTAGAAGAGGATGGCGACCGGCGTCGCCACCGCCACGGCCAGCGCGAGCGCGAACCGGATGGTCTTGTCGCGCATGAGCCGCTTTCAGACCGCGCTGCCCACCTTCTGGTGGGGGGCGCCCGCGCGTGCGAACGCCAGCCACTTGAAGTAGGCGGCGTGCCGGCCTCGCGCAATCTCGAGGAAGCGGTTTCGAATCTGCCGCGTGATGGGCCCGGGCCGGCCGTCGCCGATCACCGTGCCGTCGAGTTCCTCGATGGGGGTCACCTCAACCGCCGTGCCGCAGAAGAAGAGCTCGTCGGCACCCGGGAGTTCCTCGGGTCGAATCGTCCGAATCTCGGTGGGGATGCCAAGGTCGCGCGCGATCTGCAGGATGGAATCGCGGGTGATCCCCATCAGAATCGCGGCGTTCGCGTCGTTGGTCACAACGACGCCGTTCTTCACGACGAACAGGTTTTCGCCCGCGCCCTCCGACACGTCGCCCGTGTCCGTCAGGAGAATCGCCTCGTGGAACCCGCGCCGCGCGGCGTCCTGCGTGGCCCGCACGGAGTTCACGTACTGGCCGCAGGACTTCGCGGCGGGTGGAATCGCCGACGGGTTGAAGCGGCGCACCGGCGAGACCGTCACCCGGACGCCGCGGTCCGATTCGGCCGGAAGGTACGCACCCATCGGCCAGCCGGCGATTGCCACCGTGACCGGCGCGTCGGCCGGCAGCAGCGTCAGCGTGTGCACGTCGAAGATCGCGATCGGGCGGATGTATGCGGTCTCCAGCCGATTCCGCCGCACAAGCTCGAGCGTTGCGTCCGTGAGCTGCTCTCGCGTGTAGGGGATCGGAATCTCGTAGGTCGCGGCGGAACGGAAGAACCGCTCCAGGTGCGTGTCGAGTCGAAAGACCGCCGGCCCTCGGTCGGTCAGGTACGACCGGATCCCTTCGAACACGCCAGTCCCGTAGTGGAGCGTGTGCGCGAGCACGTGAACCTTCGCCTCGTGCCACGGCACGAACGCCCCGTTGAACCAGATGGTTTCCGTTTTGGTGATCTCCGCCACGTCTGTTCTCCCAGAGGGGCGCAGAGCGGGAACTCTGCGCCACGGGCATTCCCGTTAGATTGCCAAACCCAGTCGGCGCCGCCAGAGCCAGGCTGCCAGTCTACCAAGCCGATGCCCAGCTTAAAAGGCGTGGGAAGCTCGGCCGGCCTTGTCAGCCCCTGAAGAAGCGTGCTATATTCGATAGGTTCTCCGGTGCCAGGAAACCCTATCTGGTGCCGAACCGCCCGGAAGTGCCGCTGTCGAAGGAGCCGGGGGAGCCTCCTGTGGCTCGTTCGAGCGCAGAAAGATCGGCGGATCGCGTGCGACGGGGCCGGCAGGCTCGTCGGGCCGCACGACACCGCGGATCGCCGCGCGTGGTCACCACATCTTCTATAGGGTAACTCGCGGTTTCAGGTACCAAGCTTCGGCTTTCAGGCCTGGACCACAGGGAGCTCTCAGCTATCAGCTGTCAGCTCTCAGCCAAACGGCGGCCGCTGACGCGGCTGTCTTGTCTTGGGAAGGTTCGGCGCGAGGCGCCGCTCCTTTTGGCTGAAAGCTGAGAGCTGAGAGCTGAAAGCTTGGAGAGCACGTGCCGACGATCAGTCAGTTGGTCCGCAAAGGCCGGCATCAGATCGTGAGCAAGACCAAGAGTCCGGCCCTGCAGGACAACCCGCAGAAGCGCGGGGTCTGTGTGCGCGTCTTCACGCAGACGCCGAAGAAGCCGAACTCGGCGCTGCGCAAGGTCGCACGCGTGCGACTGACCAACGGGATCGAGGTCACGACCTACATCCCGGGCGTCGGCCACAACCTGCAGGAGCACTCGCTCGTGCTCATCCGGGGTGGTCGCGTGAAGGATCTGCCCGGCGTCCGCTATCACGTCATCCGCGGGACGCTGGACGCGGTGGGCGTCCAGGGACGCAAGCAGGGACGGTCGAAATACGGAGCGAAGAGACCCAAAGCGTGAAAGTTTTCAGTTATCAGTTCTCAGTTATCAGTTGAAGCCCGGTTTATCGTCGTGCCCGGGCCTGACGTCGTGAGAACTGAACAAAACTGAAAACTGATAACTGAAGACTGAGAACTTCGTTATGCCCCGACGTCGAGAGATTCCCAAACGCGTCGTCCCATCCGACCCGGTCTACAGCAGCACGCTGGTGACCAAGTTCATCAACACGCTGATGCGGGAAGGCAAGCGGAGCAAAGCGGAGCACATCCTGTACCGCAGCTTCGACCTCGTTCGCGAGCGGACCGGAGACGATCCGCTGAAGGTCTTCAAGAAGGCGCTCGACAACGTGAAGCCGAGCCTCGAGGTGAAGTCGCGGCGGGTCGGCGGCTCGAACTACCAGGTGCCGGTCGAGGTCAACGCCAACCGGCGCCAATCGCTGAGCATCCGCTGGCTCGTCGGCTACGCGCGAGGCCGCGGCGATGGCAAGACGATGGAGGAGAAGCTCGCGAACGAGCTGCTCGACGCGTCGAACCTGCGGGGCGGCGCCGTGAAGAAGCGCGAGGACACGCACCGCATGGCGGAGGCGAACAAAGCCTTTGCTCACTATCGCTGGTAGTTGATAGTCGATAGTCGATAGTCGTTAGTCGATAGTCAGGACTAACGACCAACGACTCACGACGCGACTAAGGACCAACGACTAACTACTAAGGACCAACGACTAACGACTAACGACCAACGACCAACGACTAACGACCAACGACTAACGACTAGAAATGCCCCGGCAAGTCCCGCTCAATCGCACCCGGAACATCGGCATCATGGCGCACATCGATGCCGGCAAGACGACGACTACCGAGCGCATTCTCTTCTACACGGGGATCACTTACAAGA
>JACOUA010000207.1 GCA_016178075.1 Acidobacteriota bacterium
ATTCTCGTAAGGCGCCGTATAGCGGTCTAAACGGCAAAAGGGGCAAGGCTATGAACCACGACAAACTGTTCGCCGGCATTGTGTGTGTTGCATGCGGACTCGGCCCGGCTGCCGCTCAACCCGAACCCCCGCGGAAAGTTCCCATGGTGGTCGTGGTGGGCTGCCTCGGACAGGAAGGCAGCGAGACATGGGTGCTGACGAGCGCCACTGAGGCGATCGAGCTGGCGAGCAAGACGCCGGCGCCGCCGTCGGAAGCCGATGCGGTCAAGCTGTCCGGGCAGAACAAGTACCGTCTCATCGGTATCAGCGAGTTCAACTTGCCGACGCACAAGGGTCACAAGGAACGGGTCGAGGGCCTGCTCATCGCCGCAAAGCCCATGAGCCGGCTGAATGTGACGTCGGTCAAGCACGTCGCGGACACCTGCGGCGCGCCGCCGGTCAAGTGAAGTGGCGGGAACCGGAACTCGCGCGACGGAACCAAGAAACGTGGCCGGTCGCCACGAGGCAGCGCGGCGAGCGATGAGCGAGCCGTGGTAGGCGGTGGGGCCAACGGGGAGTCAGGGGTCCCCGGATCAAACAATGAGCAGCCGCGGAGCCCAGTCGCGGTTCTCGGGCGGGGCGGAGCGGCCGCCCCACCGCAGATCAATAAAGGAGCCATCATGCGATCGACGCGGGTTTGTCTTGTGTTGGTGTTGGTGCTGACGGTGGAGGGTCTCGCGATGCAGCCGAGCGGGAAGCAAGTCGTCAACGTGGGGCCGTCGCGCGACCTCCCGTTCAGCTCCGCCGTCAAGGCGGGTGGCCTCGTGTACGTGTCGGGCACACTGGCCACCGACGCGAAGAATCAGATCGTGCCCGGCGACATCAAAGCGCAGACCAAGCAGGTGCTCGACAACCTCGCCGCGGCGTTGAAGGCGGCCGGGTCCTCGATGGACAACGTCGCGTCGGTGAACGTCTACATCAAGAATGCCGCCGACTTCGCGGCCATGAATGAGGTCTACCGCACCTACTGGCCCAAGGATCCGCCGGTGCGGACCACCATCACCGCAAACCTCGTGCGGCCCGAGGGGCTCGTCGAGATGTCGATGATCGCGATTCCCAACGACCGCGAGCGCCAGGTCATCCACCCGGCGGACTGGATGAAATCGCCGAACCCGTACAGCTACGGCATCAAGTCCGGCGACACGCTGTTTCTCGCGGGCCTCGTGTCGCGCAACGGCCGCGACAACTCGGTGATCGAGGGCGATATCACCAAGCAGACCAGGACCGTGCTCGACAACGGTGGCGAGATCTTGAAGGCCGCGGGCATGACATTCGCGGACGTTGCCGCCGCGCGCGTCTACATCACCGACACGGCGCTCTTCCAGGACATGAACGCTGCCTATCGTCCCTACTTCGCGACGGGTGCGCTGCCGGCCCGCGCCACGGTGCGAGCTGGTCTGATGGGAGCGCAGTACCTCGTCGAGATCACGATGACGGCCGTCCGCGGCAACCACGAGCCGTTCACGACCCCGGCGGCCGACGGCACACCCGGCAAGCCGGGACCGAACTTCAGCTCGGCGATCCGGGTTGGCAACCGACTCTGGGTCTCGGGGACGCTCGGGAGCACCGAATCCAACAAAGGCGACGGCGGCGCCCAGACGCGCGAAACGCTGGCGCGCATCGGCCGCACGCTCAAGGTCGCGGGTTTCGACTTCGCAAATGTCGTGGAAGGGGTGGTCTTCCTGACCGACCTGAAGAACTACGATCCGATGAACCAGGCATACCGCGGCAGCATCGCGAAGGACTTCCCGGCGCGGGCGACCGTTCAGGCGGGCCTCGTCGTCCCGGACGGCCTCGTCGAGATCATGTTGACGGCGGTGAAATAGAAGTTATCAGTTTACAGTTTTCAGTTATCAGTTCTGAAACCGGGTCGGTCCGGGCGCGATTCGGCACGCGCGTGGCGTTGCCCCCATCTGAACCGAGAACTGTCAACTGGTAACTGATGACTGAAAACTATTTCGGCGTCGTAACCCCCGGAACGCTCTTGCTCCACCACGGGTCCCCGAAGTTGGTGAACGGCGCGCCGTCGACGGAAATCTGCGCCATCACCCTGTAGCTCACCGGTGACAGCAGGCGAGTCGACGTCTTCATCCGGATCACCTTGCCGTTATAGGTGAAGGGCCCGCTCTCGTAATAGATGTTGAAGTAGCCGCCCAGATCGCCGCCGACCGACCCGGATTTCAGATACGAAAACCCGCGGCTGTCCTGCTCGTATCGGCTCACGACCTTGTTGCTGACGAGGTAGATGATGCTCGACTTCACCTTGAACGGGCCTTGCGGTCCGACGGCGTCGATCTCGCTCTCGAAGAACTTGCCCTCCACGCCCGGCTTGTAGACCTCCGTGCCGGTAATCTGGCCGCCGGGCCCCAACACGCTGTCCGGCACGTTCCACTCGAACTTCCAGTTTCCAACGAAGTACTCCTCGAAATCGAGGATCGGCACCGGGTCGTCCTTCGTCGTTGGTCGGCCGAGGATCGGCATGGCGCCTTTTGGCAGCGGCGGCTGCGCCTGTTGCGTCTGCAAGGGCGGTGGTGTCTGCCGAGACGGCTGACCGGCGATGACGAGCGCCTGAAGAGCCAGGCTGAAGACGAGGGTTGCTTTCAACATATGTCACCCCGCGGAAAAGCCTGTGTAATCGTAAGAAGCGATCCGCCCGGCGTCAAGGCCCGCCGGGACAATTGACAGCCTCGGGCCGACTGCATAGAGTTTTCCAACCAGAGACGAGCACGCCCATGAACCGCTTCTCGATCACGATCGTCGCCTTCGCGGCGCTTGCCGTCCGAAACGTCGCGATCCCGGCGGCCCAGTCGCGTGGCAACCGGATGCCGATCTCACAGATGATTGGATGCCTCGCGCAAAACCCGGACGGAACCTGGACCCTGACCGACGCCACCGAGCCGGTGGCCATCGTCGCGAAGGGCGAGACGAAGGAGCCGGAGGCGACGACGCCGCTTGGCAAGCGGCGGTTCCGCCTGATCGGCACGGTCGAGGAGTTCAGTCCTGGGGCGCACAAAGGCCACAAGGTGCGGGTCAAGGGGCTCGTCATCAACAGCTCCCCCGAAGCCCGTGTCAACATCACGTCGCTTCGTCATCTCGCGCCTACCTGTCCGTAACCGGTCGCCCGCCATCTTCGAGGTTCGAGATGGAACGACTCTCCGTCCTGCTGGTGTCGCTCCTTGTTTTTCGGCGCTCGAGTCGCCCTCGCCCAAACCACCCCCAGCGTGATCAAGGTTGGTGCGGTCATCGATGGGAAGGGGAACGTCGTGCGGAACACGGCGGTTGTCGTCGAAGGGTCGCGAGACGTCAGGGCAGGATCGCAATCGCGCGCAATGGCCCGCCGCTGCCGCCACCAATCTTCATCGGCAGCGCGATGACGGAGGCGCCCGAGGCGGGCAAGCGATCGAGGTTGGTCAGGTTTTCGAGCGCCGGCACGTTGCGATCCATGAGAACGCGATGCGTCTCGAACAGCTTCGACTGCCCGTAGTCGATGCTGGCCGTGTCCAGGCCGACGGCCTTGGGCGATCGATTGTCAACCAGCCACCGTGCGGCGCCGGGTTCGAGCCCGGGGAAATGGAGCTTCGGAACGGCCTGCTCGCCACGCTCCGCCGTCCCCAGATACTTCCCCGCGTCCGGCCAGAAACGACTGAAGCCGGTCCGCAACAGTACGATGCTGCCTGCTGGTACCCGGCCGTGCGCCCGCTCCCATTCATCGAGATCGGCCGTCGTGATTTGGTAGTTCGGATTCGACTCGCACGGCCGCGAGACGTCGATTACCACTGAGGGCCCAATCAACTGGGCCAGCGGAATCCGGTCGACCGTATTCTTGCCCTGCGCGAAATGGATGGGCGCATCGATGTGGGTGCCGCCGTGCTCCGCCATGCTGAACTGATTCGCCGCGTAGTAATACCCTTGCGGTGTGACGCCGTCGGCGACTTTCTGCAGCCGGAATAGTTCCGCGGTCGGCCAAAAGATCGTCCGCTCGTCGTAGGGGTGCGACAGATCGACGATGACCCCGGACGTGAACCCGGCGGTCGTGTCTGGCGCAGGCGGGGTTGGGCCGGACCTACAGCCCGCAAGGGCGACGAGCCAGCAGAGTGTCTGCGCGATTCTCCTCATGAAATCCTGAGGCCCGCGGGGCGTCTCAGCTGAATTGGGGGTCTGACCCGCTACCCTTGATTCAGCCTGCCACGCACGAGGTTAGACTACACTAGCGTCACTACTCCCGCAGCGTAGCATTCGTGGACAGACGAGGCCGCGACGGTTCGCGGCCGAAGCAGCTGAGGGCTTGGACCGCTATACGGCGCCTTATGAGAATTCTGTTCTCGTTGTGAGCGCCGTATAGCGGTCCTAGGCGCGCACGGCGCGCCTGCGAGCCGGGGCCCCCGACGCGCGTTTTTCAGCGCGTTGGGGTGGGAGGGAGCGGAGCGGGGCGTAGGGGACCCCGCGAGCGACCGAGCCGGGGTCCGGGGCAGAGCCCCGGTCTAGTCGGGTGCGCCCCGGCGACATGGCAGGGCTTGATGACGGTGCTGGCTGATGGGGTCCGGTATCTTCCGTGCCTCAGGGCGGAGGTGAAGCTGGCGACCGCGGCCGCGATCGCGCTCTCCCTCGTGACGCCTGTCACTGCGCAGAGCCTTCGGTTGACGACTGACGCGTCATCGTCGATTGGCGCTGCGCCCCCCTTGCAGGATCCAGCCCCGAGAAGACAGCAGTCCAAATGGAGATTCCGCTGGGAAGAACACCCCTCCGTGCGGCTGGGCGATTGGCTGCGGGTTGACCTCCGTGCACGTTTTCAGGGTGATGTACGCCGCTCGGAGGTGCCGACCGGCGAGCCTGAAAGCCGTAGTGTGGACATCGCGCGGCGTCGCGTCGGTATCGACGGCAGGTTCCGGGGGCTGCTCGACTTCCAAGTCGAGCGCGAGCTTCACGATGACAACCCGTGGCGCGACGTGTATGTCGACTATCGGCAGTTTGAAGGCGTTCAGGTTCGGGTCGGCAAGTTCAAGCTGCCCTTCAGCCTCGATGAGAACGCCAGCGCGACCGACCTCGATTTCGTGTACCGTTCGCGCGTCGCGAGCGTGCTCGCTCCCGGTCGCGACCGCGGCGTCATGGTGCACGGCCGTCTGCTGAGTCGAACGATCGAGTATGAGGTCGGCGTGTTCGACCGCGACGGCGACAACGCGAGGTCCAAGAGCGGCAAACGGGTGTTCGGGGGTCGAACGACTGTCGGGCGTGTGCGCGCCCGGCCGTTCCGATCGTCGAAGTCTGCGATAGCCGACGTTGAGGTGGGTGCCGCGTTTACGAGTAGCGACGTTCCTGAGGGATTCCCCGACCTGCGCGGGCGGACCGCGCTCGACGCGTCCTTCTTTCCGTCGAACCTCTGGGTCTCAGGACCGCGCCGCCGCGCCGGTCTGGAGGCCAGATGGCGTCCGGGGCCATTTTCTGTCCAGTCCGAGTACATTCGCGTGACCGATGAGCGGCATGGTCAAAGCGTGGAAGACACCGACCTGTCGGCGTTTCTGACCGAGGGGTGGTACGCGAGCGCCACATGGGCGGTGACGGGCGAGAGCAAATCCCGGGGATTGGACGTGCCCCGCCGGCCCGTTCAGCGAGGCGGCTTCGGAGCCATCGAGTTGGCGGCGCGGCTGGAAAAGCTGAGTTTTGGAAGCGAAGGACGGGCCGGCCTTCCCTCGACGAGCCCGCGCGCCGATTTCGTTCTGGGCAACAGTGACCGTGCCGTCACAATCGGCGTCAACTGGTATCTGAATCGGTGGGTCAAGATTCAAGGCAACGTGATTCGTGAGCAGATCGGCGATCCGACGCGAGGGCCGCTGCCCGACCGGGCGAGCTTCTGGAGCCGGGTTGTTCGTTTTCAGCTCACTATCTGACTGACCAGATCATGAATCATCACCGTGTCGTGCGAGTGGGGCTCCTGCTGGCGGCGCTCGTCGGCACCGACGCTCGGTCGGTTGGCGCGCAGACGACCGCCGATCTTTTTGACAGCCAGACGCTCCACGAGATCCGGTTGTTCATCAACTCCAAAGATCTGCAGGAGCTGCGCGCGCGATATACGGAGAACATCTATTTCCCGGCGGACCTCCTGTGGCGCACCATCCGTGTTCGAGATGTGGCCGTTCGAGTGCGCGGCGTTGCCAGCCGCAGCGCGACGAAACCCGGTTTGGAGATCGACTTCAACCGCTACACGCCCGGGCAGGAGTTTCTGGGGCTGCACTCGCTCGTGCTGGACAACCTCCTTCCGGACCCGGCGCTCATTCGCGAGTTCCTCAGCATGTCGCTCTTCGCGCGTCTGGGCGAGCCAGCGCCACGCGAGTCGTTCTGCCGGCTGTACATCAACAACGTGTACCAGGGTGTGTACGCGATCGTCGAAGCCGTGGACGCGGATTTCGTGGCGCGGACGCTCGGCGAGTGCGGCGGCTATTTGTTCGAATACAAGTACGTCCTGGCGTTCTACGCCGAGCATCTGAGCGACGAGGTCGGTATCTACCGGCACCTGTTCGAGGCACGGACCCATCAGGGCGAGTCCGACGAGGTCCTGTACTCGCCCATCCGGGACCTCTTTCGGGAAGTGAACCAGCCGGACGATGGTATGTGGCGAGACCGCGTGTCGCAGTACATCGATCTGGCGCAGTTCGTGACGCACGTCGCAATCGAGATGTTCCTGGCCGAAAACGACGGCGTCATCGGGGCAGCGGGCATGGCCAATTTCTATCTGTATCGCTCCGCAGGTCAGACCGTGCACCGGCTGCTCGTGTGGGACAAGGACACGACCTTCCAGCAGATTGACTGGCCGATCTTCCAGCGCGCGGACGAGAATGCCCTCTTCCGCCGCGCGCTGGCGTTCGAGGATTTGCGGGCGCTGTACCTGGATGTCCTCGAACGGTGCGCGCGAGTGGCCGCCGAAGATGATTGGCTCGCCAGTGAAGCGACGCGTGTGGCCTCGTTGATAGCCGACGCGGCGCACGAAGACATCTGGAAGCCCGTGTCGAATAACGCGTACGACGAAGCCAGCGAGTTCGTGAAGACATTCGCGCGGGAGCGGTCGGCCTACGTGCTGGAAGAAGTCGCCAGGGCACGAGGCGCGCGGTAGGCCCATCCCGACATGGCGACGACGAACCTGAAGCGTCTCCCATTCCCAGTGGGCGCCTTGCTGCTGCTCCTGGCATGCAGCGAGGCGCAGGCCCCCACTGCCCCGACTCAGCCGCCCAACCCACCGCCGACGGGTCCCGATGCGATGTTCGTCGGCGCGGGCGACATCGCGCAGTGTGACTCGGAGAGCCGTCCCGACCTGACGGCGGCCCTGCTCGATCGGATGCCCGGCACGGTCTTCACGGCGGGCGACAACGCGTATCCGCATGGGGCGGCCGCGGACTTCACGACCTGTTATCAGCCGACGTGGGGACGCCATCTCACGCGTACGCGGCCGGTCCCGGGCAACCACGACTACGACACGCCAGGCGCGGCCGGCTACTTTGCCTACTTCGGGGCCAACGCCGGGCCGCCGGGGCTCGGCTACTACAGCTATTCGCTTGGCACCTGGCACGTCATCGCGTTGAACAGCGAGATCTCGGCATTTCCAGGGTCGGCCCAGGTGGAGTGGCTGCGCGCCGATCTGGCCCTCAACCCGACCCGGTGTGCGCTGGCCTACTTCCACACGCCCGTGTTCGGCTCCGGGACAAACGGCAGCAATCCGCATATGCAGGTGGCGTGGGGCCTGTTATATGACTTCGGCGTTGACGTGATCGTCAACGGCCACAACCATAGTTATGAGCGTTTCGCGCCCCAGGATCCGAACGGCGAACCCGATCCGGTGAGCGGCATCCGCCAGTTCGTCGTGGGCACCGGAGGCGCGCCGCTCACCGGCTTCCCGCGGATTCGCGCGAACAGCGAGATCCGGAACAGCACCTGGGGCGTGCTGAGGCTGACGCTCCGGACGGGTCAGTACGACTGGCAGTTCGTCCCGGTGGCGGGCGCGAGCTTCTCGGATTCGGGGAGCGGGAGCTGCCACTAAAAGGCTGAGCGATGTCCCGACGCGACGGACAACGATGGCGCGAGCTGCTCAATCGCCGGGAAGCGACGCGGGGCTTGCTCGTGGCCTTCGAGGGACCCGACGGCTCCGGCAAGACCACCCAGCGCAAACTGTTCAAGACCTGGCTGAAGGCCGAGGGTCGCGAGGTGTCGACGACCAAATGGAACTCGTCACCTCTCATCAAGCCGCTCGTGAAGGCGCGCAAGCAGGCGCGCGCGCTCAGCCCCGAGGAATTCTGCCTGCTGCACGCGGCCGACTTTCGGTATCGGCTCGAGACGGAGATTCTCCCGGCGCTCTGGGCGGGGACCACCGTCGTGGCGGATCGGTGGCTCTTCACGGCGCTCGCGCGCGACGCGGCGCGCGGCCTGGCGTTCGACTGGGTGCTGCAGGTCTACGCGCCGATCTTCTGGCCCGACATCGTGTTCTATTTCTCGGTGGCGCCGGAGACGTCGAGCACGCGCATCGCAGCGACCCGCACGCCGAAGTTTTACGAGGCGGGGCAAGACATCACGGGGCTCGACGATCCGTTCACCAGCTACCGGACATTCATCAGCCGCGTCATCCGCGAGTACGACGAGCTGGCGGTGGTGTTTCGGTTCGTCACGATCGACGCCGAGCAGTCGATCAACGAACAGCACCGTCAAATCCGCGAGCGCTTCCAGCAGGCGGAGCGACGTCCCTGGCCCGAGTGGAACGTCGAGGCGTTGGTCGACTGGCTGTCGCGTCATCCGGAGGCGCCTCGTGTCGTCGCCAGAGCGTGAGAGGAGCACCATCATGGCGGTTGGGCACGCCACCAGTGGCCGCCTGATCGCGGTCGAAGGCACCTGCGGGCCGGACCTCGCCGCTGCGGCGAAGCGTCTGTCGCGCGGGCTCGGAGACGGCGCGAGCGGCGTCAGCGCCTGGGATGCGTCGGGCATCTTTACCGAGCTCGCAGCGGCGGACCCTCAGGTCGCCCGACCGACGACACGCACGCTCACGCTGCTCTACGCGGCCGATTTGGCGTTTCGCCTGCGGTGGCAGATTCGACCGGCGCTGGACGCCGGCCACGCGGTCGTGGCCGCGCCGTATGTCCAGAGTGCGATGGCCCTGGGCAGTGCCGCCGGACTGCCCACGAGGTGGCTGATCGAGCTCTTCCGCTTCGCGCCGGCGCCGCACGTCTGTTATCGCGTCCGCGAGCGCAGACTGCGGAGCAGCGTCCAGGCGGCGAGCGGGTATCTGGAGTTCTTCTGCGGCGCGATCGACGCGGGCGGCGATCCGCGACAGTCCGCGCGGCTGCGCACCCGGGCGATCGACTTCCTGGATCGGCTGGAGCGCCGCCGCCGCTGCACGCCGTTGACGGCTTGAGCCTCAAGGCCTTGGCACCTTCGGTGACGCGTGCGACGCCCGGCTGCCGGCGGGCAAGGGGGGCAGCGAGTTCCAGAACTCGTTGAGCTGCTGAACGGCATGCCGGTCACGAACCACAACCGCCAGCTCCCGCCGGAATTCAAGCGCCAGGGTCGCCAGCGAGATGCTGCCGATGACAGCCGTCGAGGCGTCGACGATTAGCAGCTTGCCGTGCGGGACGAGTGTGCCCAGCCCATCCGGTCCGCGCACTTCCACTACAACGCCCGCCGCAGCCTTGGTCTTCAGCAGGGCGACCATCGCGGCATCGCTCAACTTCGAATCGATGAGGCGGATGCTGGAACGCGCCTGCTGAAGGAGCTCGGCGAACCGGCGACGAGCCCGTTCGGGTCCGACGATCAGCCGGTCGCCCGGAATATCGGGCAGTCCGGTCGGCGGTGCGGTCCAGTCGGCGTCGAACAGCCGCGTCAGCCCGGTGACCAGTTCAGGCGCATGGGTGACGAGCATGAAGTCACACGTCGTCTGGAAGCACTTGCGCGTGAAGTTGAGTGACGCCACGAGGGCGGGCCCGTTGTCGGCGACGATGTACTTGGCGTGATACTTGACGACCGGATCGGCGTAGCGATGGACCTCGGCGCCGAGATCCTGGACGAACGCGTGAAGCCATTTCAGATGCTTCTTCGAGCCTTTGGCCCGCCCGGTGAGGAGCACGCGTACAACCACCCGCCGTCGGACGGCCTCGGCCAACGCGTCGAGAATCGCCTTGTTGTAGCAGCGGAACAGCGACAAGATGAGTCGCTCGCGCGCAGAGCGAATCACGTGCAGCACGGCATCGCGCCGCTCGGCCGGCGCGAGGATCACGCGCTCGGGCTCGCGGGTCATTGCGCGCTCTTCTTGGCCGGTTCCCACGCGATCGATTTCAGACCGGCCGTGCCGCCGGCCATCAGGTCTGCGCTCAGATCCTCCAGCGACACCTCGGGCGGCAGCGCCGCGTGATACGTTGCCTTCACTTTCTCACCCTGCGACAGCTCGCGCGGCTCGAACACCACGCCATGCCGCGCGAACACGCTTTGGACGTGGGTGAGTGGGAACTCGCGGGAATCGGCCACCAGGTCCACCATCATCGAGCGGGGCTTCTGATAGGGGATGCGATCGAGCAGGATCAGAAAAAGGCACAGGAACGCCGTGCCGAGGCCGGCGACCGCGAAGGCGCCAAGCCCGCTGGCCATCCCGAGCGCCATGAGCAGGAACAGAATCGTGACGTCTTTCGGGTCGTCGACCGGCGTGCGGAAGCGGATGATGCTGGCGGCGCCGGCGATGCCGAAGGCTCGGGCGAGCGAGCCCTCAATAATGATCATCATCATCGCGCCCGACACGCACAGCAGGGTCTGCGCCTGTTCCATCGATCGGCTGAACGGCTTGTCGTGGGGCGCCGGGCGGTGCACGGCAGTCACGAGCAGCCCGATCAGCGCAGCCACCACGAGCTTCAGCAGTCCGAGGAAGGGGTACGACAAATGTGTCGCGCCCGTTTCCTGGAGGGCGGAGTCCGCTTGTCCGCCGGTCGGCAGCGGAACCGGGCGCGTTAGACCGCCCCAGACCAGCGCGAGGCACAGCGTCGTGCCGCCGACGATCACGGCGATTGTCCGCCACGGCCACTTGCGGGCCTCCGCGGCGTCAAGGGAATCGTAGATGCTGAAGACCGTGTCGAGGCGCGTCACCTGCAACAGCGTGCGGGTGTGCGGGTTCGGGCCGACCAGCTTGAAGCTTCCTCCCAAGCGGTGCGCCGTCGTGTGACCACGGACGAGCGCGCGAATGCCTGTACTGTCGAGCCGCTCGACGCCACGCAGGTCGACGACCAGATGACGATGACCCTCTTTGAAGAGTGCCTGCACGCGACGCTCGAGTTCCTCCGCTGGACCGCCCTCGAGCAGCGCCTCCTGCGGCGCGAGGACGAAGTGATGACCGCCGACCGCAAGCCGACGCGGCCAGCCCTGGGGGTCACTGGCCGCTTGCGTCGGTACCTGTCCAGAGTTCACCGGGTCTCTCCCAGCACGCCGCGGGCACCAGCCGTGCTGGGCGCAGCTGACATGTGGACGAATCTGTCGGGAGCTCCGACGCGCGTCGCGCCGCTCAGCTTCATCACGGATATGCCACCTGCACGCCGGTCCGAACCGTCCGCGGCAAGCCGGCGGTTCGGGTGGGCGTGCGTCCGACGTCGTAGTCGCTGTTGAAGAGGTTCTCAATCGCCACAAACAGGCTCACCCTGCGGGCGAACGTCCGGCCGCCGAACACGTCGACGACCGTCGCGCGGCGAAGGATCAGCGTGTTGATGTCGTCCTCGAACTGGCTGCCGGCGACGCGAAGCTGGCCCGACAGGTTCCAGAGGCGGTTGTCGTAGCGCAGGCTCAGCCCGACGTTGTACCGGGCAACCTGCGGCACGCGATTGTTCCGCAGCCTCGTCTCGCCCTTGAACCGTGAGTCGGTCATGGCGCTCGTGACCGCGACGGCGACCGACTGCCACAGGCGCAGATCCGCTTCGAGCTCGACGCCGATCGAGCGGACCTGCCCGGCGTTCTGCCGCTCGTGGATGTTCAGCGACGGCGACGTCGAGATCGTTACGCTGGTGATGGTATCGTCGAGGCGGTTCCAGAACCCCGTCACCCGGACCGCCGCACGCCCGCGGCTCATGGCGAGGCCGCCTTCGGCGGCCGTCAGCCGTTCCGGCTCGAGCGACTCGTTCGGGGTCGTGACGTTGTTGCCGACGCGGAACCCGCGATACAACTCGTTGAGCGTCGGCGCCCGAAAGCTGCGATACACCGAACCTCGCAGCGTGACGCCGCTGTCGCCGAGGCGATACGCGAGCGACGCACGCGGGTTGAACGACCCGACGGTCTGCGAGAACGAGGTGTTTTGCGACTTTGACTGCCAGCCGTCTCCGTGAGCCGCCGCAACGACGGTCAGGCGATCGCTGACCGCGAAGGCCGCTCGCGCGAACGCCGATCCGACGCGCTGGCTGCCGCCATCGTCCGATGTCCCGAGCACGCGCCCCTCCGTGAGCCGCGTCTCCACCGTGCGGCCCTCGATGAAGCGCTCTTCCGCGCCCACCAGCAGGGTGTGAGGTCCCCAGCGTCGCTCCCACTGGGCCGCCACGCCCACGACAGTGGTCGGCACGCGCTGGATACGCTCGAGATCCTCGCTCGCGCGAGGGGGCTCCGTCGAGAATGCCGAGAAGGTCTGGTCGTAGCCCTGCGTGTCACCGAACACACGCGCCGAGAACAGGCCTCCCCCCGCATCGCCGGCCACCTCGCCCGATCCCTGTCTGGCGTCGGTGTCGTTCATCTGCACCGGCGTGCCGTTCTGCCGGGTTTCCGAGAACACGCTGCCCCGCAGTTCGAACCGCCAGCCGTTGCCAGCCCGATAGCTGACCGATGCGATCCCCGACGTGTGTGCCGATCCGGCTCGAGTGTCGACTGCGCCGCGTTCGTCGTCGGCCACGATGATGTAGCCCTTGGTCGTGAACCACTCGCCGGCGCCGGAGACCAACCAGCCTCCGGTCCGCCCGCCGGCGAACAACGAGACCAGTCCGGTGTGGAGACTGCCGCCCTCAACGAGCGCCCGCAGCGACCTGCGGCCCGGCTGGATCGTCAGGATCTGCACGACGCCGCCGAGAGCGTCGGCGCCGTACACGTCGCTGCCGCCGCCGCGGAGCACCTCGATGCGGTCGATCGCCGCGAACGGCACCTTGTCCCAGTAGACCCACCCGCCGAACGCGTCGTTGAGCGGCACGCCGTCGGTGAGCACCAGCGACCGGCTCGCCGCGGCGCCGCCGAGTCCACGGAGCGTCACGCCCTGCGTCGTGGGATTCGAGACGCGCGATGAGCTGCGGCGGAGCAGCGTGAACCCCGGCACGATCTTCAGCGCATCGTCGATGGTGAGCGGCCCGCTCGTCAGGAGCTCCGATGACGAGAACACCGTCATGGTGACGGTGGCGTCCGGCTGCCGGACCTCGCTGCGCGCGGAGGTGACGTTGATCGTTTCGAAGAACGGCGCGGGCGTCAGCGTGATGCGGACGGGGCCGTGGCCGCCGGGCAGCATCAGCACGGCTTCCGCGAAGCCCGGTGCGGTGACAATGAGCCGGACCGCACCCGTCACGGTCGTTCTGAGCTCGAAGCTGCCGTCAGTCCCCGTGCGCACTTCGTCAAGGGGCGCGCTGGCGGTCTCGATCCGGACGCTTGCATTCGGCACGGCGGCCCCCTGCGGATCGACCACGGTACCTGAGATCCGGCCGGCCGGCTGACCAAGGCCGACCAGATTCAGCAGAAGGGCAACCAAAGAAGCCTCAATCACACACCCTCGCGAGCGCTGTGGGCATGCCACCGGCAGAAGCGACTGGAAACCGGGCCGAGGCTGACGCTGCGGTAAACGGTGTAGGAGTGTAGCATGCGGTGGCCACGTTCATGGCCGCGGCACCGCGGCGGGACGCGTCCCGTGCTCTCATCCCTTTGCGATCGCGTCCGCCGTCCGTAGCGTGAGCGCTGCGAACGTCAGCGTGCCGTTGGTGCAGCCTCCGGTGGGCAGCGTCGGCGATCCCGCCACGAACAGATTCTCGTGATCGTGCGTACGGCCGTAGCTGTCACAGACGCTCGCTGACGGGTCGGTTCCCATCCGGCAGCCACCTCCCGGATGATCGAGGTACTGGCTGAAGCTGGTGCTCAGGATCTTGCCGTTGTTCGCCCGCGCAAGGAGCCGGAAAAGTCCGAGGATGTGCTCCTTGGTTGCCGCCTCACGCGCGCGCGTCGCCTCGTCCAATCGATGTTCGATCGCCGGCAGCGGGTCGCCCCACCGGTTCTTACTGGACTGGTCCAACCTCAGCGCGCTGTCTCGCGATGGGTGCACATCGTAGTACGCGCGCACACGGGCCGCGCCGCGCGCCGTGCGGGCCCGCCAGTCGCCCAGAAGCGCATCGCCCAGCAACAGATGCCCCTCGTCATCTCGCAGGCGTGGCTCTCGCCCCGCGCTGCTTTCCCACACCCGTAGATCGTGCCGGGCATACGGCCTGTCGGCGGCACAGCGGAAGAACTGGCGCGAGATGAGGCTGTGCTGCTCGTTCATCCCGGGATACAGCTTCGCGTCCAGCTCGATCTGCGCGGACATGAACGCGTGTCCGGTCATGTAGCGACCGACCAGGCCGGAGCTGTTGGCGAGCCCGCTCGGAAAACGCGGCTGCGCCGACAGGAGCAACAGGTGCGGGCTCCAGGCGTAGCCGGAGGCGAGGACGAACGCTCGGGCACGGTAGTCGATCAGATCGTTGGGCTGATCGCGGCGGACCGCCTGCGCCCCGGCGATCCGCGTCGTGCGATCGTCGAGCACGAGTCGCCTGACCAGCGTCTGATCGTGGAGTGAGATCTTCCGCGACGCGAGCAGCTTCCGGAACGTGAAGTCGGGTGAGTAGCGCGCGCCGGTCGGGCAGATCTCGCAGGTGTTGCACCGCTTGCAGACCGCCCGGCCGTCGTACGCGATCGTGTTCTTCGCCTGCGGGGTTCCCCAGAATGGAATGCCGCTCTGACCCGCCCAGGTCTTGAGCTGTCGCAGATTGTAGGAGAGCGGCATGCCCGGCATTGGATACGGCTCCGATCGCCGGTCTTCGGGGAGCGGGCTCTCCTCGCCCGAGACCCCGATCCGTCGCTCGGCTTCACAGTAGTACCGTTCGAGCTCCGCCCAGGTCAGGGGCCAGTCGACCGCGAGCCCGTACAGGCTCTTCAGGCGCAGGTCTTCCTCCGACAACCGGTTGCAGACGCCGCCCCAGTGCAGCGCCGATCCGCCAACCGCCATCGACCGCGAGATGATGCCTTTGGCGGCCTGGTCCTCGATGAAATCGCCGGGCCACGCGTGCTCGCCGTATTCGAGCATGCGCCGGCGATAGAGCACCCGGTTCTCGGCATCGAACAGACGCTTTCCCGCTTCGATGACGATGACACCGATCCCCGGCTTGAGCTCGGTCAGCTTTTGCGCCAGGAGCGCCGCGGTGATGCCGCCGCCGATGACGCACACGTCGGTTTCGATTCGCGGCATCGCCTAGCTCCACGGATCCCCGTTGGCCCACAAGCTGTCGCTCCTCGTCTCGCGGACTCGCTCGTCGCGACGGCCGCGGGCGCTCAAACGCTCGGGAGGCTGGTCCGAGCCGGGAAGCACGCGGCAGGTGTCTCTCCCGATGCGCGCGCGGTAACAGAGATCGTTGGCCTCGGTGCTGCGAAAGTAGAAGCACATGAGGTCGCTGATGACGTGCCCGCCGTCGGGTCTGGCGGGCAGCCGGTCGACCTTCGCGGCGGCCAGCGCGGATTCGACGATCGCGCGCTGCACGCCGGGCGCGAGCGTCGTGAGCCGCCCGCCCCGCGCCTGCGCGTCGGCGCCGAGCGCTGTCAGTTGAGCGGCGTACGAACGCCCGGGGAACGGGCCGGTCGTCCGCAGCCGCGTGACGCCGTAACCGGGATCCATCTCCGCGCCAGCCTTGTAGCCAAGCAGCCACCGCTGAAACCGATCGACGACTTCGTCGGTTCGTCGGCGCCCAAGCTCGGACGGCAGGACGATGGCCGCCACCTCGCGCAGCGTCGTGGTGGCGTGTGGTGAAAGCGGTGCTGCCTGCGCCCAGGCACGCACCCAGCCGATCGGCCGCGTGGCCACGGCGCTCACGACGATGCGAAGCAGCGTCCGACGTTTCATGGGGTGGCTCCCAGATAGTGCTCAATCATCTCGGTCGCCTCACGGAGCGTCGATTCGACCGCGTTGCGGCCGCGGAGCAGCTCCGTTTCGAGGAACCCTCGCGCGTTGGGGTCGGAGGTGAGCGACGTCAGCTCGCGTGCCCGGGCAAGGAGCGGCAGAATCGGCACTTGAGCGGCCGGATCCTGATCGAAGCGGCCGGCCCTTGTATACAACGTCGCATTGAGCCGGTGGGTCACGCGGACGAGCAGACGATTCAGCCTCTCCTGAGCGCCGGCGGCGGCAGGACGGGGAAGCTCATCGAGCCGATTCGCTGCGGTCTTGAGTCTGGCAATCGTGGCGCGCGTCGGCGTGAAATCGAAGGCCGTCCCCGCGGCTGCCGCGAGCTCGTCGACGGCCCGCTCGTACGACACCGCGATCGGCGCGATCTTGTGTGGGAGCACGGGCATCCTCGCGAGCGCGAACACCTGTGCGACGCGGTACCGCGTATCCAGCTCGAGCGCTTTCATGTCGACCTTCTCCAACGTGTCCTGCGCCGTGTGCCAGTAGGAAATCCGGCCGGCCTCCTCGACCTCGGGATGTCCACGCGGCGGGCCGGGCACGCCCACGAAGAATTCCGGGACGCCGATTCCCTGAAACGACGAATCACTGTCCCGTCCCGGCCGGAAGACTCTTGAGCCGCGGCCGCCCGACTCGCCCGCGGCATCGGGTGTCTTGCCGAGGCTGGTTTGCGCGAAGGCCCGGCTGAAGTCCGCGAGGCCGGGCCAGCCGCCCGCGCTGATCTCGTCGATGCGCGAGCCGCGTCGCCCCGACCCGTCGAGGTTGGTGTACGCGACGCAGTGCTCGTCGAGGTCCGCCCAGAAGCGATCGGTGTACCAGGCGGATCCGGGGTAGCGGCCGAACGAATGTCCCGGCCACCACGCGAAGCGAACCCCGCGCTTCAGCGACGGCTGTTGTTTCTTGAGCACGCGGGCCATGTCGAGGATCGACGCGACCGTCCCGGCCGTATCGGTCATCCCTTCATACCAGGCGTCGAGGTGCGTCGCGATCAGCACGAACTCCGGTGAGCTGCCGGGTACCTCCGCGACGACGAGCGGGATGTTGGCCCACGCGCGATCCACGACGGTCGTGATGGTGAGCGTGGGCGGACGGCGGCCCGGCGCGGGCTTCAGGTGCTCACCCGCCGAGTGCTTGATGGACACGACCGGAATGGTCGGGATCCGCGCGGCGCTCTCGCTGGTCGGCGTGCCCCAAATCGTGGTCGCGATCATCTCGTGGAGGATTTCGTTGTCGCTGACGAACACAATGGCGGCCGCGCCGGCCCGCTCGGCGCGGAGAACGCCGTCGGGAGACGCGATGCCGGTCGTCAGGACCACTTTGCCCTTCACCTCAGGTCCGGTATCGGACGACGGGCTGCCGACCTGCCAGAGCGCCTCGCCGGTGACGCCGCCGGCCGGCGTGGCGCCGCCGAACGCAGGCGGGATCGCGTCGATGTTCAGTTCGGGCCTGCCGGCGATCGACAGGGTCGCGCGGCGCGGCCAACTCAGATACGCATGGACTTCGTGCGTCGTGTGCGCGATGCCGTACTCGGTCAGCTTGCGCGAGAGGTACTGCGCGCCCTTCCGTTCACCGTCCGTTCCGGACGTCC
>JACOUA010000208.1 GCA_016178075.1 Acidobacteriota bacterium
CATCCGAGTGCCCGAGGTCGATGACTTCGCCGCGCTCGGCGGCGTCGAGGCGCTCGACGATCAGGATCGGCGGACGCTGCAGGATCTACGGCGAACGCCCCGGATTGAATATGCCGAGGTCCGTCGACTGAAGATGCTGTCACTGACCCGCGCCTTCGAGTGGTTCGTCGACCGCGAATGGCGCCGCGACTCGGATCGCGCCGGCGACCTTCGGGCATATGTCACTCGCGAGCGCTGGTGGCTCGAGAGCTACGGCCTGTTTCGCGCCGTGCACGCCGATTCTGGCGAGCAATCGTGGCTCACCTGGCCGGCCGATCTGCGCGGGCGAGATCCGACGGCGCTCGAGGCCGCGAGGCGGCGCCTCTGGAAGGACATCCTCTTCCGCCAGTATCTCCAGTGGATCGCGGAGGCACAGTGGCGCGCGGCGCGCGACCTGGCGGCACCTACGCTCGTCTTCGGCGATCTCCCGTTCGCCGTCGACCGTGACAGCGCCGATATCTGGACCGCTCCGGACTGGTTTCTTCTGCACGCGTCGGTCGGCGTTCCCCCCGACGCGTTCAGCGGACAGGGACAGAACTGGGGGCTGCCGGCCTACCGGTGGGACGCGCTCGCGGCGGCTGACTATCGATGGCTCCGCGATCGCGGCCGCCGCGCGGCCGCCCTCTTCGACGGCTCCCGCATCGATCACGTAGTCGGCTTCTATCGCACCTACATCATCCCCGACGATGGAGCGGCACCGTCGTTTGTTCCAGCCGACGAGGACGAGCAGCTCGCGCTCGGCGAGCGGATCATGGCGATCTTCCGCGAGAGCCTCTCGCAGGTCGTCGCGGAAGATCTCGGGACCGTTCCACGGTTCGTGCGCCGGTCGTTGACGCGGTTGGGGCTGCCGGGCTACCGCGTGCTGCGCTGGGAGCGCGAATGGGAAGAGGAGGGTCAGCCCTTCCGCGATCCCGCCGAGTATCCGGCGCTGTCACTGGCGACCTCGGGCACGCACGACACCGAGACGATGGCGGCGTGGTGGGACTCGGCACCGGCCGAGGACCATGAGTCGATCGCACGGCTTTCGAGCGTCCAGGCGGTCCTCGCCTCGCGCGATCGTCGCCCTCCTGGCGATGACGCTCGTGTCGGCGACTCATGGCATCCCCCGAGCCGCTTCGACGAGACGGTGAGGGATCTCTTGCTCGAAGCGCTGTTCGCCTCGGGCTCCGAGTATCTGATCCTCCCGATACAAGATCTGTTTGGCTGGACCGATCGGATCAACGTCCCGGCGACCGTCGACGAGGTGAATTGGACCTGGCGGCTGCCGGTCGCGGTCGATCGGCTGGCCGAGTCTCCGGATTGGCGCGACCGGCAGGCGACGCTGAAGAACTGGGCGGAGAAGTACGGGAGATGAAGCCATAAGCCGGGTACAATGCACGGAGTGCGCAAACCCCTTCTGTACGTCGCGATGGCCGGCATCGTGGTCGCGCTGCTGGTGGCCGGCGCGCGATACACCCAGCGCGTGGGGGAGAGCCTCGGCCCTCCGGCCGGGGCGATTCAGCTCGTCAGCAACCCTCTGCCGCTCCCGGACTTCTCGGCCACGACCCTCGATGGCAAACGAATCACCAAGCAGGATCTCCACGGTAAGGTGGCCATCGTCAACTTCTGGGCAACCTGGTGCGGGCCGTGCCGAAAAGAGATCCCGGACTTCATCGCGCTCCAGGAGAAGTACGAGGACAAGCTGGTCATCGTCGGCTTCTCGGTGGACGAGACGGGAGAGGAAGGGGTTCGCGAGTTCGCCGCCAAGTATGCGATGAACTATCCGGTCGCGATGGTGACGGCGGACCTTCGGCAGGCCTTCGGGCGCGTTTATGCGCTCCCCACGTCGCTCGTCGTCGATCGCGACGGCATGGTCGTACAGAAGCATGTGGGCCTGATGGATTCGACAATCTACGAGCAGGAGATTCGCGCGGTCGCCGGGATGCCGGTGAACGCCCGAATCGAGCGAGTGACCGACACGGGTCAGGTGTCGCTCAAGAACGCCGCGCAGGCCACCGAGATTCCCGGGATCGATCTCTCGCCACTCTCGCCGGCCCAGAAGCGTCAAGTTCTCGAGCGCCTGAACTCCGAGAAGTGCACGTGTGGCTGCGACTACACGCTCGCCGAGTGCCGCATCAACGACGCGGCCTGCGATGTCAGCCTCCCCAAGGCGAAGAAAGTGGTGGAGGAAATCAGGGGCAAGATCAATTGACGATTGCGGATTGCTGGTTGCGGATTGATTGCCGATCAGCACTCCCCAATCAGTCCGCAATTCGCAAGCGTCATCTCGGCAGCGACGCTTCGCCTCGATGCGACCAGCAGGATGCTGCCGAAGAAGCGGCGAAGCTTCGTTTCTGGTGCACACCATTTCACGTCGGTCATCGGACAGACTGTGCAAACAGGGGCCAGGGGCCGATAGACCGGAGCGAGAGGTCCCTCAACCGAGGGCCTCCAGGACTCCCATGGGCGCGCCCCAGCCGAAAGGGCTTTCCGGCGTCACACGCAGCTTCCAGGACGGGCTGGGGGAGCGCTTCCTGCTGACCGATCCCGACAGCGGCGACGTGCTGGAGCTGCTGCGTTTGGTGCCCACCTTTACCGCAATCGCCGGCTTTGGACCAGCGGTCATCAAGCAGGCCAAACAGCTCGAAGCCTTCGAGCACTTCGCGTTTGCACCCATCCGCCGGGTGGAGCCGCTGCAGTCTACGCAGGACAGCATCTTGATTCTGTCGGACCGGATCCCGGGCATCCGAATGTCGGGACTGCTGCGGCAGGTGCAGCACTCGGGACAGGCGATTGAGGTCCCGGTCGCGCTCGGCCTGACCCGGTATCTCCTGTCGGCGATCGAGACGCTTCACGTGCAGGGGCCGGACGCGGTGCACGGCGCTATCGGGCCCGAGCGCGTCGTGGTCACGCCTCGGGGCCGACTCGTGATTCTCGAGTACATTCTTGGGCCGGCGTTCCGAACGCTCGAGCTCAATCGCCCCGAGCTCTGGAACCGATACCGGATTGCGGCGCCCTCGTCGGCCGGGCTTCCCAGATTCGATCATCGCACGGACGTGGCGCAGGTTGGGCTGGTGGCGCTCGCGCTGGTGCTGGGACGCGCGCTTCAGGCCGATGAGTTTCCGTTCAAGGTCGGTGACCTTCTGGCCTCCGCCACCGAGTATGTCGGTCCCGCGGGGCGACAGCCGATCTCCGGCAAGCTCAGAGCGTGGCTGACCCGTGCGCTGCAACTCGATGCGCGCTGGTCCTTTGGCAGCGCCACGGAAGCGGGCCGTGCCCTGGATCAGCTGACGTCGGTTCACGGCTACCGGACCGCGCCGCGCGCCATCGAGTCGTTTCTCGCCCGCTATCAGGGGCAGACGGTCACCGGACTGCTCTCGGCGGCCGCCGCCGGTGCGCCCCCCAAGTTCATTTCTCAGCCGCCATCTGCGTCCACGCCCCGCCCGCCGGCGAAGTCACCGCCCGCGTCCGAGGCTTCTCGACTTCCTGGGCTTCGGCGACTCTGGAAAATCGCCGGGAACTGAGCCCAGAGCCCAACGTCCAAAGCCTGAGTTCTCGGTAGTGGGTCAGTTTGGTGCTTGCCCCGTTCGGCCGCGCGGAAAAACGCGCCTCCGGCATCGCGTTCAGCGACCCGCGCAGGTCAAGTTCTGACCTGCGCGGCAGTCTGGCCTGCGGCGCGTTTTTCGACAACCGTTCGCGCGCGGCCTCAACGGGGCTTCACACCAAACTGACCCACTACCGAGTTCCCTGCCTGAGCCGTTTCCGGGTAGACTGCCCCATCCATGGGCCGTGTCCTCTCCGTCGTGGTGTTGGTATCGCTGGTTGCGCAGGGATGCCGTCAGCGGGTGCCTGACGAGCGGTTTGTGCGCGCCGGCTCCGACATCTTTCTCACGCCTGACACTGAGGTGATCGCGGGGCGAGTGCCGCCTCGCGCGACGCTCGCCGGTCTCCTCCGCGGGCATCGGCTGCGGGACGACGTCGTAGAGGCGATGGTATTGGCAACACGCGCCGCATTCGATCCGCGCCAGCTCCGGGCAGATCGCCCGTATCGGCTCGAGCGGACGATCGACGGCCTCCTGCGCTGGTTCGAGTACGAGATCGACGCGGATCGCCTTCTGCGCATCGTGAATCGCGCGAACGGTACGGCCCCCCCGTCGCTCGACGCCGAGGTGCGGCCGATCGACAAGACACGCGAGGTCCTGACGCTCGGAGGCGCGATCGATCACGAAGCCTCGTCGCTCTTTGCCGCCATGGATCGGATCGGGGAAAGGCCGGAGCTTTCGATCGCGCTCGCCGACATTTTCGCGGGCGAAGTCGACTTCAACAGCGATCTGCAGCCCGGCGACTCGTTCCGCCTGGTGATCGAGACCTACAGCCGGGACGGACAGTTTGCGGGATACGGCGCGATTCTGGCCGCGGAGTTCACGAATGCCGGGCGCCGGCTCCGCGCGGTTCGGTTCACCCCCCCCGGCGACAAGCCTGCGTACTATGACGAGCAGGGGCGATCGCTGCGCCGCTTCTTCCTGAAATCGCCGCTGAAGTTCGTCCCCGTCCCCCAAGTGACCTCCAGATTCTCGCGTCGGCGCCTGCACCCGATCGATCGGATCTACAAAGCGCATTTCGGTGTCGACTACCGCGCGCCGGAGGGCGCGGCGGTGGTGGCCGTGGCGGGCGGGGTGGTCAGCTTCGCCGGCATGAGCGGCGCGTCGGGTCGCATGGTGCGGATCCGGCACGCGAGCGGCTACGAAAGCTCCTACCTGCATCTTTCCTCGATCGCGCGCGGTCTTCAGGCCGGGAGCCACGTCGAGCAGAACGAGCAGATCGGACGTGTCGGATCGACCGGCGCCGCGACGGCCCCCCACCTCGATTTTCGGCTCCGGCGCAACGGCGCGTTCGTCAACCCGCTCCGCGTGCAAATCAACCAGCCGCCGGGAGAACCGGTTGCGGCCGAGCATCAGGCGCTCTTCGCGAGCGTGCGGGATCAGATGCTCGCGCGCATCGGCGCTCCCATTTTGCCTCCCGTCGTCGCTGCCAGCCTTCGCTGACGCAGCTTTCGGGTCAAAGCCTGAGAGATTTCACGATCACCACAGAGCTCACAGAGCGCCCAGAGGGAAACTGGTCTTCTCTCTGCGGGTTCTGTGGGCTCCGTGGTGAGACCTGGTTTCAGGTGTCAGCTGACATAAAATCATCCGAATGGCTACCGTGTTCCCTTTCCGGGCGCTCAGGCCCACTCCCGCGAGCGCCGGTCGCGTCGCCGCGGTCCCGTACGATGTTATCAGCACCGAAGAGGCGAAGGCGCTCGCGGCGGGCAACCCGCTCAGTTTCCTCCACGTGTCGCGCGCGGAGATCGATCTCCCGCCCGGCACGAATCCTTACAGCCCGGCCGTGTACGAGAAGGCGGCTGAGAACTTTGCGACCCTGCGGCGCGCGGCGCCGCTCGTCGTCGAAGCGGCGCCGAGTGTGTACTTCTATCGCCTGCGCATGGGCGCTCACGTCCAAACGGGCGTGGCGGCGTGCTACTCGCTGGACGAGTACGATCGCGATCTCATCAAGAAGCACGAGAAGACGCGTCCCGACAAGGAAGACGACCGCACGCGGCACATGGTCGTGCTGCGGGCTCAGACCGGACCGGTTTTTCTCACCTACCGGCGGTCATCCGAGATTGACGCGATCGAGCGTGCGGTCACCGCGGGGGCGCCGCTCTTCGACGTCGAGGCGGCCGACGATGTGCGGCACACCATCTGGCTCGTCGGCGGCGCGGCGTCCACACGCGTGGTCGAGGCGTTCGGGCGCGTGCCGGCGCTTTACATCGCTGACGGGCACCATCGCGCCGCCAGCGCGGCCCGGGCCCGCGCCGAGCTCCGCGTAACCGGGTCGGCCGACGCCGACACGATGCTCGGGGTGGCCTTTCCGGATAGTCAGGTTCAGATCCTTCCTTACAACCGCGTCGTCCGTGATCTCGGGGGCCTGACATCCGCAGCGTTACTCGACCGCCTACGTGCCGGGCTCGAGGTGAAGGAGAACGGCGCCGCCCGGCCGTCGCGAAAGGGCGAAGTGGCGTTGTATGTCGCCGGTCGATGGCGCACGATCGTGCTGAGCGCTCCGTCCGGCCATCAGGCGTCGGCCGCCTCGAGCCTCGATGCGAGCTTGCTTCACGAGCAGGTCCTGGCGCCGACTCTCGGCATCGGTGATCCGCGAACCGACAAGCGTCTCGATTTCGTGGGTGGCGCCCGAGGCACCGAGGCGCTCGAGCGGATGGTGAACAACGGCCAGGCCGCGGCCGCCTGCTCGATGTATCCGGTCGGCGTCGACGAGCTGATGCGGATCGCCGACTCCGGCGACATCATGCCGCCGAAGACGACCTGGTTCGAACCGAAGCTTCGGGACGGATTGCTGATACATGAGATCTGAGTAGTTTTCAGTCGTCAGTTTTCAGTTGTCAGTTCTCGGTCTTCAAACTAAAAACTGATAACTGAAAACCGATAACTACACGCGTAAGTCATGAAAGTCCTAATTGCCGACAAGTTCGAGCAAAGCGGCATCGATGGGCTGAAGGCCGCGGGCTGCGAGGTCGTCTATCAGCCGGATCTCGTCGATGCGGCGCTGGTCGATGGGATTCGGGCGAGCGGGGCGGAAGTGCTGGTCGTCCGCTCGACGCGCGTGACCGAAGCGATGCTCGACCGTGGGCACCTCGCGCTCATCGTCCGCGCGGGTGCCGGCTACAACACCATCGATGTCGCGGCGGCCTCGCGCCGCGGCATCTACGTGTCGAACTGCCCGGGCAAGAACGCCGTGGCGGTCGCCGAGCTGGCCTTCGGCCTCATCCTCGCGCTGGACCGCCGGATTCCGGACAACGTCAGCGAGCTGCGCGCGGGGAAGTGGAACAAAAAGGAGTACTCGAAGGCGCGCGGACTCTCTGGCCGCACCCTGGGGCTGCTGGGCGTCGGCAACATCGGTCAGGGGATGGTGCGGCGCGGACAGGCCTTCGGCATGAACATAGCCGTCTGGAGCCGGCGCTTTGCCGGCGGCGGCCGGCCCGACCTCGCGGCGGAGGAGATCGGATTCGACCTGACCCGCCACGACACGACGCTCGAGATCTGCGCGACGCCGGAAGCCGTGGCCGAGCGCGCCGACGTCTTGAGCGTGCACGTGGCCCTGACGCCGCAGACGCGGGGCCTCCTGAGCGCAGGCGTGTTGGATCGGCTCCGACCCGGGTCGTATGTCGTCAACACGGCGCGCGCCGAGGTCGTGGACCACGAAGCGCTCGCGCGCGTCATCCGGGAGAAGCAGATTCGCGTGGCCCTCGATGTCTTCGCCAACGAGCCCACCGGGGCGGCCGGCGAGTTCAGCGACCCGATCGTGACGCTGCCGAACGTCTACGGCACGCATCACATCGGCGCCTCGACGGACCAGGCGCAAGAGGCCATCGCCGCCGAGACGGTCCGGATCGTCCAGACCTACGTCAAAACCGGGCGCGTCCCCAATGTCGTGAACCTCTGCAAGACGACGCCCGCGTCACACATGCTCGTCGTGCGCCATCGCGATCGCCCCGGCGTGCTGGCCCACGTGTTCGATCATCTCCGCGGCGCCGAGCTCAACGTACAGGAAACTGAGAACATCATCTTCGACGGCGCCGAGGCCGCCGTCGCCCGGATCAATCTCGACGGCGCACCCGCCAAAGCCGTTCTCGACGCCATTCAGAGCGGCAGCCGGGACATCCTCGACCTGCATCTCGTGGCGCTCGGCTGAACTGGAGAACCGGTGAACTGCAGGAGTCACCCATGCTGACGACGACACGCGTCTTTAACTTTTCCGCCGGTCCAGCGGTCCTCCCGCTCCCCGTGCTCGAACAGGTCCGCGATCATCTCGTCTCGCTTCCCGGCGTGGGGATGTCGATCCTCGAAGTCAGTCACCGCTCGAAGGCCTTTGAGGACATCCTGCACGAGACCGAAGCCGACATTCGCACCGTCGGGCGAATCCCCGGTCACTACAAGGTCCTGTTCCTCCAGGGCGGCGCGAGCCTTCAGTTCGCGATGGTGCCGATGAACCTGCTCCCACCCGGGCAGACGGCGGATTACCTGGTGACCGGCGCCTGGGCCGAGAAAGCGGCGAAAGAAGCGAAAAGGTTCGGTCACGTGCACGTCGCCGCGACGACCCAGGCCGAGAAGTTCGCGCGGATTCCCGAGCCCGCCGACATCTCGCTCACGAAGGACGCCGCGTACGTGCACATGACATCGAACAACACTATTTTTGGAACAGAATGGAAGGCGCTGCCCGACGTCGGCGGTCTTCCGCTGGTCGGCGACACGTCGTCGGACATGTTCAGCCGTCCGATCGATGTCTCACGTCACGCGTTGATCTACGCGGGCGCGCAGAAGAACCTCGGGCCGGCGGGCGTCACGCTCGTCATCATCCGCGACGACATGCTCGAGCGATCGGCGAACGCGTCGGCCGGTCTCGCGACGATGTTGAGCTACAAGCTCCATGCCGACAACGAGTCGCTCTACAACACGCCGCCCGTCTTTGCCGTCTACATCATGGGGCTGGTGATGAAGTGGCTGCTCGAGGCAGGCGGCCTCGAGTCGATCGGCCGGGTCAATGAGCGGAAGGCCGCGAAGCTGTACGCGGAAATCGATCGCTCCGGCTTCTATCGCGGGCACGCCCGGCCGGACAGCCGGTCGCTCATGAACATCACCTTCCGGCTGCCGACCGAAGATCTGGAGAAGACGTTCGTCAAGGAATCGACAGCCGCGGGGTTCGACGGCCTGAAAGGACATCGGTCTGTCGGCGGCTTGCGGGCCTCGATCTACAATGCGTTCCCCGAAGAAGGAGTCGACGCGCTCGCCGGCTTCATGCGCGAATTCGAACGGAAGCACGGGTAACCCTCGTCCGTTTCACGGGCGTGTCGAGGACGTTCGTGCGGTCTTCGCTTGGGTGATCGACGCCTTCGTGATAGAATCGCGCGTTTTTCGCGGGCCCGTTCTCCCATCGCCAGGGCCGACGTTCACTCTTTTGCCGGAGGGTCCTAGTGCTCGGTTCGCTTGCGCTTTGCCTGCTCGTCGCCACCGCCCTGATTCAGACCGCCGTCTTCAGCACCACGATCTTCCTTCACCGAACCGCGACCCACCGGGCCATCGTCCTGCATCCCGCCGTTGCCTGGATGTTCCGGCTGGCGCTCTGGATCACCACAGGGATCTCGACCCGGCAATGGGTGGCGGTGCATCGGAAACACCATGCCTTCACAGACGAGGAGGGTGACCCGCACAGCCCACTTCTGGAAGGCTTCTGGCGCGTGCAGTGGGGGAACGTCTTCTACTACGTCCGCGAAGCGCGCAACACGGACGTCGTCGCCAAATACACGAAGGACATCAAGGAAGACATCTGGGACCGCTGGTTCTTCGACCGCGGCTTTCTGGGGCCAACGCTCGGCACCGTCGCGCTCTGTCTCGTGCTCGGCGTCGGCTGGGGGCTTCTGGCGGCCGGCCTTCACGCCTTCATCTACATCTTCGTCCTCTCATCGTCCATCAACGGGCTCTGTCATCACGTCGGCTACAAGAATTTCCAGAATACCGCCACGAATATCAGAATTCTCGGGCTTCTCGCCGGCGGCGAGGGTCTCCACAACAACCATCACCAGTTTCCCCGCAGTCCGAAGTTCAGCCTGCGCACGAGCGAAATCGATCCTGCGTGGCCCGTCATCCGGATCCTGACGGCGCTCGGCCTCGCGCGGCCGTACAAGACGATCGAACAGAGTCTCAGCTAAAAATACATTTGAAAATCTGGTGATTTGAAATCTGGTAATTGATTGATCGATTGTCGAATCGGATAATCGACAATTAATTGCCAATCGATCAATCGATCGATTGAACAATCAATCACCAGACTCCCAATTACCAAATTTTCAATTCTTCGATGGGCGGCGACGGCGGCGACGACGAGGCGGGCGGACGTGGTGGGGGAGGCCCGGCGGCGTGCTGTCCGGGCCAGCGGCAGCGTGATCCTTCATCAAATCCTGCCAATGGGCGCGAATCTCGGGCGCCCCGCCGTGCATCTCGAGCCACACGAGCGCGTCCGCGAACGCGGGCCGGTACAAAAGGTTTCGCTTGATTCGAGGTGGGCGATCGATTTCCAGCAGGCGGCGCTGGAGCAAAAGCATCTGGCGCATCCGCTCGAGATCGCGCCGCGGGATCGGCAGCAGTCCAAGGCTCCCGCTCGTCTCGTCTCGCGGTCCGAATTGTGCCTCGCCCACCAGACCGATCGGGCGCATCAGGCTCCCGAGCAGGAGAGGATTGGTGATCGCGGCGGGCGAGCCGAGCCGCCGGCGGTAGCTGTCGAGAGCGGCCAGAGACCGCCAAAGCGCCTCGGACGCCCCGGCGGCCAGCTCGGGCGTCATCCGCTCGAGCAGCCGGTGCTCGTGGAGCATCCGGAATGTCTGTTCGGCCGACCCCGCGCGAAGAATCTTGAAGTACTCTTCGAGGAGACGGGCTGGCGCGCTCCGCGCGATCTCGTAGCGCTGGCGTTTGATGGCGTCGACGATCGGAGGATCGACGTCAAAGCCCAGCCGGGCTGCGAAGCCGATGGCTCTGATCATCCGGACCGGGTCTTCCTGAAAGCGTTCGTCCGGATCGCCAATCGAGCGGATGACCCGTTCCTCCAGATCGCGGAGCCCGCCGACGTAGTCGATGACCGAGAAGGTCCCGATGTCGTAGAAGAGCGCGTTGATCGTGAAATCGCGGCGGAAGGCGTCCTCTTCTGGCGTCCCGAAGGTGTTGTCGTGAGAGATCAGCAGATCGCGCGGACGATCGACGGCGGCGCTCGTGTCGGCGGCCGCCCGGGCGTCCGGCTGTCGGAGCTGTCGCCTGAAGGTCGCGACCTCGATGACTTTCGTCCCGAACCGTACGTGCACCAGCCGGAAGCGCCGGCCGATGATCCAGCAGTTGCGAAACAGCCGTTTGATTTCGTAAGGGTGCGCGCTGGTGCCGACGTCGAAGTCCTTGGGTCGTCGTCTCAGCAGGAGATCCCGGACGCTGCCGCCGACCAGATACGCGAGGAACCCCGCGTCTCGAAGGCGATACAGCACTTTGAGGGCATCCGGATCGACGTCGCGGCGCGAGATCACGTGGCTTGCCCGCGGCACGACAATCGGATCGCCCATCAGGGAGCATTATAGCGCATGGGGCCTGAATCGCGAGGACAAACCGTTCCAAACAAAGCACTTAGCAACTACCAGCTCCGATCGGCCGGGCTGATGGCGTTCGGCCTCGTCCTGCTGGGTGCCGCGTCGGCGGCGCCGCCCGACGCGCTGGCGCAGGCCCGCCAGCACTACAACCTGGGCCAGTACGACGCGGCGATTGAGCTGGCGGCCAAGGCGAAGGCGGCCGGGGGTCAGGTCGACGCGGTGAATCTGGTGCTCGCCAGGTCATCGCTCGAGCGATACCGCGTGCGCGCCGACCGGGTCGATCTCGACCACGCGAGGGAAGCGCTCAACGAGATTCGCCCGGAGAACTTACTGCCGCGCGAGCGGACCGAGTTCGTGATCGGGCTGGGGGAATCGTTATACCTCGAGGAGTCGTACGGAGCGGCGGCGGAGATGTTCGGGCTGGCGATGGCGCGGGCCGGCGAGGTGGGGCCGGCGGCCCGGGAGCGCGTGCTCGACTGGTGGGGCAGCGCGCTCGATCGCCGCGCCCAGGAGACGACCGGCGAGGAGCGGACGGCGATCTATCGCCGCGTCGTGCTGCGGATGGAAGATGAGCTTGCGCGCGATTCGGCGTCGGGCGCCGCGGCGTACTGGCTCGTCGCGGCGGCGCGGGGCATGGGCGATCTCGATCGAGCCTGGTCGACGGCGATCGCGGGTTGGGTGCGGGCGCGGATGACAAGCGAGCATGGCGCGGTCTTGCGCGCCGACCTCGATCGCCTGATGACGCAGGCGGTCATTCCCGATCGTGCCCGTCAGATCGCGCCGACCGACCCGAAGCGGACGCAGGCTGCCGACGAGCTGCGGGCGGAATGGCAGCGGATCAAGGACAAATGGAAATGAATCCTCAATTCTTCGCCTCTTTCCAGTTCTTCCCGATCCCCACATCGACGGTGAGCGGGACCGCGAGCGTGACGGCGCGCTCCATCAAATCCTTCACGAGACGGCCGACCGCCTCGGCTTCTCCCAGAGGGGCCTCGAACAACAGCTCGTCGTGCACCGTGAGGATCATCCGGGCGGTCCCGGGCCATGCCGATTGATCGCGGCCCCGATCCGCGTTATACCGGGCGAGCGCCGCGTGCACGTCGATCATGGCGCGCTTCAGGATGTCGGCGGCGGTGCCCTGAATCGGCAGATTGACGGCGACGCGCTCGGCCGCCGAGCGAATCTGCCCGTTGCGGCTGGTGAGCTCGGGGACCAGCCGGCGGCGCCCAAAGAGCGTCTTCACGACGCCGCTTGTTCGGGCCTCCTCGATGGTCCGGTCGATGAACCCCCGCACGCGGGGGAAGCCGGCGAAGTACGCATCGATGAACGCCTGGGCCGCCTGCTGGCTGACGCCGATGTCCTTGGCGAGCGTGAACGCGGTTTTTCCGTACAACAGCGCGTAGTTGATGATCTTGGCTCGTCGGCGCAGCTCGTGCCCGTCGAGGCCGCTCTCCGGCCCGAAGACGCTCTGCGCCGTGCGATCGTGGATGTCTTCGTTCCGGCGGAACGATTCGATGAGCACCTCGTCGCCCGACAAGTGGGCCAGCACGCGCAGCTCGATCTGCGAGTAGTCGGCCGAGATCAGGACGTTGCCGGGCTCGGCGACGAAGGCGCGGCGGATCTCCCGGCCGAGCTCGGTCCGGATCGGGATGTTCTGCAGGTTGGGATCGCTGCTGCTGAGACGCCCCGTCGCGGCGACGGCCTGGTTGAAGCAGGTGTGGACGCGGCCCGTGCGTGGATGGACGAGCTGCGGCAGCGCGTCGATGTAGGTGCCCTTCAACTTCTGCAGGGCGCGCCACTCGAGAATCAGTTTCGGCAGCTCGTGCGCGAGCGCGAGCTCTTCCAGCACTTCGACCGCCGTTGAAGCGGCGCGTGTCTTGCCCGTGCGCTTCAAGGCCGGGAGCTTGAGCCGATCGAACAGCACCTCGGCGAGCTGCTTTGGCGAGCTGATGGTGAACTCGCACCCCGCCAGCTCGAAGATCTGGACGCTTCGAACGGCCAGCTCGTGCTCGATCCGCTGTGACTGTGCCGAGAGCGCCTCACCGTCGAGCCGCACGCCGACGACCTCCATGTCGATCAGCACCGGGATGAGCGGCATTTCCAGCTCTCGATAGACGCGATCGAGCTGATGCTCGGCCAGCAGCGGGATCAGGCGGTCCGCGAGCTGCCACGCCAGATCGGCGCGCTCGCCCGCGAAGTCCAGCAGTCCTTCGATCGGGACCTCCCCCAGGGTGAGGCTTCGCCCCCCGCGCCCGCAGACGTCTTCTTCCGTCTGCGCCTTGTACGTGAGGTGCTCCAGCGACACATCCTCCAGCGGATGGCCCGAACGCGTGGCGTCGATGAGATAGCTCGCGATCATCGTGTCATCCGCCAGGTTCCGCAGGGGAATGCCGTAACGCTCCAGAACAATCGCGTCGAACTTCAGATCGTGGCCGATCTTCGCCAGCGTGTCGTCCGCCAGCACCGGCCGAAGTCGTTCCAGGCGCTCCCTCGGGTCCACGCGATCGAAGGCGTCGAGCAGGTCTCCGAGCTGGAGCCCGCTGCCCGACGTCAGTGGCACGTAGCTCGCGGATCGGGCCGCCGTGGAGAATACGATTCCGATCGGCTCGGCTCGCACGGCGTTCGGGCCGCTCGCGACGATCCGCACGGCGAACCGGCCCGCCAGGCGCAGCGTCTCCACCAGGCGATCGATGTCGGCCTCGGACTGGACGGCTGTGTACTGCTTGTCGATCGTGCGGGCCGTCGGCGCGAACTCGGTGACGAGCGATCGGAACCCGAGCCTGGTGAAGAGCGCGAAGCAGCGCTCGTTGGACGCCCCGCGATACTGAAACCGGACGACGTCCACGTCGATCGGCACGTCGGTGCGGATACGGGCGAGCTCGCGGCTCTGACGCGCCTGCTCCGCGTGGGCGACCAGCCCCTCGCGGTATTTCTTCTGCGTAATCTCGGACGTGTGCGACAGCAGGCTCTCCAGGCTGCCGTACTGCGCGATGAGATCCCTCGCCCCCTTCTCGCCGATGCCCGGGACCCCTTTGATGTTGTCGATGGCGTCCCCCGTCAGCGCGAGCACGTCGATGACCCGGTCGGGCCGCACCCCGAACTTCTCCTCGACCCCCTGCCGGTCGTACCACGTGCCCTCATCGCGCGGGTTGAAGACCTTGATCCGGTCGGACACCAGTTGAAAAAAATCCTTGTCCCCCGTGACGATGGCCACCGGGTGGCCCTGCTCCGCCGCGACCCGCGCCATCGTCCCGATCACGTCGTCCGCCTCGAAGCCGGCGCGGGTATAGATCGGGACGCCGAGCGCTTCGCAGGCTTCGTGCACCAGCGGGATCTGTTCGGCGAGGTCGGGCGGCATCGGCGCGCGCGTGGCTTTGTAGTCCGTCGCCAGGGTGGATCGGAACGTCGGGCCGGCAAGATCGAACGACGCCGCCATCAGCTCCGGCCGATGGTCGTTCACCAGCTTGCGCAGCATCGTGACGAAGCCGTAGACGGCGTTGGTCGAGCGGCCGTCCGGTCCGGTCAATCCCCGTATCGCGTGGTAGGCGCGATACATTTGAGAACTGCCGTCTATCAGGTACAGTGTGGGCTTTGTGCTGCCTTTCATAAAGACGGTGGCATTCGGTGCTCACCGTCATTATGAAAGGCAGCACTGGTCGAAGCCATCGATCCTTCCATCGTAACTCAATGGCGTGTGGCTGGCACGTTGGCCGGGCCCTGTCGGTTTCGGTTCTGACGGTGGCGGTTGTGGCGGCCGCATCCGCGTGTGGGACGCGGATCGGGCGGCAGTACGAATACGAGGAGGATCTCTTTCTCGCGCTCGACGGCTCCGCCACGCTGTACGTGAACGCGTCGGTTGCGGCGCTCGTCGCGCTGCGCGGGCTGCCGCTCGACCCGAATCCACAGGCGCTCGTCGACCGCGCGTATTATCGACGCGTCTACGCGGGGTCCGGGGTTCAGGTCGTGCGGGTCACCTTCTCGCGCCGCCGCGGCCGTCGCTTCGTCCACTTGCGGGTCGACGCCGACGATGTGCGGAAGCTGCAGGCGGTCGAACCGCTCGCGTGGTCCGAGTACCGGTTCGATCGGCAAGGCGAGGCCTTTGTCTATCGCCAGCGGGTCGGGCCGTCAAAGGGCCGCGCGCTCGAAACCGTCGGCTGGCGAGGCGACGAAGTGACGGGCTTTCGGCTTCATGTGCCCAGCCGCGTTCTGTTCGAGAACGCCCCGGGCGACGTCGAGCGGGGAAACATCCTGGTGTGGGAGCAGAGCCTGCGCGATCGGCAGGCCTCGTTGCCGCTGACGATCGAGGTGAGGATGGAGGCGATCTCCATCCTGTCGAGGACGCTGCTGCTGTTTGCCGCAAGCGGGGTGGCCGCTCTCCTCGTGATGGCGGGGCTCGTCGCCTGGACGATCAAACGAGGGAGCAGCCGTGATGCCTGAACGAGTGAACAAGGCGAAGCGAATCCTTCTCGCGCCGGCCGCGGCGCACAGGGGATAGGTTCGTGAGTTCCCGGCGGGATTCCTCCTCGAGATGGTAACCGCGGCCCTTCTCGGCGCGGTAGTGGCGGCTCTTGCCGCCTTCCTCCTCGTTCGACGGACCGACCGACGGCTTCAACGCCTCGAGTCCATCGATCGGAACCGACGCAATCTGCTCGCCGATGTCTCGCATGAGCTGATGACACCTCTCACGGGGATTCGGGGCTACGTCGAGACGCTGCAGATGCGCGAGCTTGGTCTGGACGAGGAGACGCGTTTGAAGTATCTCGCAATCGTGGAGCACGAGTGCGACCGGCTCGAGCACCTGCTCGCCGATCTGCGCGAGCTCTCGCAGGTTGACGCCGGAGGTGGCGCGTTCTCACCAGGCCGGACCCTGACGACTGAGCTGTTCGATCGGATCCGGCGCCGGCACGAGCGGGAGATTCGGGAGCGGCGCCTGCGCTTTGATGTCGAGGTCGGCGGCGGCGCTGCGGAGGTGTGGGCGGACCGCTATCGCCTGGAGCAAGCGGTCGAGAATCTCGTGACCAACGCGATCCGTCACACCGAGGTGGGCGGGCGAATCTCGCTTCACGCGATTCGCGCCGACGACACGTTTCACATCAGGGTGGCGGACAACGGATCGGGCATTCAGCCGGAGCACCTGCCGTTTGTGTTCGACCGCTTCTACACACCCGATTTGACGCGCGGCTCGAGCGGGAGCGGTCTTGGCCTCTCGATTGTCAAGGCGATCGCCGAACGCCACCAGGGCCGGGTCGGCGTCACGAGCCGGCCCGGCGTCGAAACGGTGTTCGAGATCGTGCTGCCGACAACGACTCTACGGAATCCGGGCTCGGGGGTCGGGGGTCGGGTTGACGAGTCCCCCGCAGTGGACACGCGCCCCTAGTCGTGCCCTTCGCTGATCGCGGCGCGCATCTCAGCATCCGTCTTGAGATTATTCGTGACGCTGAACTCACCGAAGCCGCTCGCCAGTGATCGAGCCAGCGCACGGTCGACGTTCGTTGCCACGACGCCCGAGAGCGTGACATGACCGCGATCCACGACGATGTGAATCGGAGGGTTGGCCATCGCGGCATACTGCCAGAATGACGGGTTGCGGTAGATCGCCCGCGCAATCCGGAACCGGAGCTCGTCGTCGAAGATCGAGACCGGCAGGACCTCGATCGCGTTCCGAAGTTCCTTCACGCCATCCACTTTTTCCACACGCCTGCCGATCTCGGACTTCTTGTAGGGCATCGTGACCTTGCCCGACAGCGTCACGACGCCGTTCTCGACCGAGGCCGAGATGTCGTCGAAGATCGTGAAGTTCACGTAGCGGTTGACCGTATCGGCGACCATCTGAAACAGACGCTGATCGCTCAACGCCCCGGCGCTCCAGCGTGCGGATTCCTCCGCGACCGCCGGGCGCGCCGCGAGCGACAGCCCTAGAGCCGCGACACTGACGAAGACGAGAATCCTGCGCACTGGTTGTCCTCCTTCTTCAGGCTGGCTTGGTTCGCCCTGTCACTCAGGAATCGCAAGCCTCGTGCCACGAACACCAGGCCGGTTTTACAGGGGGTTTCCGCTGTTCTGAGACAGCGCCACAGACCTCAGCGGAGGACGGATGACACGCAGAACGAAACCTCTGCGCTACCGACGATACGGCGCCTCCGCTGAGGGCGGGCACTGATCAGTGGCCAGTAGCCAGTGGCGGCCACTGCGTTTAGACCGCTATACGGCGCCTTACGAGAATTTTGTTCTCGTTGCCGTATAGCGGTCCTAGGCGTGCACAGCGCGCCTGCGAGGGAGCGGCGCGGGGCGTAGGGCCCCCGCAAGCGACCGAGCCGGGGTCCGGGGCAGAGCCCCGGCCTAGGTCAGAGCGCGACAATGCTCAAGATACCCGCGAGGACAAGGAGAATCTGGCGCAGGGCCGAACCGCCGGTCGTTCCCCGGTGCAGGTCCGGCATCAGGTCGGCCATGGCGACGTAGAGAAAGCTCGCGGCGGTGAACGCCAGAAAGTACGGCGCGAGCGACGGCACGACCTCGAAGGCAAGCGCGGCGGCGGCCGCTCCGACGATCGCGGACGTGCCGGACAGCAGGTTGAGCCCCACCGCCTTGCCGCGGCCGTAGCCGGCGTGCAGCAGGATGGCGAAGTCGCCGACCTCCTGCGGGATCTCGTGCGCCGCGACGGCCAGCGCGCTGCTGATCCCGAGCGCCGTCGACGTCATCACGCTCGCGCCGATGACGGCACCGTCCACGAAATTGTGAAACGCGTCGCCGACCAGCACGACCGACACCGTCACGCCGTGCACCGCGCACTCGTCGGTGTGGCAGTGTCGCCAGACGACGAGCGTTTCGAGGACGAAAAAGGTGATGATGCCGGCGAGCAGGACGCCGAGCGCGATCGACGGGTCCAGCTCGGTCAGAACCTGCGGCAGGATGGCGAGCAGCGCCGCGCCGAGCAGCGTCCCGACCGCGTAGCTGACGAGCCAAGGCACGATCCGCAGGCGGGCCCGCTCGGGGACGAGCAGCAGCGCGGCCGCGATCAGCAGGCCGCCAAGACTACCCAGCACGCTGAGGGCGATGGCGGCGGCGAGCGGCGGCACGCGCGGATGATAGAACAGTTTTCAGTTTTCAGTTATCAGTCGTCAGGCTGGCCAATGAGCGTGGGCCACAGTTTTCAAACTCAAAACTGATGACTGATTACTGAGAACTAGCTCGCCACGTATCCACGCCGGGCGCGGACTTTGTACCGGGAGTTGCTGACCTCGACCTCGATGGTGTGCCAGCGGCCGTCCCTTTCAGCAGCGCCGACATACCCCAGGTAGTACTGCTTGCTCAGCTCGTCGGCTACGCTGGCGGTGGCCGGGTCCAGATCGCGCGCCGACCGGATGGTCTCGGTCCGGCCGCCGGAGTCGTCCGTAATCTCCCGAAGCGCGCGAACGTTCACGCGTTCGTTGCCGAGACGGCGCTGGGGCGGGGACTGCGGCGGAAAGGGCCACGGGCTTCCGCCGGGACGCCGGCCGGGAATCGGGATCGGGATCGGAATGGGAATGCGGGGGGGAGTCCCGGCCGTGAAGGTGGGCGCATCGCCGTCGATCCCGATCGCATACACGAGTACTTCGGTCTCGCGCACGAGGCGCTTCAGCTCCTGGACGTCGAGCTGGCTGTTCGTGTCGTTGCCGTCCGAGATCAGCAGGATCGCCTTTTTACGATTGCGGCCGCTTTGAGCGAGCGGCACCGCTTCGGCCACCGCGTCGTACATCGCGGTGCCGCCGCGCGCCGTGATGCTTCTGAGCGAGCGACTCAGCCTGCGCCGATCCGTCGTCCACGGTTCCACGAGCCGTGGGTGGTCGCTGAAGGCATAGAGGAAGATCTCGTCATCGGGCGACAGCAGATCGTAGAGAAAACGATCGATCGCGTTTTTCGCTGCGTCGAGCTTGTCACCGGCCATGCTGCCGCTCGTGTCGAGCACAATTCCGAGGCTCACCGGCACGCGCTCCGTGCTGAAGTGCGAGATGGTCTGGGGCCGGCCATCCTCGAAGACGGTGAAGTCGTCCTTCCGCAGACCCGAGACGAACCGCCCCGAGACGTCGGTGACCGTGGCGGTGACGTTGACCAGCTCGACGCCGGTGCGGAACTTGAACGGGTCCTGCGCCGCTTGGCGGTCCCGCTGCTGGCCGGCCAGCGCCGCGCCCGTGAGTGCGACTATGGCAGCGATTCCGGTCGCGCGCGTCGACGAGTGTCGCATGGCGTTATCCCACGGGCTGACGTCGCGCTGCGGCCGCCGATCGCGACGTCGGTGTCGGTTTGTCGGCTGTGCCGCTGGCGGCTCGACGGTCCACGTGCGGCAGCACGCTGCCATCGGCATTGCGGAAGCTCACCCGATAGCGGCCCACCGATCCGGCCGCCGGGATCTCCACGACGAACGGGGACTCCTCCCCCGGCGTCAGGGTCAGGTAATCGACCAGCGCACGGCCGCTGGTCAGAAATCCGCCGTCACGATCGAACAGAAACACCACGGCGCTGACCCGGTTGACGGACTTTCCCCCCGCCGGGTTTCTGACCAGCCCCCTGATGACGAGACGCTCCGCGGTTCGCTCGTGGTGGAGCGACACGAGTTCGAGCGGCTGCGCCGCCGAAACGGCGGACGCCGTCGAGGTGGACGCGTCCCGCGGATGCGATCGAAGCGAGACGGTCACGACCGTCGCGATCGCCAGGCCGAAGACGAGGGCACCGCAAACAGCGGCCGTAACCCAGCGGGTGCCGCGCCGCGGCGGCCGAGCGGTGGCCGAGAACAGCTCGGCGCCGTGACGCTCGGTCGCGTCCACGAGCGGGGTGTCGGAAAAACGAGCCACTGCCTCCTCAGCGGTGCGCGGCGCTCGGTTCCTCGTTGGCGTCATCGTCAGCTGCGGATCCGCCATCGCGCCGATCTCCGCGGCCAGGGCCGCGATTCGTGCCTCCGAGCGTTGGCGCTCTTCACGGATGACCCGCCAGGCCATCCACGTCATCACGCCCGCGACCGCCAGCGCAACAATCGTCAGGGGGATCAACATATACATGATCCTTGTAGCTCTCAGCTCTCAGCTGTCAGCTCTCAGCTGTCAGCTCTCGGACCAGCATGCAGCTTGCATCGATTTCGCTGATAGCCGAAAGCTGATAGCTGAAAGCTTTATCTCAACCTGAACTCGACCGCGACTTCGACGACGACGTCCACCGGCGAGCCCAGTCGCCGGGCTGGCGCAAACCTCCACTGCCGCACCGCGTCGACGGCACGCTGATCCAGTCCAGCACCCAGGCCCTTGATCACGCGCACGTCGCTCACGCTTCCGTCGCGGCGGATGACGATTTCCAGCCCCACCTCCCCCTCGAGATTACGCCGACGCGCCTCGTCCGTGTAGTCCGGTTTGATCTCGCGTACGAGACGAGGCGGCTCGATGCCGCTGCCCGGACGATACGGCCCGCCCCCCATCCCTCCGCCGCTTCCCGGCCCGATGCCCGCACCATCGCCCTCGCCGACGCCGGTACCGTGACCGGACCCGACCCCGCCGCCGGTGCCCGGCCCTCGACTCTCGGGCGCGTTGGTTGCGTCGCTCAGCACGCCGACGCGATCGCGCACGTCGGCCGGCGCTCGCACCACGGGCGCGATGACCGGCGGGAGCGGTTCCGCCTTCAACGGCGGCGGAGGCTCGGGGGGTTTTTCCACCGCCACGACAACGGGCGGCGGCGTCCGGACCGGCATCGGACTGCTGACGCGAAACGTGCCCTTGCGCTCCGCCTTGGGCGGCGCTGCCTTCTGCCGCAGGCCACCACCGCCACCGCCGCCGCCAGGACCCGGAAGGTTCAGATACACCAGGTTGACCTTCTGAGGCGGGTCGGGTTCGACCGCTGACACGCTGGCACCGATTCCCAACGCGGTGAAGACGACGAGCCCGGTGAGGACCGCCGAATGAAGGACGCTCGAGACGAGAAGAGGAACGGCGGGCCTTCTAGGGACGCTGGCACTCGCGGCGGCAAAGAGCACCCGTGAGCTCGCGTCAGACATGCCTGCGAGTCGAGTGGAAGAGGCTCCGACCGCTTCGCTGCGAATCAACGCGGCCGCCCGCAGGGCTTCACGATGAGACAGGAAACCGGTCCCTTCGATGGTTCGGATGTCACCGGCCCAGATGAGCGCGAGGAACCGATCGAGCGATCGCGGGTGGAGTCCCGCGGCTCGCACCACTTCGCCCGGGGTGTAGACGTCGGGCAGCGTCCGCGCAGGTGAGCTCATAGAGAACCGGCCCTGTTCCGCAAGGCAAAAGCCTTGCCGGAAGCACGGGTCCGCGCTTTGCAAATTCCGGCCGTTTTTTGATGATTTTGGGTGTCACCCCCGCGCGGACACTGATTCACCTGTGCTCAACGCGAGACAGGCTGTAGTCGCCAGAGGCCATCACCAGATCAACAGATCAACAAATCGGAAGCCGGTCCTACGTGGTCCGCAGCCCCTCGACGAATAGATACCCGTCGCGTTCTGCGATCACCCTGACGGGCCTGAATCCTTCCGCGCTCAGGGCCTCGACCGTCCCTTCCGATCCAAGGCGCTGGCGCTCCCCGGCGCCACCGACAAGCTTACCGAGCCCGCCGTGCGGCGTGCGTTCGACGACGATCGCCCGGCCGCCGGGACGAAGCAGACGTCGAAGGTCCCTCAGGACACCGACCCGGACCTCCGGGGCGAGCGACGCCAGATACCCGTCTGTCGAATCGATGACGGCCACATCGAACGACGCGCCGACCGCACCGAAGGGTGGACGTGGCTGAACCTCGACGTCGACCAACACGCCTTCGCGCGCTGCTCGGTCGCGCAGCGCCGTGGCCGCGTCCTCGGGGGCGACGATGGCCGCCGCTCGCCCAGTCAACCCAACCTTGCCTGCGAAGGCGGCGATCATCCCCGGCGTGCCGCTCCCAAGTGCCAGAAACCGCTCGCCCATCTTCACGCCGACCATCGCCAGCGCCAGCGCGTGAGGACCGGGACCGCGACGGAAGAAGAAGAACCTCATGTCAGGGGTCGGGGGTCAGGGGCCGGGGACCGGTAAAGACCAAGCGTCGATTGGTCGATTGATCGACC
>JACOUA010000209.1 GCA_016178075.1 Acidobacteriota bacterium
GAGCAAGTCCAGGCTCGCCTCGAGAACGCGAAAGCCGCCGCGGCGCGCGTGAAAGGGTTGTTCGAGCGTGGCATCGCCGCGATGAAGGAGGTCGAGGACGCCGAGCGCGACCTGCGGGATGCGGAGGCGGCGCTGTCGCGTGCCCAAAGCGCCAGTCGCGCCGCGGAGACACTGGCCGGCCGTGCGGAGGCGAGGGCCCGTTTCGCCGGCATCATCGCGAAGCGCTGGCACAACCCCGGCGACCTCGTGGAGCCAGGCCAGTCGGATCCCATCCTGCGGGTCATCGACCCGTCCCGGCTCGAGGTCGCGGCCGCGGTGCCGGTCGACGCCGTGACGCGGATCGTCGTAGGCGGCGCCGCCCGCGTCATCGATCCAGGCGGCGGCGCGCCGACGCCGGCCACGATTGTCGCGCGCCCGGCCTCGGTTGACCCGGTCAGCGCCACGGCCGGGGTCCGGTTGGCGCTGCCACGAACAGCGAGCTTTGCCGCCGGCCTTCCGGTTCAGGTGGAGATTCTCGGGCGCGAGCATCGAAACGCCATCGTCGTGCCATCGGCGGCGATTCTTCACGAGGGCGGGAAGTCCGTCGTGGTCATCGTCGGCCCGGACGGAAAGGCCCACCGGCGCGAGGTGGAGGTCGGGGTCGTGGCGCGTGATGTCGTGGAGATCAAGACCGGGGTCGCCGACAACGACCGCGTGATTGTTCGGGGTCACAACGGCTTGCCGGACAACGCGGCGGTCACGATCGGCTCATGACCCTCGCGTCGATTGTCGAGCGCCACGGCCGGGCGATTGCGCTCGTGACGCTCCTGGCGGCCGGCGCAGGTCTCGTTGCGGGCGCGAGCCTCCCGAGCAGCATCTACCCGCCACTGGAGTTCCCGCGCATCGTCATCATCGGCCACAGCGGAACGCTGCCCGCGCGCTCGATGATGCTGAATGTCGCCCGGCCGCTCGAACAGTCCGTGATGGAGGTGCCGGGCATCCGGCGTGTCCGGTCCATCACGTTCCGCGGGGCCACCGAGATCAGCGCCCAGTTCGACCCCGCCTCCGACATGGTCGTGTCCCTGCAGCAGGTGCAGAGCCGCCTCGCGGAGGTCAGGGCGTCGCTGCCCGAAGGCACCGAGCTCATTGCCGAACGGCTGACGCCGGCGGCGTTTCCGATGTTCATCCAAAGCCTGACCGGACCGCTGGCGCCCGTGGACCTGCACGACTACGCGTTCTACGTCATGCGACCGCGGCTGGCCCGCGTCGCCGGGGCGGGCCACGTCCTGGTTCTCGCCAGCGACACGCGCGAAATCGAAGTCGTCGCCGATCCCGCGCGACTGCTTGCGGCCGGTCTCACGGTGCACGATCTCGCCCAGGCGCTGAAGGCGACGAACCAGCTCGCGCCGGTCGGCCGCTACGCTACCGGCGGCGTGCAGGAGCTGGTGCTCGCCTCGGGGCTCTGGCCCTCGCTCGAGCGGATTGCCGAGACGCCGGTTGTCGTCAAGCCGGGTGCGACACTGCGGCTCTCCAATATTGGAGAGGTGTTTGTCGGCGCGCCTGACCGCACGACGCTCGTCACGGGCAACGGCCGGGACGCGGCGGTCGTCGCGGTCTCGCAGCAGATCGGCGCGAACATCCTCGACATCCAACGCGGCATCCAGGCGGCGATCGACGAGCTGGCGCGTGCGTTGCCGGCCGGCCTCCGCATCACCAAGGTGTACGACCTTGCGGAGTTCGTCGAGGCCGCCATCGCCAACGTCCGGGATGCCATCATCATCGGCGGCCTGCTGGCCGTCGGCGTCCTGCTCCTCTTCCTGCGCGAGTGGCGCCTGACACTCGTGGCCAGCATCACGCTTCCCCTGACGGTGGTCACGACGTTTCTCTTCATGCGCTGGTTCGGCGACTCGATCAATCTCATGTCGATGGGCGGCCTCGCGGTCGCGATCGGTCTCGTGATCGACGATGCGGTCGTGGTGGTCGAGGGAATCCATCGGCGGGTGGAGGAGGAGGGACGCGAGCGCGATGGAGCGGAGCGGGGCGAAGGGGCCCCACGAGCGACCGAGCTTGGCGGGGCGCAGGGGTCCCCGCCATTCAAACAGGTGCTCGACGCGGTCGGCGAGCTCGTGGCGCCGGTCGTCAGCTCGACGCTGACGACCGTCGTGGTGTTCGCGCCGCTCGGGTTGCTGTCAGGCGTCGTGGGCCAGTTCTTTCGCGCGCTGTCGCTGACGCTCTCGGCGGCCGTGCTCGTCTCATTGGTCCTGGCGCTGACCCTCATCCCGCTGCTCGCTCGATGGGCGGTCATCCGGACGCGTCGCCCGCCCGGCGTCGCGCATCGCGGTCGTATCGACGCGGTGTACACACGATCGCTGAGCGTCATGCTGCGTCGACCGCTTCTCGCGGTCATCGCGGCGCTCGCGCTGGGGTCCGCCGGCGTCTCGCTGTACTTCGCCGTCGGGACCGGGTTTCTTCCGCAAACGGACGAAGGAGGATTCGTCATCGACTACCTGACGCCGGCCGGCACGGCGTTGGAGGAAACGGATCGACAGCTCAAGCGAGTGGAGCAGGTCTTGCTCGAGACGCCGGAGGTGGCGTCCTACTCGCGGCGGACCGGATCGGAGCTCGGGCTGTTTGCGACGCCACAGAACAGCGGCGACGTGCTCGTCCGATTGAAGCCCCGCCGCGAGCGTGAGCGCTCGTCCGAGGAGGTCATCGTCGATCTCCGCGGCAAGCTGCAAAGGGCGGCTCCGGGCATGGAGATCGAGTTCGTCCAGCTCCTGCAGGACATGATTGGCGACCTCGAAGGCAACCCGACGCCCATCGAGGTCAAGGTGTTCGGGGACGACATCGAAACGCTGGCGGCGATTGGGGAGGAGATTGAAGGGCTGCTCGAGAAGACGCGCGGCGTCGTGGATGTGGTCGGCGTGAAGCGCGGGAATCCGGAGATCACCTGGGAGATCGACGCGGCCGCGGCGGGGCGCCTCGGGCTGACCGTCGAGCAGGTGTCGGCGCAGATCTCCGCGGCGTGGCTGGGGGAGGTCGCCACAGACTTTCTGGCCCTCGATCGGACGATCCCCGTGAGAGTGCGCTATCCGGATGCGATCCGATTCGACGCCACACGGCTCGGCGAAACGCTGGTGCGTGGCGCCGAGGGCAGGACGGCGCCGATCTCGACGATCGCGAAGCCCCAACGATCGACCGGGCAAACCGTGCTGACGCGCGAGAACCTGCGGCAGATGGCGCTCGTCACCGCGCGCCTCGAGGATCGCGACCTCGGCAGCGCCGTGGTGGAGATCACGTCGAAGCTCCGCCAACTGCGGCTGCCGGTCGGCTACACCTGGGAAGTCGGCGGACAGTACCTGGCGCAGCGACAGGCGTTTCGCGAGCTGCTCGAGGTGCTGGCGATCGCGTCCGCGCTGGTGTTCGCGATTCTGGTCATCCACTTCCGCGCCTTCACCCCAGCGTTGCTGATTCTCGCCGCGGCGCCGCTCTCGCTCGCGGGCGCGCTCGTCGCCCTGATCGCGACCGACACCGAGCTCAACGTCTCGTCCGCGATGGGCGTGGTGCTCCTGGTCGGCCTGGTCGTGAAGAACGGGATCGTGCTGCTGGATTACGCCGATCGCGAGCTGGCGCGCGGTGCGTCACGCCCGGACGCCGTGCTTCGGGCCGCGCGCGTCCGGCTTCGCCCGATCCTGATGACGACGCTCTGCACGCTGTTTGGACTGCTGCCCCTGGCCCTCGGGTTCGGCGCGGGCGCCGAGCTGCAGCGTCCGCTCGCGCTGACGGTCATCGGCGGCCTGAGCCTCTCCACCCTCGTCACGCTGTATCTGGTTCCGGCGCTCTACGTGGGGCGCCACGGCGCGAATCGACCATAATGCTGCCGCCATGACTGCAACGGCTCATCCGCCCGGCCTGATGACGCTCTTCTTCACGGAGATGTGGGAGCGCTTCAGCTATTACGGCATGCGTGCGTTCCTCATCCTCTATATGACGGCGCCGGCCCCCGCGGGCGGCCTGGGATTCGCCGACGGCGATGCCGCGTCCATCTACGGCACCTACACCGGCAGCGTCTGGGCGGCCGCGATCCTTGGCGGGCTCGCCGCCGACCGGCTGCTCGGCCAGTACCGCAGCGTGCTCATCGGCGGAATCGTCATCGCGATCGGTCACTTCACCCTCGCCTTCAAAGCGCTGCCGTTCTTCTATGCCGGCCTCAGCTTCATCGTCATCGGCACCGGTCTGCTGAAGCCGAACGTCAGCACGCTGGTCGGCTCGCTCTATGAAACCGGCGATGCGCGGCGCGATGCGGGGTTTTCGATCTTCTACATGGGGATCAATCTCGGTGCCTTCATCGGGCCGCTCGTGGCGGGCTACCTCGCGCAGCGGGTCGACTGGCACATCGGGTTCGCCGCGGCAGGGGTCGGAATGACGGCGGGCTTGATTCAGTACGTGGTGGGGAAGGAGCGGCTCCGGCCCGCGCTCGATCGGCTGGCCAGTCAGCCGGCTGCAGGACTGCGCGCGTCGGCGGGTCCCGGGGCCGCATGTCGCGGCGCCTTCGCGCCGGAAGAATGGAAGCGCATCGGTGCCGTCGTGGTGTTTTTCATCTTCGCGGCGCTCTTCTGGGGAGCGTACGAACAGGCCGGATCGACCCTCAACCTGTTCGCGGATCGGTACACGCGTCTGTCGATGTTCGGCGTCTCGTTCCCCTCGTCCTGGTTCCAGTCGGTGCCGGCGCTCTTTGTGATCGTGCTGGCGCCGCTCTTCGCTTGGCTCTGGGTCCGACTGGGACCACTTGAGCCGTCGAGCCCCGCGAAGTTCGCGCTCGGGCTGCTGTTTGCCGGCCTCGCGTTCCTGCTGCTCGTGCCGGCCAGCTCGATGGCGCAGAGCGGGCCTGGCATGCTCGTCAGCCCCTGGTGGTTGATCGGCGTGTACTTCGTCGAGGAGCTGGGCGAGCTGTGTTTGAGCCCCGTGGGGCTCAGCGTGGTCACCAAGCTCGCGCCGGCTCGCATCGTCGGCTTGATGATGGGCGTGTGGTTTCTCGCGGGTGCCGTCGGCAACAAGCTCGCCGGATGGACGGCGGGCTTCTTCAGCTCGTTGCCGCTTCCGACGCTGTTCGGCACGGTCGCGGCCGTGATGCTCGTCTCGGCCGCCGTCCTGGCGGTGCTCATCGGGCGCGTGCGAACGCTGATGGGAGGAGTCCGGTAGGCCGGTAGGCCTGTAGGTATGAGCCTCGCGAGAAGCCTTTTGCTGGCTGCCTCGACCAACGTGTGGTTGCGCGAGCGCGCCACGAAGGCGCCGTTCGTCCGGCGCTCCGTTTCGAGGTTCATGCCGGGCGAGCGGCTCGAGGACGCGATGGCCGCGGCCGCTCGGCAGGAGTCGCAGCGAATCGGGACGATCTTCACCCGGCTTGGCGAGAATCTGATCCGCGTGGAGGAGGCGGAGGAGGTCACGCGGCACTACCTCGACGTGCTCGATCGGATCCGGGCGGCGAATCTCGACGCGCAGATTTCAGTCAAGCCCACGCAGCTCGGACTCGATCTGGACAAGGAGCTGTGCTTCCGCCATCTGCAGCGACTCGTCGATCGCGCCGCCGAGCGCCGGGGTTTCGTCTGGATCGACATGGAGAGCTCGCCGTACGTCGATCCCACACTGGAGTTGTTCCGCCGCACGCGTGCCCGGTCGACGCTCATCGGGATCGCGCTGCAGGCGTATCTGTTTCGCACGGCGGACGATGTCGAGGCGCTCCTGCCGCTCGGGTCCGCGATTCGACTCGTGAAGGGCGCGTATCGGGAGCCGTCGTCGATCGCATTCCCGAACAAGCGGGATGTCGACGAGAACTACTTCAGCCTCGGATGCCGGCTGTTGAGCGAGCAGGCGCAGCGGGTGGGGACCCTGCTCCATATCGCCACGCACGACGCGCGGCTCGTGGATCGCCTGAGTGCCTTCATCGCGCAGCGCCAGGTGCCGGATGGCGCCTACGAATACGCGATGCTGTACGGGATTCAGCGCGGGCTGCAGACGCGGCTCGCCCAGCAGGGCCGCCGGGTTCGAGTGCTCATCGCGTACGGCGAGTACTGGTTCCCCTGGTACATGCGCCGCCTGGCGGAACGTCCGGCCAACGTCTGGTTCGTGGCCAAAAACCTGTTCGGCA
>JACOUA010000074.1 GCA_016178075.1 Acidobacteriota bacterium
CGAGCTCGTCAGGAGAGGTGATGTCCTGGCGGAGCAGCTCGTTCACCTCGTCGTAGAGCAGGTAGCCCTTCTCCTTGACGATGGAGATGAGCTGTTGAACCTCGTCGTATTTGTCTTCGATCGACAAGAGCGTGCCTCCTCCTTAACCGGGGCTTTGCCCCGGACTCCGGCTCGGTCGCTTGCGCGGGCCCCTACGCCCCGCGCCGCTCCCTCCCACTCCAACGCGCTGAAAAACGCGCGTCGGGACCCCGGCTCCCACCCCAACGCGCTGAAAAACGCGCGTCGGGGACCCCGCTCGCAGGCGCGCCGTGCGCGCCTCTCCCGTTAGGTCACTACGCACGAAGCGCCTCGATTTGCTCCATCAGATCCCGCTTGCGCTGCCACAGCTGGTCGATTTGCTGGTCGTTCTGGTCGGCCCCAAGGTCCTGGAGCCGGTCGATTTCACGCTGAACGGCCGCCCGCTCGCGCTCGCAGTGCAGGCGTTTCAGGGCCCGGACGCACTCGGCGGGGGATGCAGGGGCCGCAGCCTCGGCCGCGATCGCCGCGACCAGCTGGGCCTCCCCTGTACTTAGACGCTCCAAGAGGAGAGATGGTACAGACGCCACAGGGCTCCGCGCCAGCACGAGCCCCGCCCTCAGGACCGACTGGCTGGACAGATCCTGCAGGTCGGGCTCGTCGAGCTCCCCCAAGGCGTCGAGCGCCGCGGCCGCGTCGTGAACGAGCGCCCAAATCAGCCCTTTTTCCGCTTGCGTCAGCTTGCCCAGATTGGGGACTTCCCGAGTCGTGACCGTTGTTCGCCGTTCGACGGCGGCCTTCCGAATCTCGGCGCGCACGACCTCTTCCGTGATTCGGGCCTTCATCGCGAGCCGATCGGCGAACTGGTCCCTGGCGGTGGCGTCCGGCAGCCTGGCCGCCACCTGCAGCATGTCGCCGAGGAAGCTCCGGCGGCCGGTGTCGCTGCGCAAATCGTGCCGGGCGGCCGTTCGGTCGAGCAGATAGTCGAGGTAAGGCTGCGAGGCGCGAATGAGCTCCTGATACGCGCGGGCGCCGTTCGCCTTGACGAAACTGTCGGGGTCGAGGCCGCCGGGCAGGATCGCCACGTTGACCTTGAACCCCTGCGTCACGAGCAGCTCGCACGATCGCGCGGCGGCGCCCTGGCCGGCCGCGTCGGGATCGAAGCTCAGGACGGCGCTGGTCGCGAACCGGCGCAAGAGGTGCGCCTGCGACGGCGTGAGGGCCGTGCCGCACGAGGCGACCACCGGCGTGACCCCCGCCTGGACGACCTGCGCGAAATCGAAGTAGCCCTCTACGATGATCGCGTACCCCAACCGTCTCATCTCGGACTTCGTGATGTTCAACCCGTACAGCACCCGGCTCTTCGAGTAAATCGGCGTCTCGGGCGAGTTCAGGTACTTCGGCTGCTGATCCGGGTCGAGCGCGCGACAGCCGAACGCCACGACGGCGCCGCTCTCGCGGGAAATCGGAAACACCAGCCGCCCTCGAAACCGATCGAGCGTCCGGCCATCGTCGCGTTGAACGAGGAGACCGGCGCGCGCGAGGAGCGCGACCGGAAATCCGGCCCCGGTCAAATGCGTCTTCAGGTCTTCGCCGCGCGCCGGCGCGTAGCCGACGCCGAGCCGCTCGATCGTCTCGCCGCTCAGCCCTCGTTCCTCGAGCTGGCGGCGCGCACGCGCGCCACCGGACTCCTGAAGCTGCTGGCGGAAGAACGCGGTGGCCAGCTCGTGGACCTTCAGCAGCGACTCACGCTCCGCGGCGTCCAGCTTGCTCGTCCCGTCATCGGCGAGCGCCGGAAGCGGCAGGCCGAAGCGGCTGGCCAGGTGCTTGACCGCGTCCTGAAAGCCGAGGCCCTCCTGCAGCTCGACGAACTTGAATACATCGCCGCCGGCGCCGCAGCCGAAGCAATGGAAGAAGCCCTTCTCACGGTTCACGGTGAAAGACGGCGTCTTCTCCGAATGGAACGGGCAGAGTCCTTTGTAGCTGGAGCCCGCCCGCCGGAGTGACACGTAGTCCTGCGCCACCGTGACGATGTCGGCCTGCGCCTTGAGGTCTTCGATGAAGGACTGCGGATAGACCGGCATCAGTCCTTTCTCAACCGGGGCTCCGCCCCGGACCCCGGCTCGGTCGCTTGCGGGGACCCCTTCGCCCCGCGCCGCTCCCTCGCGGGCGCGCCGTGCGCGCCGCCGTTATGCGGCGAGTGCGGAATTCTCGTTGGGACCCGCATAACGGCCTACTCCTTCAGCTCGACGACGGTGACGCCGCCGCCACCCTGCTCGGGTGGCGCGGTGCTGAAATGCGCGACCAGCGGGTGCGCCTCGAGGAACGACGCGATCGCCCGCCGAAGCTGCCCGGTGCCGTGACCGTGGATGACGCGAAGCACCCGCTGATCCGACAGCAGCGAGTCGTCCAGAAACTTTTCCGTGCGGGCAATGGCCTCGTCGACCGAGCACCCGATGACGTTGAGATCGGTCGCCAGCGAATCGCCTCGCGGCTTCAGGTTCACGTTCACGCTGACGGTGGCCACGGGCGCCGGGCGTGTCACGGCCCGAACGTCCCGCACATGGGATCGCAGCCGCTTGCCGGAGATGTCGACCTCGACTTCGCTCTCGTGAATCGACAACACGATCCCTTCGAGACCCAGCGGCTGCACGGCCACGCGATCGCCCGGCACCACGGGGCGCCCGGGCGCCTGGGTCGCGGCGCTCGCCGCCACGGTGGGCTGACGAAATCGCTGCCTCACTTCGTCGAGCGCCGAACGAGCCTCGAGCCGCACGCTGCCGGCCTCGCCGGTCGTGATCCCGATCTGCCGCCCGGCCGACGCTCGTCGCGCCGCTTCGGCGGTGAGCGCCGAGGCGCGCCGTTTCAGATCTTCGACGACCCGATCGATCTCGGTCCGCGCGTCGCGCAGGTGTTTCTCGAGCTGGTCGTCCAGTCGCCGCCGGTTGACGTCCTCGCGCTGCCGCAGCGCTTCGTCGCGAACCCGCAGACGGGACTCGGCCGCCTCGAGCGTCTCGCGCTCCCGCGTGACGAGCCGGCGCTCGTGATCGAGCTCGCGCATCTCCTGATCCATCTTCGCGAGATGCGCCGCCAGCTGTGCTTCGCGCGCGCTGACGTTCTCGCGCGCTCGTTCGAGAATCGACGGGTTGAGCCCGAGCCGCCCGGCGATCTCGAGCGCCAGGCTCCGGCCCGGCGAGCCGTACATCAACCGATAGGTCGGGGCGAACGTCTCCGCGTCGAACCCGAAGGCGGCGCACGACACCCCTGGCGTGGTCGAGGCGTACGTTTTGAGCGTGTCGTAGTGCGTCGTGGCCAGCACGTGCGCGCCGCGCTGCCTGAAGTGATCGATGACCGCGATCCCAAGCGCGCCGCCTTCGACCGGATCGGTTCCCGCGCCCACTTCGTCGAGCAGCACGAGTCCCGGCAGCGCCAGACTCCGATCGACCGCGACCAGGTTCCGAACGTGCGCCGAGAACGTGCTCAGGCTCGCCGAAATCGACTGCTCGTCGCCGATATCGGCGAAGATCGATCGGAAGACCGGCAGGCGCGATCCGGGCGCGGCCGGAATGTGCAGCCCTGCCTGCGCCATGATCGCCACAAGCCCCATCGTCTTCAGGGCGACGGTCTTTCCGCCCGTATTGGGGCCCGTGATGACGAGCGTCATGACCGGCGGCTTCAGCACGACGTCGATCGGAACCGGTTCGGCTGTCGGCGGCTCGCCTCCCAGCCGCGCGACGACGGCGGGAGTGAGGAGCGGATGCCTCGCCGAGCGCAGCTCGATTCCCTCGTCGGCCGTCACGGCGGGTTCGATCCCCTGGACCAGATGGGCGAAGCGCGCCTTCGCTCGGACAACGTCGAGTTCCGTCCCGACCTCCAATGTCCGTTGAAGGTCCGCGGCCCGGCGCCGGAAACCGTCGCTGAGCGACAGCAGAATCCGGCGGATCTCCTCGGCTTCCTGCTCTTCGAGCGCGACGATGTCGTTGTTGACCTCGACGGTGCTGAGCGGCTCCAGAAACAAGCTCGCCCCGCTCGAGGAGCTTCCGTGCACGATGCCCGGAATGGCCGCGCGGTGCTCGGCCTTGATGACCAGAACGTACCGGCCGTTCCGCTCGGTGACGACCTGTTCCTGCAGGTACTTCGCGGTGTCCTTGCCGCGCAGGTACGACTCGAGCGTGCCTCGAAGACGCGCCTTCAGGCGACGAAGCCGCTCGCGGATCGCGCGCAGATCCGCGCTGGCCGAATCGGGAATCTCACCCGAGGCCTCGATCTTCCGACGGACCTCGGCGATCTCGGATTTGAAGGTCGCGGAAGGTTCGACGATGCCGCGCAGAATAGGGAATGTCCCGGCCGCACGCTGAATCCCTTGCCGCGCCCCGTCAATCGAATCGAGGTACTCGGCCAGGGCCAGCAAGCGTAACGGCTCGAGCGGGCGTCCCTCGACGGCGAGCGCCCCGAGCATCTCGTCCAGATCGTCCGGTGCGCGAAGCGTGATCTCACCGTTGCCGGCCAGAAACCCGACACACTCGCTCGTCGCGTGGAGCAGGTGCTGCACGCGGCGCGGATCGGTCTGCGGGCGCAAGCCGGCCAGGCGCGCGGATCCGGTCGGCGTCTGGGCGCACGATTGCACCACTTCGACGATCCGCTGGAATTCGAGGGCTTGCAAAGCCCCGATCTGCATAGGGAGCGGGTTGACTCGAGGAAAGGCGGGACGCGCACCCAGCCGCCGGCTTGCCGCGAGCCGGAGGCAATCGATCACTCTACCCTCAACGCTTACAGGTCGTCAATATCGTAGTATGCGCCCCGGATCTCCGACTGTCAAGCACTCCCGTCTCTCTAAAGTGTTGAAGACCCGGGTCTTGCCCCGCTTCCGGCCCGAATCACCGCGGTGGGCGCCAGCCGGCGGTGGCCCGCAATCTAAGAAAGATGGTTAATCTGGCTCGCCAGGGCGGCGGCCCCAAATCCATTGTCGATGTTCACGACAGCCACCCCGGCGGCGCAACTGTTGAGCATCGCCAGGAGCGCGGCGACGCCGCCGAAACTGGCGCCGTAGCCGACGCTGGTCGGCACGGCGACGACTGGCGCCTGAACGATGCCGCCGATGACGCTCGGAAGGGCGCCCTCCATCCCGGCCACCGCGATCACGACTCTTGCCGTGCGCACGCGATCGTGTTCATGAAACAGACGGTGGATCCCCGCGATGCCAACGTCGTAGAGACGATCGACGGTGTTGCCGAGCAGCTCGGCCGTCACGGCGGCTTCCTCCGCCACGGGCAGATCGGCGGTGCCCGCCGCCGCAACCATGATGGTGCCGCGGCCTGGTGGCATATCGTTCTGAGGAAAGGTGATAGCGCGGGCGACCTGATGGAAGATCGCCCCGGGGACCGCGGCCCGAACCTCGGCGAACGCTTCGGCGTCGGTCCGGGTTACGAGCAGGCTGTGGCCTCGCGCGACAATGGTGTGAGCAATGGCCGCGATCTGGGCCGGAGTTTTGCCTATCCCGAAGACGACTTCGGGCCATCCCTGTCTGATCGGGCGGTGGTGGTCGACGCGGGCGAACCCCAAATCTTCGTAGGGGAGGTGCCGAAGGTAGTCACGAAGCGCCGCATGCGCGGCATCCGGCGAGAGGTCGCCGCGACGAACCTCGTCGAGCAGCCGCAGGAGATCCCGCTCCGTTGTGATGCGGTGGATCGTGTCGATCCGGTCGGTTTTGTGGTCGGTCAAGGCTCGGCAGTATAATCCGCGATTGTGCCTGAAGGCGACATCCAGCTTCTATGACGCCGTTTGAAGCCGCGATTCTCGGGACCTATTTTTTCGTCCTGATCATTCTGGCGATCTACGGCTGGCACCGGTACTACCTTGTGTATCTTTACATGAAGCACAAGGATCATGCGCCGGTGGAGCCGGGCATCGTCGATCCGCTGCCGGTCGTCACCGTGCAGCTCCCGATCTACAACGAGATGTACGTGGTGGACCGGCTGATTCAGGCCGTCAGCCGGCTCGAGTACCCGCGCGAGCTGCTCGAGATCCAAGTGCTGGACGACTCCACCGACGAGACGCAGCACATCGCGTCGCGCGCCGTCGAGCGGCTGGCGTCCCGGGGCTACTCGATCACGTATCACCATCGCGCGGATCGCCTGGGCTACAAGGCGGGCGCGCTCGAGGCCGGCCTCAACGTCGCGAACGGCCGGTTCATCGCCATTTTCGACGCGGACTTCATGCCGCCGCCGGAGTTTCTTCGCCAGACAATCCCGTACTTCGCCAACGACAAGGTCGGGATGGTTCAGGCGCGGTGGGGGCACCTCAACCAGGATTACTCGCTGCTCACGAAGATCGAGGCGATCCTGCTCGATGGACACTTCGTGCTCGAGCACGGCGGGCGCAACCGCTCCGGGTTGTTCTTCAATTTCAACGGCACGGCCGGCGTGTGGCGCCGCGAGGCGATCGCGGCGGCGGGGGGCTGGCAGCACGACACCCTCACCGAAGACCTGGATTTGAGCTACCGGGCGCAGCTGGTCGGCTGGCAGTTCGTGTTCCTGCCCGACCTGCTGTCGCCGGCCGAGATCCCGGTTGAGATGAACGCCTTCAAGTCGCAGCAACACCGCTGGGCCAAGGGCTCGATTCAAACCTGCCGCAAGCTGCTGCCGCGCATCCTGCGCGCGAACCTGCCCTTGAAGGTGAAGGCCGAAGCGTTCTTCCATCTCACGGCGAACTTCAACTACCTGTTGATGTCGATCCTGTCCGTCCTGATGTTCCCGTCCATGGTGATTCGCTACAACATGGGCTGGTACGAGATGCTGCTGATCGACGTCCCGCTCTTCTGCGCGGCGACGCTCTCGGTCTCGAACTTCTACGTCGTCTGCCAGCGCGAAATCTACAAGGACTGGGTCGCGCGGCTGAAATACCTGCCGTTCCTGATGTCGATCGGGATCGGCCTCGCGGTGAACAACACGCGCGCCGTGCTCGAAGCGATCTTCGACAAGCCGAGCGAGTTCACCCGTACGCCGAAGTACGGGATCGAGCGGGACTCCGATGAATGGGTGACGAAGCGGTACCGGCAGTCGGTGCTGGTGCAGCCGATCATCGAGCTGTCGCCCGGGCTGTATTTCACGATGACGGTCTTTTACGCGCTGGCCAACCAGATTTACGGGACACTTCCGTTCCTCATCCTCTTCCAGATCGGCTTCCTCTACACGGGGCTGCTTTCCGTCGTGCAGCAGTTCTCCGGCGACGGCGTCGTGCTCAAGACGTCGGAGGTCTGAAGGCCGAAGTCAGAAGTGAGAAGTCCGAAGTGAGAAGTTGAGACTGTCCGACTGGCGACTTCCGACTTCAGACTTGTGACTTCCGACTTTCGCGGTCCCTGATCCCTGTCCCCTGATCCCTGAGTGCTATCATGGTCCCTATGACGACGGAGACGAGTCCGGCTTTGGCCGGACCCAAACGCCGGGGA
>JACOUA010000210.1 GCA_016178075.1 Acidobacteriota bacterium
CGTGAAGCAAATCAGCGATTCGATTCTCGACGCCATCGGCGACACCCCACTCGTGCGGATCAATCGGATCACCCGTGGGGTGATCGAGGCGGACGTGCTGGTGAAGATCGAGACGTTCAACCCCGGCAACTCGATCAAGGATCGCATGGCCGTCAAGATGATCGATGATGCGGAGCGCGAGGGGAAACTGAAGCCGGGCGGAACGATCATCGAGGGCACGTCCGGCAACACCGGCATGGGGCTTGCGATCGTCGCGGTCGTCCGCGGGTACAAGTGCGTCTTCACCACCACGGACAAGCAGTCGAAGGAAAAGATCGATGCGCTCAAGGCGTTTGGGGCCGAAGTGATCGTGTGCCCCACCAACGTCGATCCGGAAGACCCGCGCTCCTACTATTCGGTGTCATCGCGTCTCGAACAGGAGATCCCGAACGCCTGGAAGGCGAACCAGTACGACAACCTGTCGAACACGGCCGCGCATTACGAGGACACCGGTCCTGAGATTTGGGCGCAGACCGGCGGCAAGGTGGATCACCTGGTCGTCGGTGTCGGAACCGGCGGGACGATCAGCGGGGTTGGCCGGTATCTGAAGGAGCGCAATCCGAAGATCAAGGTCTGGGGGATCGACACCTACGGCTCGGTCTTCAAGAAGTACAAGGAGACCGGCATCTTCGACAAGAACGAGATCTATCCGTACATCACCGAGGGGATTGGCGAGGACTTCCTGCCGAAGAACGTGGATTTCGACGTCATCGACCACTTCGAGAAAGTCACCGACAAGGACGCGGCGCTGATGACGCGGCGGATCGCGCGCGAGGAAGGGATCTTCGCGGGAAACTCCGCCGGAGCGGCGATGGCCGGCGTGCTGCAGCTCAAGGACCACTTTCGCGAGGGTGAGGTCGTCGTCGTGATCTTCCACGACCACGGCTCACGCTATCTCGGCAAGATGTACAACGACGAGTGGATGCGGGAGAAAGGCTTCCTCGAGCGCACGGGCTTGACGGCCCGGGACCTCGTGGTGTCGAGGATCTCCGGCGAGATGCTCGCGGTCGAAGCCAGCGACCCGGTCGCCAAGGCGATCAAGCTGATGAGCGAGCACGATTTCTCGCAGATCTCGATCACCCGCAACCGCCGGCTGGTCGGATCACTGAACGAGTCGCAGCTCTACGCGGAGCTCGTGCGAAATCCGGACGTGAAGGGCGAGCCGGTCGAGACGATCATGCAGCCGGCGTTTCCGTTCGTTGACATCTCCACGCCTGTGGAGCTGCTGGCCACGATGATCACGCCGCAGAACCCCGCCGTGCTGGTTCGCGATTTCAAGACGGACAAGACCTTCATCATCACCCGCTCGGATGTCATCCGGGTGTTGTGCTGACGGCCTATCGCTAAGGACCCGGAAAGAAATAAAGGTGTCATCTTGGGCGTCGAGGCGCCCGCCCGGCAAGGCGCGAAGAGCGCGCATACCGGGTGTATGTAAGCGATGAGCAACGCAGCCCGGCGGGATGCATCGGCGTCCAAGATGAAGAACTACGCTACAGCGAAGTGAAAAACGCTGTAACAGCCGCGGCAGCCTCATTCGCCGTTCCGGCACACGGTACCGAACTCGAACCCTCGATCGCGCAGGCTGGGAATCAATCGAGCGGTCGCGTCCACCGTCTGCCGCTGATCTTTCCGCGGCGCTTTCTCGTCGCCGTCGTGCATGACAACGATGTCGCCAGATTGAATGCGTGGCGCGACGCGCCGAACGATGCTGTCCGCGGTGCGGGCGCGAAACCAGTTCCAGTCCCACAGCATCCAGCCCCAGCCGATCAGCCGGTAATCGATCCGCTTCAGCCCCGCGTACATCGCGCCGCTGCGCCAGCCGGCGTGCGGGCGGAACGCCCGGCAAGGTCGTCCTCCGCCGAGCGCCTCGATGCGATTCGCCGCGCGGCTGAGGGTGCGGGCGAGCTCGGACGGCGAGAGGACCATGTAGCGCCTGGTCGCTGAATGCAGCGCGACCGCATGGCCCTCGGCGAAGATGCGGCGGACGATGGGCGTGGTTTCGTCGGTGATGTGCTGGTCGATCAGGAAGAATGTGGCGTGCGCATGCTCGCGGGCCAAGACGTCCAACAGGTCGGGCGTCGTGGTCGGATTTGGGCCATCGTCATAGGTGAGATAGACGGTCGGCGGCGACCCGCGGGGCATGTGAAATACCGCGCGGTCGCCCGCGAGCTTCTCCAGCAGGAACGGTGCGGGCGCCGTGTGCGCGAGCGCCAGCACACCCAGCCCAAGGATGATGACGAGCCACATGGCTTCTACCAAAATACACTGGCTCGGGCCGCTACCGGTCGCGCAGCTTTTCTGGGTGCCTGCTGGCCGGCCCGGATGGCAGCTCGACCTCCTTTCAACAGGATGAAGTCATCGTCAGGCGAAGCTGAGCCGCGCGGGAACCGCGGCCAACAAGTCTCCCGTGACCTCGGGCTGGGCCTCGGTCTGGGCGGGAACGCCGACCGGAACCACCATCCGGAACGCCCGGCTGCACTCGCTCCAGCGCGCCAGCAGCCACGCCGCGCGCCGGCTGCCCGTTAGCTCGCGGTGTGTAGCCACGAGCGCGAGCAGCTCGGCGAGAGGCACGCCAGTGACTTCGTGGACCTGGACCATCTCGACGTTGCAGCGGCGTCCGATCTGCGCGTCAGGATCCCAGATGTAGGCCCGCCCACCCGTCATGCCCGCCGCGAAATTGCGGCCGACATGACCCAGTACCACCACGAGTCCGCCCGTCATGTACTCGCAGCCGTGATCGCCGATGCCCTCCACCACGGCGACCGCGCCACTATTTCGCACCGCGAACCGCTCGCCCGCCGCGCCCGCGACGAACACGCGACCGCCGGTGGCGCCGTACAATGCGGTGTTCCCGACCAGGACATTGGGCCCATCACCCTCAGGCAGCCGCACGTCGCCCGGTGGACGGATGACGATGTCGCCGCCGTGCATGCTTTTCGCGAGATAGTCGTTGGTCTCGCCGGTGAGGTCGAGCGAGATCCCAGGCAGCAAGAATGCGCCAAAGCTTTGCCCGGCCGTGCCCGTGAACCCGAGGCGTACGGGTTGCGGGGCGCCTTGGTCGCCGTAGCGGCGCGCGATGACGCCAGCGATTCGGGCGCCGACCGCACGGTCGGTGTTCCGGATCGGGTAATGCAGACGCGCCGGACGAATGCCGAGCGCGGATGCCGTGTCCGCGACAATGCGCGCGTTGAGGGATGATGTCGGCGAAGGCAGGTCCCCGTTGCGCTGGTCGACGGTGAACGGGCGCGGCCGCACCACGCTCAACAGGGGCGAGACGTCCACGCCACAGGCGTCATCGGGCTTCCGCATCAGAAGATCCGCTCGGCCCACCAGCTCGGCGAGGCTGCGAAGGCCGAGCCCCGCCAGGATCCGGCGCACGTCTTCGGCCAGCAGCCGGAAGTAGCCGACGACCATCTCCGGCGTGCCGACGAACCGCTGGCGGAGGTCCTCGCGCTGCGTCGCGATGCCGGCCGGACAGGTGTTCAGGTGGCATTGGCGCGCCATGACGCAGCCGACGGCGACGAGCGCCGCTGTGCCGAAGCCGAACTCGTCGGCACCGAGCGCCGCGGCGATGGTGACATCGCGTCCGGTCTTGAGCCCGCCGTCGGTCTGCAGGATCACGCGGTGCCGCAGGTCGTTGAGCGCCAGCACCTGCTGTGTTTCCGCGAGGCCGAGCTCCCAGGGGCTGCCCGCGTGCTTGATCGATCCACGCGGCGACGCGCCGGTGCCGCCGTCGTGTCCGCTGATGAGGATCGCGTCCGCGCCGGCCTTGGCGACCCCCGCGGCCACGATCCCGACACCCGCTTGCGCGACGAGCTTCACGTTGACGCGCGCCCTGGGGTTCACCTCACGAAGATCGTGAATGAGCTCGGCGAGGTCCTCGATGCTGTAGATGTCGTGGTGAGGCGGCGGCGAGATCAGCGCGATCCCTGGCTGCGCGTGCCGGAGCCGCGCGATGTGCGGCACGGCCTTGATCGCGGGAAGTTGTCCGCCCTCCCCCGGCTTGGAGCCCTGCGCGATCTTGATTTGCAGCTCGGTCGCCGACGTCAGGTACTCCGTCGTCACGCCGAACCGCGCCGAGGCCACCTGCTTGGTCGCGCTGTTCGAGCATGGCTCGCCCGGCAACGGATGCCAGCGTTCCGCCTCCTCGCCCCCTTCCCCGCTGTTGCTTCTCGCGCCGAGCCTGTTCATCGCGATGGCGATCGCACGGTGCGCCTCCGGGGAGAGCGCGCCGACCGACATCGCCGCCCCGAAAAACCGCTGGCAGATCCTCGCCGCCGGTTCGACCTCGTCCGGGGGAATCGGCGTCGTGGGGCGGAACGCGAGCAGATCGCGCAGAGCGGTCGGCGGGCGCTCGTACGCCAGCCGTGCGAACTGCTCGTACGCGTCCTGGGTTTGGACGCGCGCCGCCCGGTGAAGCGCGCGGACGAGCGCCGGATTGTTGGCGTGGTACTCACCGTCGCGGCGATATCCATGCAGGCCGGGGTGGTCGAGCCGCGGTTGGCCGGGCCCGAATGCCGCCGTGTGGCGCTCCCCGGCCTCTCGCGCGATGGCGTCCAGATCGAGTCCGCCGAGCTGACAGGGCACTCCGGGGAACCAGCGGTCGGCAAGCGCCTGATCCAGGCCGAGGATCTCGAGGAGCTGTGCTCCGATGTAGCCGCTTGCCGTCGAGATGCCCATCTTGGAAAAGATCTTCAGGAGCCCATCGTCGAGCGCCGTCCGATAGTGCGCCAGCCACTCCTCGCGATCGGCGCCCCGCTCGGTCGCGAGCGCGACAACGGTCTCGTAGCCAAGCGACGGGACCACGGCGGACGCCCCCAAGGCGAGCAGCGTCGCCACCTGGTGCGCGTCACGCGCCTCGCCGGTGTCGACAACCAGGCTGGCCTGCATCCGCAGACCCGCGGCGATGAGCCCGTGATGAATCGCCGCCACCGCCAGTTGCGGTGGCATCGGCACGTGTGACTCGTCGACGCCGGCGTCCGACAGGATCAGCAGAGCCGCGCCGTCGCGCACCGCGTTCTCGGCGGCCGCGATCATCTCATCGAGCCGGTGCTGCAACGCACGGGCCCCGCCGGACGCCGCGAAGAACATCGGGATGACCGCCCCGCGAAAGCCGGGGGCCACGCACACGACGGTGAACTGCGCGTCGGTCAGCACCGGCGACGGGAGGCAAAGCCAGCGGCGATAGTGCAGATCGGTCGACGGGGTCACCCCCAGACTGGTCGAAGGGCCTGCCCTGAGCGGCGTCGAAGGGCCTGCCCTGAGCGGCGTCGAAGGGCCCGCCCTGAGCGATGTCGAAGGGCCAAGAAGGATCTCGAGCGACATCACCACTCGCTCGCGCAGCGGGTCGATCGGCGGATTGGTGACTTGCGCAAACCGCTGTCGAAAGAAGTCGGCAAACAGCCGCGGCCGCCGGCTCAGGGATGCGAGCGGCGTGTCGTCTCCCATCGACCCGACGGCTTCCTTGCCCGCTTCGGCCATCGGCATGAGGATGAGCGCCAGCTCCTCGCTGGTGCAGCCAAAGAACTTCTGTCGTCGAGTGAGACACCCGCTCGGGCCTCGTCGATCGGACGCAACCGATGGCAGACGCTCAGGCACCGAGATGACCGAGCGAGATGTCCACTCTCGGTATGGATGCTCGGCCGCCAGCTCGCGCCGGAGGTCCGCCGCCCGACGGACGCGCCCGGACTCGAGGTCGATCGCAACCATCTCGCCCGGACCGAGGCGGTCCCGGCGCCGCACGCAGGCGTCCGGCACATCGAAGATGCCCGCCTCGGATCCCAGAAAGAATTGCGCGTCCGCTGTTTCGACGAACCGCGCCGGACGAAGACCGTTGCGGTCGAGCAACGCGCCGGCGATGCGGCCGTCCGAGAACGCGACCGCCGCGGGACCATCCCACGGCTCCGAGAGACAGGCCTGGAATCGAAAGAACGCGCGCTCGTCGGGCGACAACCGGGCGTCCCGCTCCCACGCGGGGGGAACTACCCGCGTGAGCGCCTGCACCAGCGAGCACCCGGCGTACCGCCATGCCTCCACCGCGTCATCCAGGCTCTGAGAATCGCTGCCGGTCGTCCGCACGGCCTGGCCGCGCGCCGCCATCCACAATCGATTACCGGCGATCGTGTTGATCTCGCCGTTGTGCGCGAGCACCCGGAACGGCTGCGCGAGATCCCAGCGGGGAAAAGTATTGGTGCTGAACCGCTCGTGGACGATGGCGAGCCGGGATTCGAACCTCGAATCGCGCAGGTCGGGATAGAACGCGGCGAGCCGATCCGGATCCAGAAGTCCCTTGTACACGATCGTGCGGCGCGACAACGAGACCACGGCGGGCTCCGGACGTCTTTGCCCATCGGCGCTCCCGTGCTGCTCGAAGAGACGGTCCAGCCGTAAGCGCGCGCGATAGAGGCGGGCGTCCGCACTGCTGGAGGCGCCAAGATCGACCACCAACGCCTGCCATACCTCAGGGGCGCCGTCTGAGAGGCCAGGAGCGAGTGTTTCCCGGTCGACCGGCACCCGGCGCCAGCAGCGGACGTTCCACTGGAAGGCGTCGAGCGCGCGCGTGACCTCAGCCTGCAACGACGGCCCCGCGGCGTGCGGGAAGAAGAACATGCCCGCCGCACCTGATCCCACCGGTGGCGCGCCGTCCCGCGGCAGATCGGGCGCGAAGAGTCCCCACGGAATCTCCGTGAGGACGCCGGCGCCATCCGGAAGCCTCGCGCGCCCGCGGTTCGCGCCGCCGCCGCGATGCGCGAGGCGCCCGAGCGCGGCCAGGCCGCGCTCCACGATCTCGTGGCTCGCGCGATTCTTCAAATCGGCAAGGAGTCCGATCCCGCAGGCGTCGTGCTCGAGTTGTGGGAGGTAGAGAGGCGCTTCGCGCGATCGATTCACGATGGAGCTTGAATACCAGAGCGCTCCATCAGGTGAGAAATAGAATTACGGCATCATCCGCATTCAGAGACGAGATGGATCGAAATCGATCATCCATGCGCTGCGCGAATGGATGTCATGCGGCGGGAGGAGATTGTCCCACCGCTGCCCCGCGTGGTGCGAGCCGCAGCTTCGGGAGCAGCCGTTCGAGCACCTGCATCATTTCCTGGACCATCCGCGGCACCCGATGCGATCGGGGATAGACCCAGCCGGTCTCACGCACCAGCGTGTGGCCCGCGATACGGGCGCAGGACAGGTCGCCCCTTCGGACCTCGCTGGCAGCCGCGTGGTACGGAATGATGCTGAGGCCGAGCCCGACCCGCACCATCGCCTTGATGATCTCGACGTTCTCGGTCTCCGAGACGATGCGAGGATCGATCTGCTCCCGGACGAAGAACGCGTCGAGCACCCGTCGGGTGTTCGAGCCGGCCTCGAAGAGGACGAACGGTTGGCGCACCAGATCCTGCGGGGTGACGCGCTTGCGGGACGCGAGGGGATGTGTGGGCGCGCTCACGAGCAGCAGCTCTTCTTGCATGACGGGCGCGGTCACCAGGTTCGGATCGTCGAGCGGGAGCGTGAGCAGCGCCAGATCCGCCGCGCCGGCGCGGAACTTCCGCAGCACCCGCGGGGCGGTCCCCGGCGTGACCTTCACCTCGATGCCCGGGTGCAGCCGGCGGTACTCCTTGATCAAGCGTGGAAACACGTAAAGGCACACGGTCATCCCGCCCATGAGCCGCAACGTGCCGCTGAGCACATCCTGTCGCTCCCGGATCGTCGCGCGCGTCTCGGCCATGTCACTGAAGACGCGGTAGCTCAATTGGAGAAGCTGCGTGCCCGCGGGCGTGATTCGCACTTTCCGGCCAATGCGCAGAAAGAGCGGCTCCTTCAGTTCGTCTTCGAGGAGGAGAATCTGCCGGCTCACCGCCGACTGGGAGAGGTGAAGGTGCCGTCCGGCGCCGGTGAAGGAGCCCCGCTCCGCGACGGCCCGCAGGATTTCGAGCTGCCTGAGATCCATGCGTGACCATACGGCACCCGGTCCCCTCTCGTCAAACGTCCACGCGACACTCATGGACATCATGACGAGATTCTATGAGTCGGTCCCGCGCCCTGCCGGTATAGCCCGGCGCATCGGGTTCGCACGTTCCAGAAACGGAGAACGACCGTGATTGACACCTGCCCGCCAACATCCCCTTCGTCATTCTGGGCACCGGCATGCTCTGGTTCGGGTGGTTCGGCTTCAACGCCGGCTCCGCGCTCGGCGCGTCGGGTCAGGCCGCCATGGCCTTCGCCACGACGAACACCGCCTCGGCCGCGGCGGCGCTCACGTGGATGTTCGTCGACATCTTCAAGGGACGCAAAGCCTCGGCCCTCGGCACGTGCGTCGGGGCCGTCGTTGGGCTCGTGGCCATCACGCCCGCCGCCGGCTACGTCACCGTCGGCGAGAGCATCCTCATCGGCGCGGGCGCGGCCATCGTCAGCAGCGCCGTCGTCCACTGGAAGTCGAGGTCGACGCTCGACGACACGCTGGACGTCTTCCCCTGCCACGGCGTCGGCGGGATCGTCGGAATGCTGGCGACCGGGATCTTCGCGAAGGACGTCGGCCTGGTCTACGGACCCTCGAAGACGTTCCTGATCCACCTGGCGGCGCTGGTGCTGGTGGCGGCTTTCACCGGCGTCGGCTCATACGTGATCCTCAGGGTGACCAACGCGATCATCCCTCTGCGGGTGACCGGCGAGCACGAGGAGATTGGGCTCGACATCAGCCAGCACGGCGAAAGCTTCGACGAGATGCCGGCGACGGAGCTGCGGCCGCGAATCCAGCAGGTCGCGTGAACCGTCCACGGAGGCGCAATGCGCGCGCCGACGTACGAGCTCAGGCCCAACCCGATCGGCAGGCCCAGCATGAAGACCGCCAGACGCGGCAGATAGCGGGGCTTCTGCTCGTCGTTGCCGAAGTAGACGATCGGCAGCGTGCCGATCGAGGTGTGGGCGCCGATCGAGCCGCCGAACGACGGATGGATGGCGATCTGCTCGCCCACCTACGCGGCGCTGATCAAGTCGAGGCCGAGCCCGCCGTAGGCCGTCGGAATCTCGAGGCGCAACAGATCGAGCTCGGCGGCCTTCTTGAGCAGCTCGCGCGTGAGCCCCCAATCGTGCGCGAAGATCTGCGCTTCGCGCGGCAGCACCTCCTGCCGCATGAACTCCGCTGCGGTCTGGCCGAACAGACGCTGCTCCTCGGTCAGCACCTCGCGCGTGAACACCTCGTCCGGGCCGACTGACTGCGTCAAGAACCGCGCCGCCGCGTTCGCCTCCTGCACGTGAGCCATCGCACGTCCCCGGATTGATTGACTTGGCGGTGGGTCGGCAGTATAAGCCTGCCAACGTGCCTGCCATCAACAAATTGTTCGACCTGTCGGGCCGTGTCGCCATCGTGACCGGCGGCTCGCGCGGCCTCGGGGAGGAAATGGCCGAGGGACTCGCGGAGGCCGGCGCCTCACTGATGCTGTGCGCGCGGCGCGAGGAGTGGCTCACGCCCACCGTCGCCCGGATGCGGGCACGCGGTTTCGCCGTCGAGGGCGAGATCGCCGATGTGTCGAAGCCCGCCGACGTGCAGACGGTCGTCGACAAGACCGTGGCGGTCTACGGCAAGGTCGACATCCTCGTCAACAACGCCGGTGTGACGTGGGGCGCGCGGCCCGAAGAGATGCCCGTCGACAAGTGGCAGAAGGTGATCGACATCAATCTCACCGGTGCGTTTCTCTTCTCGCAGGCCACCGGGCGTGAGATGCTTGCGCGGCAATACGGACGAATCATCAACGTCGCGTCCATCGCCGGCCTTCAGGCGTCGGTCAACGGCCCCCACTACGCGGGCTACTCGGCCAGCAAGGCGGGCCTGATGGGCCTGACGCGCGAGCTCGCGGCGACGTGGGGACGACAAGGCATTCGCGTGAACGCGATCGCGCCCGGGTTCTTCCATTCGCGCCTCGCCGACCCGGCGATCCCGCTGGCCGAGCCGGGGATCAAAGCCTCGAGCCCGATTCCACGAGTCGGTCTGCCCGGTGAACTGAAGGGCGTGGCCGTGTTTCTCGCCTCCGACGCCTCCAACTACATCACCGGTCAGGTGATCGTGGTCGACGGCGGCCGGTCCATCGCCTGATGTCCCGTCAGTCGCCTTACGCGGCGCGCCCCTGGCTTCAGCACTACGACTACTGGGTCCGTCCGCACATGACCTACCCGGGGCGATCGCTGTCCGAAATCCTCGACACGACCGCCGTCGAGCTCCCGGCCGCGCCGGCGACAACGTTCCTCGGAGCCCAGCTGACCTTCCGCGAGATCAAAACCCAGTCGGACAATCTTGCCGGCGCGCTGGCGAGGTTCGGGATCGTGAAAGGCGATCGCGTCGGCATCATGCTGCCGAACTGCCCCCAATACATCGTCGCCTCATTCGCCGTCTTGCGACTGGGAGCCATCGTTGTCAACATCAACCCGACGTACACCGCCCGCGAGGTCCTGACCGTCGCGAACGACTCGGGCATGCGCGTCCTCCTGACGCTCGATCTTCTCGCGCCGCTGACGCTCGGCATCCGGGACCAGACCGCGATCGAACGCATCATCGTCACCTCGCTGGCCGAGTACGCGGCCGAGCGGGCCACGCCGCCGCATGTCGATGGCGCGCTCAGCCTCGCCACGCTCATCGACGAAGCCGGTCAGCCCGATCTGCCCCGTCTCGCAATCGCATCGGACGATGTGGCCGTGTTGCAGTACACCGGTGGAACCACCGGTACTCCGAAAGGAGCGATCCTCACTCACGGGAACATCTTCGCGAACGTCATCCAGACCGAGACGTGGCATTCGCCGGCATACGTCCGCGGCCAGGCGCGATACCTGATCGTCATTCCCTACTTTCACATCTACGCCTTCACGGTGGGGATGATGTGGGGTATCTGGGTCGGCGCCTTGCAGATCATCATTCCCAGGTACGACGTCGACCAGGTGCTCGCCGCCATCCGGGATTGTCGCCCCACGTTCTTCCCGGCAGTTCCGACGATCTTCGTCTCGCTCCTCGCGCATCCGAAGGTGAAGGATTACGGGCTCGACCTTGTCGCCACGTTCAACAGCGGCGGGGCTCCGTGTCCCGTCGAGACGATCGAGGAGTTCGAGCGTCGCATTGGACGAACGCTGAACGAGGGGTACGGTCTCTCGGAAACATCGCCCGTCACCCACTCAACGCCCCACCTGGCGCGCCGCAAACTGGGAACCATCGGCCTGCCGCTGCCCGACACGGATATCAAGGTCGTCGATCTGGAGACAGGGACACGGGAGCTGCCGTTCGGCGAGGTGGGCGAACTGTGCATCGCCGGGCCGCAGGTGATGAAGGGGTACTGGAATCAGCCCGAGGAAACAGCGCGCGCCCTGCGCCGAGACGACGAGGGGCGCCTCTGGCTCTACACCGGCGACGTGGCGCGCGTCGACGAGGACGGTTTCACGACGATCGTCCAGCGCAAGAAAGACATGATCATCGTTGACGGGTTCAACGTCTACCCGTCGGAGGTCGAAGGCGTGTTGTACTTGCACGCCGCCGTCAAGCTGGCCGCCGTCATCGGCATGCCGCACGCCTACCACGGCGAGGTCGTCAAAGCGTGCCTCGTCCTGCACGACCATGCGACCGTGTCGGTCGACGAGCTGATGGCGCACTGCCGCGCCAATCTGGCCGGATACAAGGTGCCGGCCGAGATCGAGATCCGGGGGACACTGCCGATGAGCGCCGTCGGGAAGATTCTCTACCGCGTGCTGCGGGAGGAACTGCAGGCCACGCCATCGGCAGGGATCAGCTGATGCCCCGATCGGTTCCAGACGGGCGCGCCCAGCTCCTCGACTCTCGTCGCTCGCTCAGCGGCATCGACTTCTTTCGCAAGGTGTCTCACCCGTCCACGGATGCTCGAGGTGCTCGACGATCGCAACGACGGTAGTGGCCAATGCGTCATCCCTACACCCGCGAGCGCGGGTCCTGTCCGCGAACAGCCCCACTGGGTGCTCGGGGCGCTAGCCGCCTCTTGCTTGTCCGGTTGTTTCAGCACACCCCAACATGTCGTGATTGACTGACGTCAGGTAGGGTCAGCCACGAAGACAGCGCGAGGGCGGACGGCCAATCCGCTTGGGGCCAGGACTCCGGCATTCTCTTTGCCTCCTCAGTGCACGGAATGATCCCGGCGGCATTCAGGTTGATGCGTTCCAGAACGGACGGGGACACGCGGGGTTCCCAGGGCGACGGTGTTGATGGTGTTTCATCGGAGGCGCCTCCATAGTGCA